>NZ_JASJEB010000138.1 GCF_030064895.1 Crocosphaera sp. | reverse complement strand
TCAAGCTGATGGTTCATTTTCTGAATATATTAATACGAGTTCTCATGGCAGTTTTCTTTCTGATACAACGGGAAAAGATTTAGGAGGGTTTGCTGATATAAATGGGGATGGAAAACAAGATTATGTAGTGGTTTGGAATGATGGTGGGAAAAGGAATCTTGCTACTTATTTAGCGACAAAAGACCTCGAAAATCTCCGCAATAAATATTACCCCGCCTTATCTGACGCAACCACCCTTTACAACCTGCAACAACAAATAAGCGACGAACTCACCAACTCCCAACAAGAACTAGAAACCCTAAAAGCTCAAATTGCTCAAAAACAAGCCAATGCAACCGCAGCCTTATCTCAAGCAGACTGGTACGAAGAACAAGCAGAAATACACTGGGACTTAAGCCGAAAAGCTGGCCCCACTTGGACGGAATCACGTAGTTATAAAAAAAGAGGATTCTTTGGTAGTAAAAGAAAATGGATAGCTATTACCCATGTGGATCACCATTGGATCATCTGGGATGCTTACACCAAACAAGCAACCAACCTGAGAAAATACTCTGCCAACCTAGACCAAGAAGTTATCGAAGATAGCCAACAACAAAACCTTACCGACCAACTGATCACCCAATGGCAAGAAGCTAACCAAGCTGCTGATGAAGCCGAACTGACCCTAGATCAATTTATCGCTGAACTAGAACTATTAGAAGCGCAACGGCAACTCCTTCCTGAACAAGAGGCACAACTAGAAACCTTTTCTGAGTTACTCCCCACCCTCCAAGAACAACTAGCGATCGCTGAACTGGCAGCAGATGAAGCCAAAACCAACACTGGTATACAACAAGTTGAATATGACAACAGTAGTCAAACCTATCAAACTGCCCTCAATGATGTCCTAGAAAAGAAAGCCACCCTAGACACCAATACTCAAAACCTGCTGCAACAAATAGCCAATACTCGCGCCTGGGTTGAACAGCAAACCCTTTCCCTCGATACCGAACTCTCAGAAACTGTTGCGCTACAGTTAGAACTGCAAACCGAACTAGATGAGATCGCCTCTCAACCCGTCACCCCCGAAACTGAAACTAAAACCATTCAACTACAACAATCAATCGATCTCTTAAACCAAAAACAGATCATCCTAACCGCGCAACAAACCGCCCTGACTCAAAAAATAACTCTTTTAGAAGCACAAAAAACCGTAGTTGAAACCGAACATCAACTATTGCTATCCACCATAGACAGTCCCGACAGCGACTATAGCAACCTCGAAGAACAACTCTTAGACGCACAAAACGCCCTGGCCGAAGTCCAAGAACTGGCCCAACAAGCTGAAGCCACTAGCATCGCTTTAACTGCCTCTATGGAAGACTTACAAGCATTTCTAGAGGTGCAGAACGACCAATATTTAAACGAAATACAAGCCAAACAGTCAACCCTGCAACAACTTCTTGAGACTACCGAACTCAAAGAAAACTATACCCTTCTTGCCACAGAAAAACAGTTAGAACTCAACACCCTGGAAACTCAACTACAAACCCGTTTGATAGAAGCAACCGAAGCTGGAAGTATTGAAGCTGCCTACCTTTTAACTGTTGCGCAACAGAACAACTTCGCCACTGCTGCCGAAATATACTACCGTGACTATCGGGACTTAATGACTGATACAGGAGGAGGTTGCGCCGGAGGTATTGCTAGACCAGATGATGCGGTCAAAGCAGACTATTATTACAACGAAATGCTCAAATATCGGGCATTACAGGAACAAGCGCAACAACAGGCCGATCGATTTGCCATAGTTAAAGAAGCTGCCGAAGATCAAATCGATCTCATCCAACAACAACAAGCGATCGCCCAAACAGAATTTAATGATATTCAAAGCAGTATTAATAATACTCAAGAAGACATAGAAAGCTTACAGCAACAGTTAAATATTGCCGAACTAAGAATAGATGCCCTCGAATATCTGAGAAACTGGACAGAACAAACCCTAGTCCAACTGCTGCAAGTAGAACAATTAAATTTAGCCCAAGCTACCTTAGAACAAGAGTTCGCAACACAACGACAATTAGGCATTGATGAGACTATTACCTCCAAATTTGAGAAGCAACAAGCAGATATTACCAGAGATCGTGCCATTGCTACGGCAAAACTGGAACAATTAAACCAATTACAAGCCGAAGACGCACTACAACAAGCATTAAACGACCTAAGAACAGACTTAGGACTGCAACCAATAGAAGATATAGCAGTCGCCAAAGCTATTAGGACATTTTTCTGTTCCCTGTTCCCTGTTCCCTGTTCCCTTAAAATATAATTTATGTGTCCTAACTAGCCTGTCTATTGCTATATTATTCAACAAGCCGAATATAAAGGGCAACTAGCAGGTATTTTGAGTGAATTAGAAACAATTCAAAATCAACCAGAATTACCCCCCAATATTCAAACCATTCTGGCAGAAACCACTGCCGATATACACGACGCATTACAAGGAAAAGAAGCCGAAACTATACAAGAAAATCTCTTAAATAGTGCCAACGCCTTAATAAGCGAAGCTAATGAATTACAAACAGAAATTACCAAATTCGACGCAGAAGAAGCCCAATTATTAGGTATATTAGAACAGTCTCAAACAGACCTACAAGGAGCAACCAAAGCCCTCTACGACGAGATTATTATAAGTCAGGAACTAGGAGAAGAAACTGATGAGATTAACCAAGAATACTTACAAGTTTTATATGAGATTGGTTATGCAGAAGGTGCGGTTGATTTATCCAGTGAATTAGCCAAGCAATCTAAAGACATTTTAAATCAGATTATTGATGGAAGAATACAAGAAAGAAAAGCCAGAAAGAAAGCATTTGTTAACGAATTATTAGGGACAGTTACCTTAGTTTTAAGTGTAGCAGCAGCAGTAATAACAGCAGGAGCATCTTTAGGAGCAGGGGAGTTAGTTCGCACCGGACTTAGTGTAACATTAAGTTCAATTAGTGCTGGAGTTAGTGCAGTTCAAGCTGCTTATAATGGTGATTGGAGTGCGGCTATTTTTAATGCAGGAATAGCCGCATTAGGTTTTGCTCATGTAAGTGAGGTTAAATTCCCTACGAGTCTTAAAATAGGTGGTGTTGATGACTTTTTAGATGTTCAAAATGTTGCCTCAAGTGCTTATAATGGTTATCAATCTTTTGATGCAGGAGACGGTTTAACTGGATTTCTCAATATAATTAATGCAGCTTTACCTATAGGATTACCAGAATATAATTATTTATCTCAAGCAGCTTTAAGTATTAATAGTGGTGTGCAATTAGCAGAAGAAGATGAATGGTTAGCTGCTACTTCTAGCTTTTTAAATGCTGTTGTAACACTAGGAAAAAATTTAGAGTTTATTGAGGATAATCCATTTTTAGAAGAAATGACAGAGATTCTTCGTTCTGTTGAATTATCAGTTAACTTAGCAGCAGGAATTGAAACAATAACAGATGATGGAAGTTTAGAAGGATGGTTACAAGGAATTCAACAAATAGCTAACGGTGCAATTAATTATATTAAATATGAGCCACCTAAACCTCCAAGTATTTCTCTTGAATCTATTGATAAAGACATTATCGAGAAATTAGCCCTTGATAAAATAGAAAATGACAAAAATTTATCATTGTTAAGTGCTGAAGAAGTAGAAGAATATTTGTCTAAAGTTATAGAGAGAATTAAAAATTATGATGGAGAAATACCGTCTGATTTTTCATCTAAAGAAGAATTTCAACAAACCTTTTTGAAGAATTTTATATTCAATCCTAAAGTAACAGCTACACAACTTGTTAAAGTAGAAAATTTGACTTTAGAAAAGTTAGGAGAAGAAGATATAACTGTTAAAGCTATTAAACAAAAATATGGAGATACTTATAAAGATTTCTCTGCTCATAAAACTGGAATAGCTTATTTACACTTTTTAACAGGTCAAACAACTGAAAAATTATCAGAATATTTACCAGGTTTAGGAATTACAGGAATTGTAACTGATAGTGGCTTTAACTTAAACATACAAGCAACTTTTAGTGATAAATGGAGAACAAGAACTGCTATACATGATATAACTGACACTCTTCAGGGAGTTTTTAAGAAAGAAAAAATTGATGTTGAAAGTTGGAATAAATCAGTTTTTGGAATTTCTAATAAAGTTTTATCCGCAATAGGAGGAGTTGGAATACCTGGGACGTTTGAAGAACTTTTTGATTTTGATTTAGAAGGAACAACTGGTTTAGTTGATATTTTATTTAAGTTAACCCTTAAACCTATCAATTGGGTTACAGAACAAATAGATCCTCTTATCATTGATTTAGATGATAATGGAATCAACCTCATTAATCTTGATAATTCCTTAATTCGGTTTGACTTTGATGCTGATGGTTATGCTGAAAACACCGCATGGGTATCACCCGAAGACGCTATTCTAACCCTAGACTTAAATCAAGATGGAACGATTAATAATATTACTGAAGTCTTCTCCGAATACTTTAACGATGGTTCCCCTAACTCTGGTTTAGACGCATTAGCAACCCTAGACAGTAACCAAAACGGTATTATTTCCGCAACAGATACCCAATTTAATCAAATACTCGTCTGGCAAGATATTAACCAAGATGGTATCAGTCAACCCGACGAACTGAAAACCTTAAACGATCACGGTATCACCAGTATTAACCTTAATGGGATCACTGAAGACATAATTTTGACGGGTAACGTTATCCGTCAAAGTTCAATATTCAATCGTAACGACGGAACAAGTGGCCAAATATCTGATGTCGCTTTCCTCGTCACCCAAACAGGTTTCAAAGTTAACCAAACCGACACAGGAATAGAAATATTAGCCGAAGATGACACAGCAGTATCCCTGTTTATCCATGAAGACGAAACAGGGTTAACCCTCAACCTCGCAGATAATAACCTACAAGTTGCCATAGGAAACACTGGTAACGACTATCTCTATACCACAGCAAATGATGATATCTTCCTCTCAGGAGAAGCAGGAGATGACACCTTATTAGGAAGTGACGGAAACGACTGGTTAGTAGGAGATGAAGGAAGCGATCGCTTAGAAGGTAACACAGGAGATGACTTACTATATATCGATGCAGAAGATACCTTTATTGATGGAGGAGACGGTACAGATATTGCGATCGTTACCACTATTGATGCTGTCACCCTCGACTTAGGAAACGCTAACCTAGAAATGGTTATAGGTAACGACGGAGAGGACACCTTTACCCACTCTGGTAACTACACTGTTGTCATGGATGGAGGAAACGGAAACGACAACTTAACCGGAGGAAGTAACGATGATGTACTCAATGGAGGAGATGGCAATGATATTATCACAGGGGGACTCGGTGGAGATATATTAACTGGAGGCAATGGTGCAGATATCTTTGTTTACAATACCCTAACACACTCTACTGTAACTAATCCTGACACTATTACTGATTTTGAGCTAGGAGTTGATTTGATTGGGTTAGAGGATGGTTTAACCTTTGGTTCTTTGACTTTAACTGATGTGGGTGATGATACTTCTGTGATGTTTAATAATCAGGAGTTGGCTATTCTTAAAGGTGTTCAATCTACCAATTTAATCAGTAATAATTTTACAGTCTATTAAAATATCGTTCAATTAATAAAATAGCAACAATATCATCGATAGGACGAGGAGGATTGCGCATTCCTTGGGGAAGCAGACGCATTAAACCTTGAGGGGGGTACATTTCCCAATAGCGATCGCGCGCTTCTAGGGTACTATTTCTTTCGTCTATAAGTTCAATGGGAACAGACAATAATAACTCTTTTTCTAACCGTTGTTTCCACTGTTTAGAGGTGGTTTGATTCCCCATGACTAACAAGTTAATAGAAAACTGTTCAATCAAGGTATTGAGGGTTAAAATAGCTTGAGAAGACTCAACAACTTGATGATAATAAATGTTTCCCTTATTATCAGTAATAGCCACACCACATTTATCCCTTCCTGGATCAAATCCTAATATTTTAGATAAGTTTTCTTGATTCATAATTCTCCATATGTTTCTACAATAATGTCTCCGTCTCGAATCCCTAATAACTTTAATTTGAGTGGTCCAATAGTTTTGCTATCTTCCACAGCAATAGCTTTTAATTCATCTAATCCATCCTCAGATTGCTTAATTTTTTCTATGAAATCCACAATAGTTTTCAGTCTACCATCTCCCACTTGAATTCCCCCCAAAACTCCAGAACGACGAGCGCGGAATTGAGTAGCAGAAAGCAGTAAATCTAACCTTTCTTGGATAATTTCATCGGTCAATTCTAAAGAGTCCATCGAAATAATAGCAATAGTTTCTCCCTGACTAAAAATTTTCTGATTGAGAGCAATATCAGCAAAAACTCTCACTTCTTTTTCTCCTTCCACATAATTACCAGCAGCAATAATTCTCACAACATATTCTTGTCCGTCTTGTAACTTTTTAACTAATTGTTGAACCTGTCCTTGAGTAATTTTAACAACTCTTTCATCCGCTTTAATATTCTCTTTTCCCACTAATTCTATGGCCGCTCTATTGGCCTGTCTTAGTAGTTCATCCACCACATCAGTCCCCGCTTTTGGTTCCACTAAACGCACTGCACCAATAGATAAAACTTGACCTCTAACAATAGCAATTTGTCTTTCTCTCAACTCCTGATAAGTTTGATAATACTGTTCTAAAACTGCCACTTGTCTTTGTAAATAACTAGATTCTCTTTCCAATTGTTTTAAACGAACTTCTCTTTCTCTAAGAGCCTGATCTTTTGCATCAATAGCTTGATCAAGTTTAGTAATTTCAGCATCTCTGCGATTAATTTCTGCTTGTAGGGTACTTTGTTGTTTTTCTAAACTTTGAAGGCGTTTTTGTCGTTCATTTAAAACACGAGTTTGTTCAGCAATTTGAGCTTTCCCTTTAGTTAATTCTTCATCCCTTCTACTAACTTCCTGTTTAAGTTGATTAACTTCTTGATCCAATTCTATTTTGTCTTGTCTCAGTTCCTTTCTTTCGTTAAGTAGGGTTTCAATATCGGCTTTTAATTGAACCGCTTGACCAGAAACCGATTTAAGTTGTTCCTTAGCTTGATTAAAATTATTATTAGTGGTTTGTAACTTTTGTTCAACGGTTTCTTGTTCTTCTTGTGTCTGTTGTAGTTTCTTTTCAACCTCTTCTTTATCAGTACTTAACTGTTCCAAATCAGCCTTAGCAATGCGTAATTGTTTCTGAATTTCATCTAGTTGAAACAACCCTTCTCTCAGGGATTTACTAAAAGCGAGCAAAATCCCAAAAGTCAAAGCCGCGATTAAAGTTCCTGTAAAAACAGTTACCACCACCGCAGTTTGTTTAGGGCGTAGATTACCGATGGTTAATCTTGCCTTTCCCACCTTGCTGCCCAAGCGATCGCCCAATGCTGCGATTAAGCCCCCTAAAATGAGAATCGATAGAATGAGGATATAAGCACTGGTCATTCGCTTTTCAAGTTAACAACAAGGTTAGGCAAATTGCTGAGAGAGGGCAACCGGGTTATGAACAGTGATTTTTTTCTTGTGAATAGAAATCATCTCTTCTTGGCGTAAATCTCCCAGAAGACGAGTCACTGTCACACGGGTTGAACCAATGGCCTCAGCGATGGCCTGATGGGATAATTTTAAATCAATGCGAATCCCTTCTGCAGTAGGTACCCCAAAGTCTCGACATAAAATTAACAAAAAACTGACCAAACGCGATCCCATATCTCGGTGAGCAAGGGTTTCGATCATCATTTCTGTTTGCAAAATCCTTGAGGATAGACCCTGGAGCATTAAAATAGACAAATCAGGGTGACTTTTGAGAGCTTGTTCAACTTGTTCAATGGGAGACGACAATAACTCCACAGGGGTAAAGGCCACCGCGTGGTAAAAGCGATCCGAGCGTTGTCCCGTAATGAGAGACAGCACCCCAAAGACACTATTTTCTCTCAACAACGCTACAGTAATTTCTTCCCCTGCTTCGTAAACCCGAGAGAGTTTAACCGCTCCTTTGAGTAAGAAATAGACTCTTTCTGCGGGATCACCAGGAAAAAAAATGGTTTTCCCTCGATCAAAAGCTTCAACAACAGGGGGATACGCACCGCCACTAATACGTTGGAAGACGGCAGCTAAAGGTTTATCTTGTGGTACAGACAATTCCATCACACTTTAATACAACACCGAAAAAATAAAGGGACCGACAATAATAAGGATAATTTCTAGTCCCAGATAAAAACAACACTTTAACGTATCTTCAAAGGTTTTTGCTACATTTTGCTTCACAATATTGTTAGTGACGTTCTCCCTTAGGTAAGCTGACGCTATACCGAGGGCTTCCCAACCTCGCGGATAGGGCTTCCTGTTTCGCAGGGAGTGCAACCACTTAACCCTCCGCAGGCAGAAACGATAAGACCCACCGCCTTTTTGTACTGAACAATTCTGTACTCATCTAGCTCCCTAAAGACTTTTACCGTTTCACGGGTTAACTAGAACTTCTGAATTGAACCCCATAGTCTTTGTCGTTTTCATGGTGCTATCAGGTGCGTATTACCGCCACTCTTGATATAATCAAGTTAACACATAAAGGCACACAATGACAAGAGAAAAACGGATAGTAGTTCGTGTAAATCAAGATGAGTATGAAAAAATTAACCGATACGCTAAAAGCAAAGATTTATCTGTTGCTGAAATCATTCGAGATTACATCAAGCGTTTACCGAAAAACCCTGATTAATAGGATATTTTGTCAAACTCAAGCCTAGTATCAGCGCGTTATTTAATCCAATTTTCTTTCATAAAGCCACCATTATGAAACAATGGAGGTTGATTCGGCAGAAACTTTGCCCATTTGTCAAAATAATTATGTTAGATTTAACTGGAAAGAACGCGCTAGTTACAGGAATTGCTAATAATCGCTCTATTGCTTGGGGAATTGCTCAACAACTCCACGCAGCAGGAGCCAATCTAGCTGTTACCTATTTACCAGATGAAAAAGGGCGTTTTGAGAAGAAAGTTCGTGATGTGGTTGAACCTATCAATCCCTCTCTTATTGTGCCTTGTAACGTCCAAAATGAAGCGCAGGTGGAAGAAACGTTTAAGGCTGTTGCAGACACTTGGGGAAAACTCGATATTTTGATCCACTGTCTGGCTTTTGCGGATAAAGCAGGGTTAGGAGGTGATTTTAGTGGTGTTTCTCGGGAAGCTTTCAGTCAGTCCCTAGAAATTAGTACCTTTTCTCTAGGAAATATGGCTAAATACGCTAAACCTTTAATGACAGATGGCGGCAGTATTGTTACTTTAACCTACCTTGGAGGGGTGAAAGTGATTCCTAATTACAATTTAATGGGAATAGCTAAAGCTGGCCTGGAAATGAGTGTACGCTATTTAGCTTCTGAACTCGGCCCTAATAAGATTCGGGTTAATGCCATTTCCGCCGGGCCTATTCGTACTTTAGCTTCTTCTGCGGTGGGTGGTATTTTAGATATGATTCGCCATGTGGAAGAGGTTGCCCCTTTAAGACGCACCGTAACACAGTTAGAAGTGGGTAATACGGCCGCTTTTTTGTCCAGTGACTTAGCTAGTGGTATTACTGGTCAAGTTCTTTATGTCGATGCCGGTTACGAAATTATGGGTATGGGATAATTAGTTTAGCTAAAAAAAGTTAACAGTTAATAGTGACCAGTGACCAGTTAATTTGATCGGTTTCTGGTCATTTTTTTATTATTTCGGTTTTACAGCAGTTTTCATTTGCATAGCTTAAAACTGGAAAACCTTCCTACTCTCTGCCTTCTCTAACTGCTATTAGGGAACGGGTAACAGAAATAATATATATTTTCCTATCCTTACCATAGATTGCCTTATAATTAAGCTTTTACTAATAATTCTTTACAAATAATTAGGCCAATCATTGCCCTGATTATTTGGCTTTATAAGCAAATAAATGGCTTAAGTAGCTATTCATATTGAATTTACCCTATAGAATCAGAAGGAATTTGTCGTTACATTTCTTGACAAAATCAAGAAACATAACTTAAACTTATTTAAAGGATCTAGTGTAAATACTTAAGGGTTAATCAGTGAAAACACTTAAGTAGTCGGACACAAGTAAGTAGCACTATGTTAATAAAACATTAACCACCCTCAAACCCTTACTTTTTGCCTGTTTCCTGTTCTTTGTTCCCTTCCTTAATCGTTAACTTTAAATATTTCTGACTACTTAACTTTAAAAATTCAAAACTGTAAATCTAGATTAAATTATGGCTAACATTTTCGGGACACTGTTGAACGATAACCTTTTAGGAACTGTCTTCGATGATTTCATTTTTGCCGATGATGGGGATGATACTATCAACGGTGGCAGTGGTAATGACACCCTTGATGGATGGAATGGCAATGATACTATCAACGGTGGCAGTGGCAATGATTTCATTCTAGGATTTACCGGGAATGACACCATGAATGGGGGTTCTGGCAATGATACTTTGCTTGGTGAACAAGATAATGATGTTCTGATTGGCAGCACAGGTAACGATACACTCGATGGGGGTACTGGAACCGATACCGCCGACTATAGTGGTTTAGGAACCGCTATTACCTTGGAATCTCAAGGTGTGGTTAATAAAGGGTCTGCTGGAACCGATCAAATTGAAAATATCGAAATCATTAAAGGTGCCATTGGCCAAGCAAATACCATTGATGGTTCTACCGGAACGGGCCCAACCTCTTTTAATGTAGACTTATCCCTTAATAGTCTGACCGTTAATGGTATTCCTGGTTTAGGTAACGTTAACTTTACCGTGGAAAACTTTGTTAATGTTACAGGAACCGATGCTGGCGATAACATCAGAGGTAATAGTCAAGGTAATGTCCTCAGAGGTGATGCTGGTAATGATTTCATCTTTGGCGATGATGGGAATGATACTATCAACGGTGGCAGTGGTAATGATACCCTCGATGGATGGAATGACAATGACATCATTAATGGTGACAGTGGCAATGACTTGTTGTTGGGATGGTTTGGTAATGACACCATGAACGGTGGTTCTGGGAATGATACCCTGCGTGGGGAACAAGACAATGATGTTCTCATTGGTAGCACAGGTAACGATACCCTGGATGGGGGTATTGGTACGGATACCGCTGACTATACTGGTTTAGGAACCGCTATTACCTTGGAATCTCAAGGTGTGGTTAATAAAGGGTTCGCCGGAACCGACCAACTTCAAGGTGTGGAAATCATTAAAGGTGCCATTGGCCAAGCAAATAAAATTGATGGTTCCACCGGAAACGGTCCAACCTCTTTTGATGTTGACTTATCCACCAACAGTCTGACCGTTAATGGTATTCCTGGCTTAGGTAACGTTAACTTTACCGTAGAAAACTTCGTCAATGTTACAGGAACCGATGCTGGTGATAGCTTAACGGGAGATAGTCAAGGCAATATTCTTGAAGGTGGTCTTGGTAATGATACCTTAACCGGCGGTCTAGGTGCTGATGTCTTTGTCTTTAATTCTCTCTTGGAAGGAATTGATATTATTGAAGACTTTGAATGGCGAGAAGGAGACAAAATCGAGATTTCTGGGTCTGGTTTTGGCGCAACTTCTACCAATCAATTTAATTTTGATTTTGGAACGGGTGCCTTATCTTTCTTAGGAACACAGTTTGCTCAACTCAATAATATTCAGTTATCTTTCGACTTTATTCCTGCCTTCGATATCGATATAGTTTAGGTTCAAACCAAAGGGATAGATGTTAAGTTTGTAGGGGTCAACGGCAGTTGACCCCTACGTGAATATTTACGGTAAAGTATAGGAATTATTGATTAAATCATTGCCAATATCGAGAATTTCAGGAAAACGAACCCCTCGCAGGACTTGTACCGCAAATATCTCTTGTACCGCAGCTTCAAACCTCAAAAAAGCAATAGTTTGAGCAGTTTCAATATTTACCACCCAGACCCCACAAATACGTTCATCTAACCTTTGTGTGAGAGGAATACCGCTAAATACCGCAGTCTCTCGTACTTGTGATAGACCAATAAATGCTAAAGGGCCGCAAAAATCCAATCCTCGTGTAAATCCTGGTAATTGGACAAGGGTTTCTAACTTTCCAGATTCGAGATCAACCTTTGCTAAACTACCTTGACCAGATTCCAGAATCCAGAGGCGATCGCGGTACCAACGGGGAGAATGAGGCATAGATAAATGGGTAATAATGGTTTCTCCTGTTTCAATATCCAGCAAAATACCCCCATTAGCCTTGTTTTTTCGCCAACCCCCTGCCATATCTGTCATTCCCAAAGCTGTAACGTATTTTGGTTTACCATCAACCATAGCCAAACCATTGAGGTGACAACGATCTTCTGCTGCTAAAGCACTAATAAAAGTTGGTTTCCAGCGCGCAACAAAACTATTCTGTTGATCCAGAGTACATAAACAAGAGAAACCAGTATTAATAAACCAGAGTTCGTCATCACCCCAGTTCATTTCATGAATATCAATGTCTCCGGTTATGTGGATATTCCGTGGTACATAACAAGCATCATGTTTATTAGGGGGATTCAATTTTTTACTAAGGGCAGGAATATTCTGAAATTGCCAAATTTGATTCCCTGTCCCCACTGCTATTTTTTCTGGACTAGCGGCAATACCCATGGGTTTTTCATAGAGACGGAAATGGGTATTAATCACGTCACCATCAGCACGAATAAGAATTAATTTGCCTACTTGGTAGGTGGAAACAATGAGAGAAGAGCCTAACTTTTTCAGAATTTGGGGCAAGTTAGTAGTATGAATGCTGCGGAGTGGTGAATCAGAAGAATTAGAAGGATTTTTAGGAACTGAAACCATACTACTTGGATAAGCTTGAAAGATTAAAGATTTATGATAATTAACGTAATTTATTTATCCATTATCCATTGATAACCTATTTATATGGAACTGGTGGCGGTTTATTTAATGGTGGGACCACAAACCTTACCAACTAACACGGGCAGCGCAAAGCTCCCATTTTTCAAGTGGGAGATGTAGCGCAACACTGGTAATTTATTGCCCGTGAATATTTCTTAATAAACGTTATTATGATTACTAAGTGTGTTATGATAATAAGATGATAACGATGACCTACGATTTTAAGCTCAAGCCTAAAAAGTCTCAAGTCCAATTAATTGAGATGTATCTTGAAACGTGCAGAAAAGTTTATAACTATGCACTTCGAGAGAGAAAAGATTGGGTTAATAGTTGTAAG
>NZ_JASJEB010000136.1 GCF_030064895.1 Crocosphaera sp. | reverse complement strand
AATAGGGAGAAATCAGTCTTGTTGGAGACTGAGCCTGGGAACCCTCAACAGTTAAGTCTGTTTGAGTGGGTGAATGGGGAAGCGATTCCCTGTTAGAATCCCCAACTTCAACGAAGTAAGTTGGGGTTCTTCAACAAGCAGAATAAATCGATGACGTTCATTTGTCCAGGGTTTATTAAAAGTATATTTTTGGACTTCTTCCACTATCATACTTCCATCAGCTTTGGCCTTAATATTGACATTGACAAAATCCCAATAGTAGGGATAATCAGATAGGGAATTAGCTAAAGCTGAATTTTGGTTAGTTAATCTTTTTGAATTCAAGTATGTTGGAGCAATGGGAATCATATTTAGTCCAAAAAAGAACCAAATAAGAATAGTTGCTTAAATTAATTTAACTAATTTTTTTTGGAAAATATTGATTGTCTTTCTACGATCATTCTCTGGCAATTTTTCCATAGGTTTTCCCCAAATATCCGATGGTGGCATTTCTCCAAAAAAAGCTTCATAACTTCTCAGGGTTTGCTCATAACAATCTTGAAATTTAACTTCTTCTGCTAATGCACCACCACTGGGTTCATGATGCAGAGACATTTGCAGAATATGGGGACAAAACTCTTGCCAATAAGAACGAGTATAAGTAAGGTGTAAATGCCAAACTTGATCAACTGCTTTTGAAGGAGAAACCGTATGTCCAGTAACAACAGCAAGAAATGTAAACTTTTTATATTCTTCAACAACACGCTCAGTATAAGATAATGACCATTGATTTTCCTTTGCCAATCGCTTACTAAATGATAAGGGTTCGTCCTTTTTATCCAAAGAAAATGCTTGTATTCTTTGATAGAGTTGACTATTTTCAGGAGACATAAGCATCTTAATCCTCAAAATTATTTCCCTCTATTGTACCCATTGAAAATTATTAAGTTTCATTATCGTCTTAAAACCCCTGCCCGACAATCTTTTAACCATAGCTTAATCCCTTGACCGATCGCACCATTAACAGCATCTTGAGGAGGTAAAGGTAGATCAGCTTCTTCTAAATCAGCCAATTGAGAAAACAATAAAACCAGTCGCCAACCATCGGAACTAGGAGTTAAAAATAACCAATAATAATTCTGTAATAAAATTACTTCAGTTTTAGTATATTGCCGTTCTAAAGTAGTAAAAAATACCTGTTTAGTTTCATCTGGTAATTGAGGTTTATATTGTAAATTACTCAGAGACAAAGGCTCAAATTCAGGGTTTCCTGCTACGACAATATAGTTATAAACCTCAACACTGCGATCGCCTCGTCTTGACCGTTGTGTTACCCGGTTGCCGTAACTAGGTAAATCTTTTAACATCCGAGTCATTAACGTTTCTAAATCCGAGGGACAAGTAGTCTCATTTTGAGCTAAAACTTGGGTTTGGGAAGTAAGACTAAAAAGGCTGAGAACCGTTACAATTGCCAAATTAAGCCATCTTCTAGTTCTATGTTCTAATGGTTCATTTCTAACTGCTAACTTCATCAATAATACGGTTCCAGGCCATAAGAGGATCATCTGCCATTGTAATGGGTCGGCCAATGACTAAATAATCTGCCCCTGCCTTGAGGGCCTGTTTGGGTGTCATTACCCTTTGTTGATCTCCTGTTTGCGCCCAACTGGGACGAACTCCAGGACAAACTAAAACAAAATCCTGACCACAAACTTGTCTGAGTTGGGCAACTTCTTGAGGAGAACAAACCGCCCCGTTTATGCCTGAATCTTTAGCTAATAAAGCCATCTGGAGGGCATATTCTGGCAATTCTAGGGGTATTTTCAGGTCAAAGGCAAGGTCCCGTGCATTGAGGCTAGTGAGGAGGGTTATAGCCAATAATTGAGGGGCTGAGGGACTTTGAGCAATAGCTTCTGTAGCTGCTTTGAGAGCCTTTTTGCCAGCAGTAGCGTGAACAGTGATTAAATCAACCCCATACTGAGAAGCACTGCCACAAGCTCCAGCCACGGTGTTAGGGATATCATGAAATTTTAGGTCAAGAAAAATCTTTTTTTGTCGCTCTTTGAGGTGTTTAAGAATAGTCGGCCCTGTGGCCACAAATAATTCTAAACCCACTTTCCAAAAAGTAACTTGAGGTAAGCGATCCAATAAAGCGATCGCTGCTTCTTCTGTGGGAACATCTAAAGGAACAATAATCTGATCAGCAACAGACATAGATCGTTAATCAACAAAAAAAGAGGTAATATGTTGTAAGTCTAACAAAGACTTACAACATATTACCTCTTCTCAGCAAATTTAATAGTTTTGAAAAATTACGCTTCTTTATTGAAGAACCCTTGAATTTGTCCAATAGCTGCTGCTGCGATATTGAAAGCTGCCCAACTGGCTGCAATAATAATGGGTCCGACTACGACTAAAACACGCCAATCCATTGTTTGTTTCCTCTGTTATTTTTAATGGTACTTTAATGAAAAATTTATCCCTTTTATTTATAGCTTATCACGACTCTTTTGTGAATCCCAAATTATTTCCTTGGTTAGCATGGACTAAAGCCAATTGTTGGTAACGCTTAGCGTGTTCGATCATTTTGTCTGCTTCATCCTCCGATAATTCTCGAACCCGTCGCGCCGGAACCCCTACCACCAGGGATCTCGGTGGCACGTCTTTATTAACAACCGCCCCCGCACCGATAAGACTGCCCCTTCCCACCCTAATACCGTTCAAAATAATCGCCCCAATACCGATCAAACAAGCTCTTTCTATATGGGCCCCGTGAATCACCGCCCGATGTCCAATCGTGACATATTCCTCTAAACAAGTAACTTCTCCGGGATCACCGTGGAGAATCGCCCCGTCTTGAATATTACTGTAGTCACCAATGATGATTTTTTCCACATCACCGCGAACCACCGCAGAATACCAAATACTAGCTCCTTTAGCAATTTCTACATCACCCACAACCACCGCATTAGGAGCCACAAAAGCAGCTTGAGAGAGATTCGGAGGTGGCCAATAATCCGGAAGTGAAAATAAGGAGTCTGACATAAATCTAAGTTAAATCTAAAATCTCGCGGTAGGATCGAGGCGACTCGGAATTAGTCGATATAATAGCTACTAGCAACGGTTCTCAGGAGATCATCAGCAGCGAATCGAGAATTATTATCTTTTCTTCCTGCTGAAAAATCTCGGTCTGTCCTGCCACTAAAAACAGACACCACTGTTTTTACAGGAAGCCAGACCATCCAGTGCAGTTATAGACAACTAAAAACAGATGACTCTAAGTTTACAATACCCCATTTACGGGCCAGAAATCCAATGTCCCCATTGTCGTCAAGTGATTCCTGCTTTGACCTTGACAGATACTTACTTATGTCCTCGTCATGGGGCCTTTGAAGCTAACCCCAACAATAATGAGCTAGTTCATTTGCAGTCCGGTCGGCACTGGCGACGGTGGGAAGGGGAATGGTATCGACAACACACCCATCCAGATGGCATTCGTTTTGAGATTCACGAAGCCCTAGATAGACTTTATACTCAAGGCTATCGAGCTACTAAAGTCATTATTGCCAATCGTTATAAAGAGCTAGTTAGCACTTATCTAGAGCGTAACACCTCTTGGCGTGGTAATTCTCAATCCGTACCTCGTTTGTATGGTTTGCCGGTAGAGTTTAGCCCCGACATTCCCAAAGAACCCCAATGGGAAGTTATTAATTTTGACCTCGAAAAAGAACCAGGGGTTCCTAAACGTTATCCTTATTTTCGACTGTTTGAATAATCATGCACCATGCTTCCATTCGCACGGCTAATATCCATCAAGCGATCGCTTTTTATGAACTGTTGGGGTTTACACTCAAAGAACGGTTTACCACGGGTTATACTCTAGCCTGTTGGATGGAAGGATTGGGGGGCAGGATTGAACTGATTCAAATTCCTGAACCTAAACCGGCCCCCGATGTTTTTGGGGATGAGCATTACGTCGGTTATTATCACTTATCCTTTGATTTAAGCGATTTCGTCTCGGATCTTAGTATTTGGTTAACGGCGTTACAAACTAAGTTAACCGAACTCTCCCAAAAAGATCCCGAACAATTTTCTCCCCTAACCATTTTACTCGAACCTCAACAGCAAATGATCGGCCACACCGTTTATGAAGTGGCCTTTATTGCTGATCGAGATGGTTTACCTTTAGAGTTTATTCGCGTTTTGAAATAACAGTAAACAGTTATCAGTGACCAGTTATTAGTTATGGGTCACTGCTCACTATTCAAATTGTTACAGTTCTTTACCAATGTAGGTAACAGACTATAAGGAAGTGATACCATGCCCTAAAATACCTTTTTTGAGGGAGATAAAAACATCATGGCAGAAGAACTTAAAGGGAAGCTTCCGAAATTTGGTGGCAGCACCGGTGGCTTACTCTCAAAAGCTGAACGAGAAGAAAAATACGCCATCACCTGGACTAGCAAAACAGAGCAGGTCTTTGAAATGCCTACAGGTGGGGCTGCTATTATGAATGAAGGAGAAAATCTCCTTTATTTAGCCCGCAAAGAACAATGTTTAGCTTTGGGAACCCAATTACGGACCAAGTTCAAACCCAGAATTCAAGATTATAAAATCTACCGTATTTATCCCAGTGGTGAAATTCAATACCTTCACCCTGCAGATGGTGTCTTCCCTGAAAAAGTTAACGAAGGCCGTGACTTCAACGGTAAAATCGACAGAAAAATTGGGGATAACCCCGAACCTGTTACCCTTAAATTCTCTGGTAACGCCCCTTACGACGTTTAAGGGTTGAGGTTTTGGCTGGTTAGGGTAACAAAGGTATTATTCTTAAATTCTGATGGCGACTCCCTAGCCCCAATACTCATTTCACTGTGGCCAGACACCAATGATTTTGCATCAATGCCAACTTATTATGGGTACAATGTGATTGGTAACTGGCCACGGCTCATTTTTAGCTAAACTTATGATCTTTCCTGACTTTGAGCAGTTTTCCGTCTTAGCACAACAGGGTAATTTTGTTCCGGTTTATCAAGAATGGGTAGCGGATCTCGAAACCCCAGTTTCCTCCTGGTACAAAGTTTGTGGCGATCGCCCCTATAGTTTCCTCTTAGAATCGGTAGAAGGAGGGGAGAACTTAGGCCGTTATAGTTTTTTAGGCTGCGATCCTATGTGGGTGTTATCGACTCGGGGAAACATTACCACCCAAACCTATCGAGAAGGTGAGGTGAAAACCTTTGAGGGAAACCCGTTTGATATTTTGACGGATTGTTTAGCTTCGATTAAACCAGTTATTTTACCGGAACTTCCCTCCGGTATTGGAGGTTTGTTTGGGTTTTGGGGCTATGAATTAATTAATTGGGTCGAGCCAAGAGTTCCAGTTTATCCCATTACTGACGATGATCTTCCTGATGGAATCTGGATGCAAGTGGATCATCTAATTATTTTTGATCAGATCAAACGGAAAATTTGGGCCATCGCTTATGCTGATCTCCGAGACGAGACCGTGAGTTTAGAAGAAGCTTATCAAAAAGCTTGCGATCGCATCACTAAATTGGTTGTAAAGCTACAACTTCCTTTACCGGTTCAAGGAAAAGCCCTAGAATTACATCTCAACCCCAAACAAACACAACCCTTAAGCTATAGCAGTAACACAGAACACGCTCAGTTCTGCGAAAACGTACGTCAGGCCAAAGAATATATTCGTGCAGGGGATATCTTTCAAGTGGTTCTATCACAACGCTTACAAGCCAATTATGAAGATGATCCTTTTAATCTTTATCGTTCCCTACGATTGATTAATCCTTCGCCTTATATGGCCTATTATAACTTTGGAGATTGGCAGATTATTGGTTCGAGTCCGGAAGTAATGGTTAAAGCAGAAAGAACTGAAGAGGAGTATTTAACTGCTATTTTACGACCCATAGCAGGAACTAGGAAACGGGGCAAAACCCTTAGTGAAGATCAAGCCTTGGCAAAAGACTTATTACAAGATCCCAAAGAGATCGCCGAACACGTAATGTTAGTGGACTTGGGACGCAACGATCTAGGTCGAGCCTGTTGTGAAGGAACTGTGACGGTCAACGAGTTAATGGTCATTGAACGCTATTCTCATGTGATGCACATTGTTAGTAATGTGATCGGAAAATTAGCCCCCAATAAGACTCCTTGGGATTTATTTAAAGCTTGTTTTCCAGCCGGAACCGTTAGCGGTGCGCCTAAAATACGGGCAATGGAAATTATTAATGAATTAGAACCGGAACGTAGGGGCCCGTATTCTGGAGTTTATGGATATTATGATTTTGAAGGACAGTTAAATACAGCGATCACCATTCGGACAATGGTGGTGCGTCCCCTGGAAAATGGTCAACATTTGGTTTGTGTTCAAGCAGGGGCAGGTTTAGTAGCTGACTCCGATCCAGAAAAGGAATATGAGGAAACTATCAATAAGGCCAGAGGGTTATTAGAGGCCATTCGATCCCTAAGTTAAAAGTTGACGCTCCCTTCACTAAAAGTGAGGGATTCTTGGACTCAACTAAAAAACCCGAAACCAGCGATAAAATACTTGACGGTTATCAATGTAATAGTGATTGGAATGCTAGTCAAAATATAGGTCAATGGCTAGGTTTTTCATGTCCTTTAGACCTTCAGAAAACTGTATTTGTAATGGATGCAGGCGGTTTAAAGGATAGGGTCAATGGGAGTCCCCCGAACTAGAGTAATGTCTAATCAGGGGATAAATCCACCTGATTAGATAACCTCTAGAATCCCTGCGGTTTTAACTGCAGGGATTCTCAACGGAGCCATAAAGTAAGGTAAGAAGAAAAAAAATCTTAAAGTAATCTAAATACTTTGTTAGTATTGTTGGCATAAGCAATACGATCAGAGGAACACTACCTATTATGACTCAATCCACCAAACCGACTGTCATTTCCCCGTCCATCCTTTCGGCTGATTTTAGCCGTTTAGGCGCAGAAATTCAGGCAGTAGATCGAGCTGGCGCAGACTGGATTCATGTAGATGTCATGGACGGTCGTTTCGTTCCCAACATCACCATTGGACCATTAATCGTTGATGCGATTCGCCCTTATACAAAAAAGCCCCTTGATGTTCACTTGATGATCGTCGAACCTGAAAAATATGTGGCTGATTTTGCTAAAGCAGGGGCTGATATTATCTCTGTTCACGCAGAACATAACGCCTCACCCCATTTACATCGTACCCTTGGTCAAATTCGTGAATTAGGGAAACAAGCAGGAGTAGTTCTCAATCCTTCCACTCCTTTAGACTTAATTGAGTATGTTCTGGAATTGTGTGATTTAGTCTTAATTATGAGTGTTAACCCTGGTTTCGGGGGTCAAAGCTTTATTCCTGAAATGGTGTCTAAAATCCGTAAATTACGTCAGATGTGCGACGAAAAAGGACTAGATCCTTGGATTGAAGTGGATGGTGGACTCAAGCCTGGAAACACTTGGCAGGTCTTAGAAGCGGGAGCTAACGCTATTGTAGCCGGCTCTGCTGTCTTTAAAGCTGCTGACTATGCAGAAGCCATCGATGGTATTCGCAACAGCAAACGTCCTGAACGTGAGTTAGCAACTGTTTAACAATGATCCTGATCAATTAGGCATTATCAAGATTATCTAAACAGGTGGATTTATCCCCTGTTTAGATTGCTTTTAGACAAGTCTTTAACTAAAAATTCTGATGTTGGGATACAATGGAGAGTGGTGTCTTTAAAGAGAAAATCTTAAATTGAAGTGCTATGGCTAAAAAAAGCATGATTCAGCGCGAAAAAAAGCGCGAGCGTTTAATTGCAAAATATGCTGAAAAACGAGCAGCCCTTAAGGAAGCTTTTGAAAACGCAGAAGATTTTGAAGAAAAAATCGAAATTCATCGTCAAATTCAACGTCTTCCCCGTAATAGTGCGCCAAGTCGCCACCGTAACCGTTGCTGGTTAACTGGTCGTCCCAGAGGTTATTATCGTGATTTTGGCTTATCCCGTAATGTTCTCAGAGAATGGGCCCACGAAGGGTTATTACCCGGCGTGGTCAAGTCAAGTTGGTAGCTAAAATTATCAATGGATAATGGATAATTATTGTTTCGGTTGAAAATCTCTCGTTTCAAGGAGAAATAAGAATTTAGAAGACGTTTTTGGGCATCATTCTAGGTTCTCATTTTTCATTATCCATTATTGAAGTTTTTAGCTTTGTCCACAACAGCGATCGATTCCTAAGCTATCGAGAATTAGATCACTAACAGCATTTGCTACAGCAAACTCACTAAAAAAGCTTTCTGTAAAGTCGAAAGCTTGCATTTCTGTAACAATAGCAATCACCAGACTACCTAGATCGTTTTCCCCTTCAAGTCGTTGACGCACAAAAATTTGCGCGGCCCGCTGAGCAATGGTTTCGTTAACCTGTTCCGGGATAAACTCTTGATTAAGCCAGTTTTGCAAAGCAACTTGTAGCCATTCCCCTTCTTGTTGGGGATCGCGAATAGGGGGTAAAGTAATAGAAGGAATAGGTTGAGCCGTCATAACAATGGATTAACTGCGAAAAATCAAGGATGGAATTTACAGAAAATGTAGACCCCATTATACAGGGATATGCCCAAGGTTACTTTTTGATGGGGGATGAAAATAATGTATTGGGATGGTATTCTAGTCGTCAACGTGCCATAATCCCTTTAGATGACCGTTTCCGCTATCCAAAATCCCTAAAACGAGTTTTAAATCAAAATATCTTTTCTGTAGCTATTGACCGCGATTTTTTAGGGGTATGTCATGGTTGCGCTGATCGCCAAACCACTTGGATCGCACCTGAACTTATTGATATTTATTATCAACTACATCTAGCAGGATACGCCCATAGTTTTGAAAGTTGGCGAGGGGATGAGTTAGCAGGAGGTATTTTAGGGATTACCATTGGTGGTGCTTTTATTGGGGAATCGATGTTTTTTCGTATCCCTAACGGCTCAAAAGTTGCTATGGTTAAATTAGTTGAACATCTGAGAGAACGAGGGTTTACTCTCTTTGATGCTCAATTGCAAAACGAGCATTTAGCTAGATTTGGCTCCTATTTAATCAGCGATCAACAATATCAAAAATTGTTAGAAGAAGCTTCAAGTAATCTTTGTATTTTTGTTTAAATGAGTTAGAAAATTCCTAATTTTTCTAAGACAGATTTTGTGGAAACAACATGACGACTTAACCCTAATTTTTCTGGTTCAATCCCTAGAGATAAAGCCACTAATTGGGGTAAGTGTAGCACAGGTAAACCCAGTTTTTCACCGATCACTTTTTCTACTTCAGGTTGTCGAGAATCTAGGTTTAAATGACAGAGAGGACAAGGAGTTACTAAACAGTCTGCTCCTGCTTGTATAGCTTCTTTAATATGGTTTCCTGCCATTTTAAAAGATTGTTCTTTAGCATAACTTGAGAGTGGCCAACCACAACATTCTGTCCTTCCTTGATAATAAATAGGAGTTGCTCCTACAGCACGAAAAACATTTTCTAAGGATTCAGGTTGAAAGGGGTTGTCATAAGGGAGTTTATCCTGAGTTCTTAATAAATAACAGCCATAAAACGCTGCACATTTTAATCCTGAGAGCTTATATTTTACCTGATTAGCTAACTTATCTAAGCCATAATCACCGACTAAGGCCCATAATAAATGTTTAACCTCCGTACTACCTTTATAGGGGGAACAATGTTCTTTTTTGAGAAATCCATTAACTTCCTCAAGATAAGCAGGATCATTGCTTTTGGCATCTTTTAAGCGTTCATCCACATGACCAATAACCCCTTGACAGGTACTACAATGGGTTAATAAGGGAAGATTTAAAGATTCTGCTAAAGCAATATTACGAGCGTTGACGGTATCTTCTAATAGTTGAGAGTCTTCTTTATAGGTTCCGGAACCACAACAAGCAGCTTTTTTTAATTCAATTAATTCTATCCCTAAAGCTTCTGCTAAAGCTGTTGTTGATAAAGACAGTTCACGACAAGCTCCTTGAGCAACACAACCTGGATAATAAGCGTACTGTAACATTTAATTTTCTGGATGGAATTTAATTTTAAGATAAGCATTCAGCTATCAGCTTACTTTATTAATTAACCATTAATAATTAACTATGGATTAATTTAAGGTTTAAAAGCATATTTACCTCTTTCATTTCTTAGCTGAACACTGAATAGCTAACATTTTCATCAACGAAAACCTTTCCCTTTAGTTGTAGCAGGAAGAGATAAACAATTCTCAATTTGTTGATATAACTTATCGGTATCAAGATTTTGTCCAATAAAAACTAATTGATTTTTAGGAGTTTCTTTCCATTTATCATCTTCTAGGGTAAACCGTTTACCACTGAGGTGAAAAATATGACGTTTTTCACTTTCATCGAACCATAAAATTCCCTTGGCACGAAAAACATTGGAGGGTAACTGATTATCTAGAAAATACTGAAATTTTCGGATAGAAAAGGGTTTATCACTTTCAAAAGAAATGGAGATAAAACCATCATTTTCTAAATGATGAGAATGGTGATGCTCGTGGTGGTGATGCTCGTGATGATGCTCGTGATTGTGGTCATGTTCTGGACCTTCGTGATCAAAATATTGATCCGACTCAAACAATCCCACACTGAGGACTAATGGTAGAGAAACTTGAGATTTTTTCGTCCGTAAAATCCTTGCAGAATCTCTCATGTTTCTAATGCGAATTTCTAGAGCATTGACATCTCCTTCGTCCACTAAATCGGTTTTATTGAGAACAATAATATCTCCGTAAGCTATCTGACTCTGAGCAGCTTCTGAGTTAAACAAATCTAAACTAAAGTTAGCACAATCTACCATGGTAATGATAGAGTCAAGACGGGTCATGTCCCTTAATTCTGTTCCCAAAAAAGTCAGTGCAACTGGTAGGGGGTCAGCGAGTCCGGTGGTTTCAACAATTAGATAATCAAGCTTTTCTGGCCTTTCTAAAACTTTATAAACAGCTTGTACTAAATCTTCATTAATGGTACAACAAACACAGCCATTATTGAGTTCCACCATATTATCATCACTGGTAACAATCAATTCATTATCGATACCAATTTCTCCAAATTCGTTGACCAAAACCGCTGTTTTAATCCCTTCTTGATTGGTGAGAATATGATTAAGAAGGGTAGTTTTTCCACTTCCGAGAAATCCTGTAATAATGGTTACTGGAAGGCCTTGTTTCGGTGCGTCCATTGTTTCATAATTTGCTAACTTTTTATCCACTGTCTGCATAATCTTTCTATTTGTACAATGTCAAAAGACTAAAGTTAACGCTATCATCATAATAGCTAATGATAACGAAAAATAATAAGCAAAAATTTTTTGTCTCACCTCCCCATTATAGAGCAATCTCAAATTATTATCCCAGCAAAAAAAGAGCCGGCAAATTCCGGCATAGTTAAGCATGGGTAAGTTAAGAGATTGATATCAGATTACTCAACCATTGGGGTCTTGATTGGAGTCTGGAGACTTAGGGTGAATCTGTTCTGCTTCAGGACAATCATCAGAGACGAAAATTTCTGAGTTGTATCTAGGAACAGAAGCTAATTTCTGGCTGACTGAACCAATACTTTCGAGTCTCACCATTTCTTCCCAAGAACTAATTTCTTCGTCCTCTTCGGTTTCATAGCGAATGGTTACTAAGTCCCCTTCTAGAGAAACAATAGTCGCACCCTCAATCCAACGTTGCTGATCCCGCAAGAACAGACAAACTTCTCGGCCCTCTGTACAAAGTTGATAAATCTTGCGGTGTAGCATAGCTATCTCCTTAGCAGGTAACAATCTTTGATTACTTTGCCTTTACCTTAACATTAAAAATCCTCTCTAGGCTACGTCACTAAGACGGTTTTTGAAAAAAGACATTGCATCATCTTGAAGGTTAGGGTTAAATGGCAAGCATAATCAACCTTCTGGGTGATAATTGCAAAGATAGATGGATTTTCAAAATACAAACAACTAACTTAATCTTCGTCCCATGCTTCAACAACTAACACCTCACTGACTGGATCTTGCATGGTAAATCCAAATTCTAGTAGTTCTTTTTTCCAGTAAGACCAGTCATTTCCGTAAAGAAGGGCTAACTTCCATATACTGTCACTGGGTTTTAGAACGTTTGATCCTACCAGAGAGGACACTTTGCGTTGAAACTTCATCATAGGATGAGCTACTTTATTCGTCATAGACTCAATTAATTTGCGTTTACTAAATTTTACAAATGCTCTGATGAGCAACACTTCTCTTGATGAGTTGCTGTTTTGTTAAACCGTAGATATTTATTCGAGCAGGTGCTTTGAGAAGTATTTTACACTTCTCTAGTTATAACCGATATCTTTAATTTCCGCAAGTCTTTTTACTCAAAAGTTCAGAAATGACTATCTATCTTAAATGTTGTCAGAGGACTCCCGTTACACCGACAGGTTAACGGCGAGATGAATGACAACCAGCAAAAAAATCCACCGAAGGGAGTCGGCTTTAGGTAAACGTTTAATATAATCACGAATAACCTCAGAGACAGAAAAGCCTTTAGATTTAGCGTAAAGTGTAATACGCTCAAATTCATCTTCGGTTAGCCTAACTTTTATACTTTTGTCTCTTGTCATGTTCCCTTGTCTGGAGTACAATAATCAGTATAGCTGAGTGACCAGTAATGTGGGCCAGCGAATAAACGAAAACTAAGAAGTACCAAGAAAACTTTCATAGTCAAAGTATGGGGTTTTAACCACTAATCTCTGGTTATGTAAAACTTTGAGAGACTAGGAAAACTGATACTTTTTGCGGTCGGGTAGCCCGTGTTCTGGATAGAAACCAGGAAACATAAAAAGCGATGCAGCGCGGTCTTGGGGGTTCCCCCCATGAGCGACTGCATCAAGAAGCTTGTGGAGTCGGTC
>NZ_JASJEB010000003.1 GCF_030064895.1 Crocosphaera sp. | reverse complement strand
GGGATCATAACGCAGCAATTAATATACTTAAAAGGGGTTTGAAATATTTGGGAAATTATCTCAACGGTACGGTAGGGCATATCGAAACCGACTCCATAGCCTTGGGAGAGTCCGACCTCTGGGTTGTTAATGGCAACATTGATAATCTAAGTTGTCTCGTTGAACAAGGAATCTCTAGTAGTGATACCGAGAGAATCCCCCACTATATTGCTACACAAGCGCGGAGCAATTAGTGGTGGGAGTATCTCAAAAGATCATAACTAATATTGCCGAAAAATTAAGAATGAGTAGAATTAATAGTAAGGGAAATTTGTTGACCTAAAGCTTCTAAAGCCCGTTCTATGGTAGGAAGCTTAGTACGATGATGAGGATCAAGAATTCTGCGAACTTCTTTTTCATCAACATTAAGCAAAGAAGCTAATTGTACTTTAGAAAGGGTAGATTCTTTCATAGCAAGATAAACGGATGCTTTAAGGGCAGTTTGAATGGGAAGATAAACCTTGTATTCATCCTCAGTTAAGATTGATGGAATAGGAATCTCTCGTTGATCGTCAATACGGGCTGCGATCGCTTCTTCTAGACAATCACTGGCTTCCCCTAAAGCCGATTCTACATCATCACCTTGAGTGATGGCCTCTGGTATATCTCTCAAAGTAACTACCCATCCACCATCACTTTCAGGAGTTAATTTAGCTCCGTAGCAAAACCGACTCATTGTCATACCTCTAGATAATGTCATCTTCGTCTAAATCTAACTGTTTTAACATCGCTTTGATTGTGCCTGTCTTGAGTTCCTGTGACGGGTTTCTAACAATTGTTAATCTTTCCCCAAAGTATAGAGTGACATGGCTTCCTTTTCCCCGCTTTTTATCCACATAAGCCTCAATCCCTCGTTTTCTTGCTAATTTCTTAATTTTCCTAATAAACTCATTTCCTTTCATTAGACCATTTTCGGACATTTTTGCCCTGTTTGTCAACCACAACTCTTTCACTAAAAAGTAAGTGTGTTAATAACAAAAGCTATGAAAACGGCGAAAAACGCCGTTTATTTATGATTTACCTAAAAAGTCCAGGGTGCAGGAGTTGAACCTGCCTAGCACGAATTAGTTACCTAAGCTATCCAATTACTCGAATAACTCGGCTGCAAAACTGTACGTGCGACTTTCATCGCATACAGCTTCAAGCTACGCCCAATATCTCTTCAGATACCGTCATCTTCTGGTGATAATCCCGACAATAACTATGTACTACAAATTTATTGTCTTTTCTGTTGTTTTTGCGGTCACCATTCTTATAATAGATTTCCATCTTATCCTCAACAGTTAGGTTCATGTTACATAAATAGCATTTACCTTTCTGTTTTTTGAGACCGCTTGCTATATCTTTGGGGGTTTCTGGGTGATTAATCATTCTCTCGTTCCAATATTCCCAATCTCCGTCATAAGGACTTCTATTCCCTTGGACTTTGACATAAGGTGTGCATGGAAACTCATATAGGGTGGGTACAGTATAAGTTTTTCCATTCTCTTTCCAACCAAAAGTGTATTTACTGGTTTTCGATGGATGGAATATTTTTTTACTGATGTACCCTAATCCTTTCTTTGAGAATCTTTTTTTTCCCCAGTTTAGGTACAGTTTATTCAGAAGATGGTATTGCAATTCTTGGAAGGTTTCCCATGAATGACTACCTGTTTTGAAATAGTTTGCCCATTCTCTAATCAACCAACTCAGTCGATTTATCATTAGTTTGGGTTTTTTATCATGTCCTTGATCTAATATCTCTTTAACTCTTTTTGTAAACCTTTTAATCGATTTCTCGGAAGGTTTTACTTTGGTTAAAGTGAGTAATGGTTCCCCGTTAGCTTTTTTCTCAGATTTGTATTTTCCAACCTTAAAGGTTCTGATACTAAATCCCAGAAACTCTAATCCAGGTTTTTCTCCATTATATTCAATCAAGGTATGACCTATTCTGGTTTGCTCAGGATTGAGGGTTAATCCTCTTTGTGATAACCATGCTTCCACCTCTTCTTTTACTTTGATAATTACTTGTTCTTCCTCATGGAAGATAACGAAGTCATTAGCATATCTAATCAGTCTGGCCTCACATATCTCTTTGATTTTTCCCTCTGATTTACCAATTTTGGTTTTCTCCGTAGGAAATTTCTCTGATATATGTTCTTCCATTCCATTTAGTGCGATATTCGCCAGTAGAGGTGAAATTACCTCTCCCTGGGGTGTTACTTTATCGCTTTTATGGAATACACCATCATTCATTACACCGCTTTTGAGCCATGCTCTGATTTGGCGTTCCATAATTGGAAAAGTTCGACACTTTTCGAGAATCGCTGAATGCTTGATCTTATCAAAGCAACCAGAGATGTCCACTTGACAGACAAACTTAGGTTTTCTTCTGATTTGCAATTCGATGGCTTTTACCGCATCTTGACAGTTTTTCCCTGGTCTCCATCCGTAGCTGTTTGGCTCGAATTTTGCCTCCCATTCTGGTTCAAGAGCTAACTTTGCTAATATTTGTTTGGCTCTATCTTCTATGGTTGGGATTTCTAGATTTCCAACTTTACCTTTATCTGAAAGTATTTCTACTCTTCTCAGTGGTTGTGACTTTCCATCTAGTTTTAGGGTTCCTGCTGATTTGATGAGTTCATCATTACTGATAACTGTTTGACCATCGATCCCTGCTATCCTTTTCCCCTGATTATCCTGGGTGACTCTTCTAACTGCTAACAATTTAGCGTTATGGGAGTTTATCAGGATTTTCTGGTATTTAACAACAGATTTTTTATCACCTTTGAGAGATGATTCGTAAATCTTCGATTGTAACTTTGATACTTTGTATTGGATGTTACCCCAATCCAATTGTACCCATTCTGCTTCTTGAGCCTTAGACATTAGTTCAATCGTTGATTCGTTCTAACGTAGCCACTTATCTTTGAGCATATCCATCGCCATTACAACGAGGCTTTAGCTTGAGATAAGTTCCTTCCCTCTCCAACCGAGTCTTGACCTAACTCCCCACTAATGTAGGTATTGGTTGGATTGGTTCCCCAGACTTTGTTTCCATCCTTTTCGTCCACTTAGGTTCCTACTTTCTACGGTGTAGTCTTGGTTGTCAGATTCCCACTTCTCAACATGGGTTATACCCTGCTACATTGTACTTTTGTACGCAGTGTATCAGTCCTTTTCACTGCTGCATCTTGACCGTAGTTCCGACGTAGGTTCACTTTCGTTAACCTTATGAACTCCCAAGCTTTACTTTGGATTGGACTAATCCTCATGTAAAGTTTTGTTACTTGCTTCTCTCCTTAGTGTGGTCAGACCTAAGAAGTGTAACTTGGAGTCACCATCTGACATGGTGGTAGGACTTTCACCTACAAGGGGTGGAAATGTGCTGGTCGCACTGAGTTCGTTGCCTAAACCGCTCGGCCAACCCTGGTGGTTAGGATAATGATTTTATCCGTCTTACGATTATAGCGTTTTTGGGACTTAGATTCCAGTTAAAAAATTTTAGACGGCTGAGAAATAAATCTTAGATTTAATGGGGTCAGGAATCATAGTTTTATCCCCTTCTTGCCAGTCTGCTGGACAAACTTCTTCGGGATTATTTTGAACGTGTTGGATAGCTTTGAGAGTGCGTAGGGTTTCGGTTACACTGCGGCCAAAGGAAAGATTATTAATGGTTGAGTGTTGAATAATACCTTCTTTATCGATAATGAATAAGCCCCGTAAAGCTACTCCAGACTCTGGATCAAGTACATTATAGGCTGTACTAATTTCTTTTTTTAGGTCAGAGACTAAAGGATAGGCCACATCTCCTACTCCTCCTTCTGTGCGAGGGGTTTGAATCCAGGCGAGATGGGAAAATTCACTATCAACAGAAATCGCCAATACTTCTGTATTGATCTTAGCAAATTCTTCGTAGCGATCGCTAAAGGCTATGACTTCTGTGGGGCAAACAAAGGTAAAATCCAAGGGATAGAAAAAGAGGACAATATACTTACCACGGTAGCTAGAAAGCTTTTTCGTCTGAAATTCTTGATCAATAACAACTGTTGCCGTAAAATCGGGTGCAGCTTGGCCAACTCGCAAGCATCCTTCGATAGTCATCGTCTAGTCTCCAAAAATCAAATGACGGTGCTACCCGTCCCAATTAATTCTATTCTACAAATCTATCACAAGTCCCAATTTGTTGTAATCTCCTCAAGTTATCATATTATCATTTATTGTCTTTTTTCTAAGTTGCTATAATGTTTTGTCGTTTTATATTAACTATTTGCCTGCTTATTTGTTCTCCTTTTTCCAGTATTTTGCTGGCTGAAACTGAGTCCACTGTAGAAAAACCTCCTTTAAAAGTAGGAGTAGTGGGTTCTCCTCCTTTTGCTCAATATAATGAAAAAAACTTTCAGGGAATTAGTGTTGAATTATGGCAAGAAATTGCTGCTAATATTAATCTTCAATATCGTTTAATCCCTCAACCAGGGATAACTGTAGGCATTGATCGGGTTGTGGCTGGAGAGTTAGATGTTTTAATTGGACCGATTAGTATTACAACAGAAAGATTCAGAAAAGTTACTTTTACTCAACCTTATTTTAATGCAGAAATTGGTCTATTAGTTTCAGGAGAAAGTGTTTCAGTTTGGAGACGAATTCGTCCTATTTTTCAAGTGGCGGTTATTTCTTCTGTGGGAGGTTTATTTTTAATCCTTTTTATTGTGGGAAATTTAATGTGGTTAGCGGAATCTCGACGCAATCCAGAACAGTTTCCTAAACAATATATTCGCGGAGTTGGCAATGGAATGTGGTTCGCTTTAGTAACTTTAACGACTGTTGGTTATGGAGATAAAGCTCCTGTTACTAAAATGGGTAAGGTTGTTACCAGTTTATGGATGTTAATTACTATGGTAGCTGCTTCCTCTTTAACCGCAGGTATTGCTACAGTTATGACATTATTATTATCTGCCGAAGTCATCAAGGAATTTAGCCAACCGGAGGATATGAGAGACAAGCAAATTGCTGTTGTATCGGGAACAACTGGAGAAAAATGGGCGCAAACCTATGAAGCGCGTTTATTACCTTCTTCTAATTTAGAACAGGCAATTGAGCGTTTAAAATCGGGACAAGCTGAAGGGTTTCTTTTTGATGTTCCTGCTCTAAGATATTATCTCTATCAGAATCCTACAGCACCTTTTAAAATTGCTAATTTAGCTATTACTTTTGAAGATTATTCTTTTATTTTACCCTTAGATAATCAATTAGCTCGACAGTTGGATCTAGAGATTATCGAGTTAAAACAATCGGGTCGGTTGGAGGATATTATTCAACTAGAAATACAAGGAAGTTTTAATGATTAATAATTCCCTCACTCTTTCTGTCTAAGTTGCTACTTCTTCTTTTTGTTTTTTTACTTTGCCCAAAAGAGCGAGGTAAGCATTTTTTAGTATAGCAGTCGCCAAGGCTATTAGGACATTTTTCTGTTGCCTGTTGCCTGTTGCCTGTTGCCTTAAAATACAATTTATGTGTCCTAACTAACCTGTCTATTGCTATATAAGCACCAAAATATATCAGGCTTAAAATAATCTTTATATAGAGTTATTCTTAAGCTGATATTTTACGGAAATAAGTAGCTAAATGCTTACCAATATGTACTAAATTAATAGTTAAAAATTAATATTCAACTCCTCTATATCGACGTTTTTTTCCAGAGGATTGATTGGTTTCTTTAACTTTTGCTTGAGAGGGTTTACTTTGAATCTCGACACCTCTATATTTATGAACTATTTTTGGTTGCTCTGAGTTGGAAGATTTACTAATAGGTTTTAACTCTCTATTAACTACAGTAAGATTATTACTTTTTAGTAATCTTAAAATGGTTGTCCAATTTTCTTGAGAATGATCTTGTAACCATCTTTCGCAAATTTTTATTCCTTCTAATGGTTCAATATTAAAACGCATCAGTAAGATAGTTAAAACACTATGTTGGTGAGTGTTGAGCATTTGATTCGTTTCCCAAATTATTTTGATGTATATTTGCTTCTTAGTATTCCCACTTAGATAACAAAATTGACACTATGGTAAAAAATCTTTTGCTCCGCGATCGCTCATTTTTGGGAGAATACTTTAGTTACTTACTTTGAACGATTAATACTGAACAAGGGGCATGATGTAAAACATAGTTACTAACACTACCTAAGAAAAATTCTTGGAGTCCGGAAAGTCCCCGATGGCCCATAACAATAACATCAGCGTGCCATTCTTTAGCTACTTTACAAATTCTTGATCCAGGATTACCATAAACTTGTTGAAATTCTGTAGTAACACCGCTTTTTGTTGCTTGATTTTGATAGGATTCTAGCATTTTGATTCCAGCTATTTCAAAAGCTTCCCATTGTTCTTTCCAGGTTTCTAGGGTTAAATCATTGCCGGCTGCGGGATACATTTCTGTAAGATCAGAAGGAACGGGTAAAGGACTATTTTCTTCTTCTGCTGAGAGAATATGTAATAGTAATAGTTGTGAATTTTGTTCTTGTTTGGCTAATGATAAACCGTGATTAAAGACAGTTTCTGCCATCTTAGACATATCTAAAGCGATTAAAATTTTTTGATACATAGTTTTTCTCAACGGTAAATAAACTTAATTGATAATAGTTGTTGGCGATCGCTTATAATCACCCATAGCTGCCAATGGAAGTAGTGTTTTCTGTATCTTAACGCCACTCCACTAAAGAGTAAGCACCTTGATACCGCTCACGGAAAAATTCACGCTCAGGATAGTCAATTTGGGAATCTCCCACAACCCGATCATCATCATGAATAGCTAACAATTTCGTTGCTGATAGAGCGATAATACCTTCGGTTTTATGAGCAAAGAGTAATGGTTCTCCGTTACTTTTAGTTACTAGAGTGGGCGGTTTTTGCGCTTCTAAATCATCGAGGGATAAAGTCCAGAGATAAGCTCCAATATCTGTATCCCTGTCCCCTAATTCATAAGAAGTGGTGATCAAAAGTTGTTGATGATATTTGTCCCAAGCAACACTGGATAACCCGACGGGAAAATCAATTTGAGGATGAGTTTGGGGATCATATTTGTAAACCCTCTTAAAGTTTCCCAAATGCTGATGGTTTTTGCCTTTCCACTCACTAGCTACTAATTCCAGGGTGTAGTCAAAATCCTTGAAGTTGGTTCCCAGTTCACGGATTCCAAATAACATTTTTCCTTTTGGTATCATAGCCAATCCTTCTACTTTCCAGTAAGGGGCCCCTGAAGGAAATTTTTCTGTGGTCAAAGCACGTAGAAAACGAGGACGAAGACTCAAGGAACTGGCAGGAAAACCAGTGGGTTCCATAACTTGTGCTTTCTCCTCTTTGCCTACTTCCCAGGTTAGGAGGGTATTGTATGAATCTTTACTAGCATCGTCAAGAAATACGCGGTCAAAACCAGAGGTTAAAAAGACACGGTTGCCCTTTCCTTGTTCAAGGGCGAAATCTTCTGCTTTACTCTGTTGTTTAACTTTGGGAACTTCTACGTATCCAGTGCGGTTGAGAATGTTGCCGTCGAGTTCAGCAGTCATGACAGAAGATGCACCAGGAATATCCTTATCAGAGGCTATATAGCAGTCGCCAAAGCTATTAGGACATTTTTCTGTTCCCTGTTCCCTGTTCCCTGTTCCCTTAAAATATAATTTATGTGTCCTAACTAGCCTGTCTATTGCTATATATAACTGATTTCCAGCTTGAATGATAGCAGAGGGTTCACAAAAAACGGGTTTACTTCCATCTTTTGGATAGCTCAAACTTTGCTCGAAGCAATCAAATACACCACGATAAGTAATTTCAGCCGTGCTAGGATTGGCTAGGGTAATTCCCATGGGTGCGCTCAAAAGTAGCATAACTACTACTAGAATTGGAAGCAGTGCTTGATTTAAGAGCTTATTCTCTATCATGTTCAGGATTATTGGGACTTTTCTGCGATATTGGGGTTAAGAGAGTTTAGGCCATCACCATACCACCATCTACATTGAAAACTTGTCCTGTGATGTAAGCGGCGGCTGGATCAGTTGCTAAAAATCTTACCATTCCTGCTACTTCTTCGGCGTTTCCTAATCTTCCCAAGGGGATAAACTGAAGAATATCCTCGGTTTTAACTTTTTCTGTCATATCGGTGACAATAAAGCCCGGAGCCACTGCATTAACAGTAACACCACGAGGAGCAACTTCTTTGGCTACTGCTTTGGTTAAACCGATTACGCCAGCTTTGGCTGCGCTATAGTTAGCTTGGCCAGGGTTGCCCATTTGCCCAACTACTGAGGAAATATTGATAATACGCCCAGTTTTTTGCTTTAACATGGGTTTGGTGACGGCTTTGGTACAGAGAAAAACGCCGGTTAGGTTGAGATCGATCACCGCTTGCCAGTCTTGGGGTTTCATGCGCATTAAGAGGGTATCACGGGTGATCCCTGCGTTGTTAACTAAAATATCGATGCGCCCAAACTTTTCTAGGGTGGTTTTGATCAGGTTGTCTACTTGTTCACTTTTAGAGACATCTCCTTGAACTGCGATCGCTTCTCCTGAGTTTTCTGTAATTAGTTTAACCACTTCGTCTGCTGCATCGCTGGAACTGGCATAGTTGACCACTACTTTTAAACCCAGGGTTCCCAATGCTAGGGCGATCGCTCGACCGATACCCCGTGATGCTCCGGTAACGATGGCAACTTGTTCGTTGAGGGGTGGGGCGACAGTTGACATAATATTTCCCTTTTCTCGATTGCTTGACAATTATATTATGTTTTGAAGCAAAAAAGGGGAATAGAATATTACTATAACCTAAGTTGCCATTATATTTAATTTAGTCCAACCACTTAAGACAATGGAACCAATCACAACCACTGTAATTGTAACTTTAGCCTTTACAAAATTTCTCGAAACAACTGTCGAGAAGTTTACTGAGGGAGGGTTAGAGAAAATAGAAGAACTACGTCAAAAAATTTGGAGTAGACTACGAGGAAATGCTAAAACTGAAGAAGCTTTTAAAGCGGTAGAAGCACAAAAAACAAAAGATATTACTCCCATTGTTAATTATCTAAATGATTTAGAAGACCCGAAATTTTTGGAAGAATTACAAACTTTAGCCCGACAAATCATTAATATTGGCACAGTTGAAGGGGAAAACTGGAATGTGTCTGGTGGTGTTGTTAATTATATCAAGGAAAGTAAAGCACCCAATATTCAAGGTGATAAAAACACCATTAATATTAGCTATAATAACCCACCTTCTTGAAAGGATTCGCCTGATGGGAAGCAGGTAAAACAAATTCCTCTAAAGTATATCCCTAATAGTCCTTCTCCTTACTTCGTGGGTAGGGAAGATGAGTTAAACTGGCTGCATGATACTGTTGCGCAACAGAACGCAGTAGCTGTATCTGCGGTTGCAGGAATGGGAGGTATTGGCAAAACGGAGTTAGCGACACAGTACGCTACACAATATAAGAAAGATTATAGGGCGATCGCTTGGATAAGAGAGTCTATCGGTGATATTCGCGTCGATGTCATTAATTATTGCATCAATCAGGGGATCAAGATTCCGCAAGAGTATCAAAGTCTTTCTATTGTGGAACAGATAGACTACTGTTGGCAAGAGTTTCATGGTGTAGGGGTGAACGGTGGTTCACCCATCAAGAAACCTATTTTAGTGGTCTTTGATGATATTACGAATATTAATCATCTCGGTGAAGTTATCCCGAAAATACCAGGGTTTGGGGTCATTATTACTACCAGAATAAGGGAGTTACCCACGCAAGTTGTCACCCGTTATTTAGATGTACTGGAACCCGACGCAGCTTTTGACCTATTAAAAGAGCTTGTGGGCAAAGATGACCCCCGAATGAAAAATCAGGAGGAAGATGCCAGAAAACTCTGTCAATGGCTGGAATACTTGCCTCTGGGAGTAGAATTAGTCGGGGGATATTTACACAGTGACCCCGATCTTTCCTGTGAGTATATTTTAGAAGAACTCCAGGAATTAGGGTTAGAAGATGAGGCATTACAGCGTAATAAACCCACCTTTAATGCAGCTACAAGGGGGGTGAAAGCAGCTTTTGAGTTAACTTGGTCAAAACTATCATCCTACGCCCAAGAAACCGCTTTATTGTTGTCTGCTTTTGCTCCTCAAGATATTATTTGGAAAATAGTAGAACGTACTGCGATCGCAGAAGAGTTTAAAGAAGTACGTCAACCTCTTTCTCTGAAGAAACGGCAGTTAAATAATGGGAAAAAAGAACTGATTAAATATCACGTCTTGCAACTCCAAGATAAAAATGAGACAGACAGCGTTAACTATAGAATTCATGCATTAGTTCATCTCTTTTTAAAAGAAAACTTAGCCGAACAGGAACGGTTTGAACTATTGTCTATTGTTACTAATGCGTTGATTTATATTGCTAGGAGTATTGATTATGGTATTACCCTAGAACAAGTTAACAGCCTTAGTCCTTTTATTATTCATCTGGAAGCATTGGCAAAAGATTTATGTTTAAACATTGAGACTGTCGAAGCAAATAATGAAGAGATATCGTATATTAAAATATACCAACAGCAACGACAATTATCTGTTAAAGATGAAGATTTGATTACTGCCAATAATAGGTTAGGTCGATTTTATGAAGGACAAGGCAACTATGCAACTGCTTTACCTTGGTATGAACAAAATGTAAAATTGTTGAAAAGTCGTTTAGGTGATCGCGATCCTGATACCGCCACCAGTTTAAATGATTTAGCTAAACTCTATGTTAACCAAGGAAGATACCCAGAGGCTGAACCTTTGTACAAAAAAGCTTTAGCCTTGAGAAAAGAAATATTAGGCTCTCGTCATCCTTCTGTGGCTAGCAGTTTAAATAATTTAGCAGAACTTCACCGTAAGCAAGGAAGATACCCAGAAACTGAACCTTTGTACAAAGAAGCTTTAGCCTTGAGAAAAGAAATACTAGGCTCTCGTCATCCTTCTGTGGCTAGCAGTTTAAATAATTTAGCTATACTCTACTATGACCAAGGAAGATACATAGAAGTTGAACCTTTGCTAAAAGAAGCTTTAGCTTTGAGAAAAGAAATATTAGGCGATTGCCATCCTTATGTAGCTGACAGTTTAAATAATTTAGCAGGACTTTACTATAAGCAAGGAAGATATCTAGAAGTTGAACCTTTGTACAAAGAAGCTTTAGCTTTGAGAAAAGAAATATTAGGCGATTGCCATCCTTATGTAGCTGACAGTTTAAATAATTTAGCCCTCATCTACGATAAGCAAGGAAGATACCCAGAAGCCGAATCTTTGTACAAACAAGCTTTAGCCTTGCATAAAGAAGTATTAGGTGATCGGCATCCTAATGTAGCTATCAGTTTACATAATTTAGCAGGACTTTACTATAACCAACAAAAATACCTAGAAGCTGAACCTTTGTACAAAAAAGCTTTAGCTTTAAGAAAAGAATTATTAGGCGATCTCCATCCTGATGTAGCTGACAGTTTATATGGTTTAGCCGAACTTTACCATAACCAAGAAAAATACCCAGAAGCTGAACCTTTGCACAAAGAAGCTTTAGCCTTGAGGAAACAAATATTCGGTGATTGCCATCCTCATGTAGCTTTCAGTTTAAATGGTTTAGCTCGACTCTACAGTGACCAAAGAAAATACTCAAAAGCTGAACTATTGTATAAAGAATCTTTAACCTTGACAAAAAAAATATTAGGCGATCGCCATCCTCATGTAGCTACCAGTTTAAATGATTTAGCTAGTCTCTACGGTAACCAAGAAAGATACCAAGAAGCAGAACCCTTATTTATTGAAGCGGTAGCTATTGCAGAAGAAACATTAGGGTTTGATAATCCTAAGACGGTTATTATGCGAGAGAATTTAGCTTATCTTAGAAATGCTCAATCATAAGGATTATACTTCTAGATTGAAAGGCAGAATAAGGAACTTGTTTTAATTAAGACAATTCTCCTGTTTCTTGTAGGGAATGTAAACGGTGATAAATACCTTGATGTTCTAAAAGTTGTTGATGATTTCCTATTTCAACAATTTTTCCATCGTCTAAGACGACAATTTTATCTGCTTCTCGGACGGTACTTAAACGATGAGCAATAATTATGGTGGTTCTTGTGCCTAAAATAGATGACATAGCTAACTGTATTAGTTTTTCTGATTCGTAGTCTAAACTCGAAGTAGCTTCATCAAAAATTAATACATCAGGTTCAACAATTAATGCTCTAGCAATACCAATTCTTTGGCGTTGTCCTCCTGATAAACGGACTCCTCTTTCTCCAACAATTGTGTAGTAACCTTGAGGAAATTGGTTGATAAATTCATCAACTCTGGCGATTTTACTGGCTGTTTCTACTGCTTCAAAACTAACACTTCTATTGCCATAAGTTAAGTTATCTAAGAGGGTTCCATTAAAAATTTCTACTTCTTGGTGAACCATTGCTAAACGTTGTCTATATTGAACTATATCTAGGGTTTTAATGTCTTGTCCATCCATTAAAATTTGTCCTTGAGTAGACTGAAAATACCGTAATAATAGTTTAATTAAAGTTGATTTTCCTGATCCTGATTTTCCAACAATGGCAACGGTTTCATAGGGATGAATCAAAAGGTTAATATTCTGCAAAACCCAATTATTTTCGTGGTAAGCAAAGGATAGATTATTAAAGTGTATTTTGCCTGTAAATTGATAGGGTTTATGGTTAATAGATTGCTGGGTTAAAATTGCTGCGTCTTCCCCTGATGGACTGTGTAAAAATTCATGAAAGCGACTCATGGAACTGTAACGACGGGCAAAAATTTCTGCTAGTTGGGTGATGGGGTCTAATTCCGCATAGGCCATACTAGAAACGGTAATTAGGGTGATAAAATGACCTAAAGAAATATAACCTTGGACTGTAATAACTAAGCTATATACAAGGATTAAAAATACTGAAGATTGAATTACTGTTTTTTGCCAAGTTACTAATTTTACATATTCTTTATGAATACGAAATAGTATATATTTTAATTCTCTATCTAATCTTTTATCTTGTCGTCTTAATTCTCTTCTTTCTGTAGAAAAGCTTTTAACTGTTCTTATATTAGTAATTAGTTCTGAAGTTAAACTTTGGGTAGTTTCACTATGTTTGTCTAGTAGTTCTTCCTGTATTAAAATCTTGCTTAAATGTTTTATACTAAAAATCAGAATTAGAGTAAATGATATTATAAAAATAACAGATATTTTCCAATCAATTAGTAAAATTATTACAAAAATACCCAAAACTCTAATTATTTTAGGTATTAATTGTCCAGCAATTTCTGGATAAGTCCATAACTGATTTTCTACTCCTTTAGCAATACGATTAGTAATCCTTCCAGGGTTATATTCATCATAAAAAGATAGAGGTAAAGTTAGTATTTTTCTTACTGTATCTTTTAACTGTTCTTGACGAACTTTAAAGGCAATCTCCCAGTGAAACCAATCGGTTAACCAGGGTTGAATAGGGGAACGAACTACTGTTACTAAGCAGATAATTCCTAACAAAATTACTAAAGAGAATACTCGATTATTAGGAATATTTGTGATATTAGCCAGCAAATTAACTAAATTTTGTAAGATATTATCGATAGGTTGATAGGAGAGAACATTAATAATTTGTCCTGTAACATAAGGAACCATTAAATCAATGATTTCTAAAGCTCCAGAGAGTAAAATGGAAAAGATAGCAATCTGTCTATAGTTACGGTATGATTTGATTAAATCTTTCCAAGAAATCATGATTTTTATTATAGTAATTTATCTTTAAAAATTTCTTTATATGTTAACACAATTTTAGGTAAATTCACCAATATGAATTATTAAAATTTTTCAGTTAATTTTAGTTAAATCTCTATTTTTCTAATTGATTAATCCGCTTTTCTAAGTCCATGACTCTTTCTTTTAATTCTATCACGAGGGTAGATAACCGTTCAAATAAGGGGTCACTTCTTCCAATAATTTCACCGTCAACTATTTGGGGTGAAGGGTTCAATGGAGGGATATTATTATTGTTATTTGAACCTTGTCTTAGGTTAGTAACTGCGCTTTCTAAGCGACTAACTCTAGCTTGTAAGCGATTAATTTCTCCTCGTAAACGGTTCTCAACACTAGCTGAGACAGGATTGATTTGTTTAACGAAGATAACAATTAGCAAGATAATTATAATTAATCATAGTTGAGTCTGTTTGAGCATTTTTTCTAGTTATTTACTTAAATAATATCCCTTTCTTACTCGGAATTACAATTATAAATACAAACAGGAAATTAAGAATTTAGAATCAAGTAATAGTTCAATCATAATTTTTCAATTCTAGATTCCCAATTTCATATCTTAATATCATTACACTTCGGTAATTAATAATTATTAATTATTAGGTAAATTAGGACGATTTCTACCTCTTGCTTGACGACGTTGCTGTAAAAATTGAGCAAGTCTTTGACGTTGTTCTGTATTTAAAATTGTTCGCATTTCTAACATACTTTCAAAACGTATTTTTCCCATTTGTTGACGAAGATTAGCAATTTCTTGATGCTTACGTCTTAGGTCACTTTCTGATGCATTTCCTTGCATCATCCGATTTAATTCTTGGGATTTTGCTTGCATTTGTTGTGCTAAATTTTGCATCTGAGGGCGATATTTTTTCCTGATTTCACCCAGTTGTTGCATTTGCTGATCGCTAAGATTTAATGCTTGTTGAAATTGTTCTGTTCTCTCTCTTCTTCTATTTCTTCTAGATTGAGTTTCTTCATCTTGAGCCAAAATTTTTGTTTCGGAAAGTAAGACAGATGAATAAGGTTCGTTAGAAGAACTAGCTAAGGCTATAGTTCCTCCAATACCAAGGGTTAGAACAGTTACAATTAAGGCAAATTCTCTAGAAATCATGGTTCCTCTTACTGATTATTAATAGATTAAATGGTAACAATTCAAGGCTGTGAGCTTAAATATTGATTATCAATATTATCAGCAGAAATCCATTGATAATAAACAGATTGATCTTGATTTTCCCAAGGAGATGTATTGATTGTTTCTTCCCAGGTGCTGACCATAAAATTTTCTGTTTCTGCTGTTTCAATTGTTTGAGATTGATAAACAAACTGTTCATATTCAGAGGGTTTAATCAGATTATAAGCTCCCCATATTCCTAAGATACTTGTTGTAATAATAGTGGGAACTAACCATCTCAATTTAGGATATCTACGATGTTGGGATTCATGAGAAACCCTAATATAGATTTGTTTTTCCAAGTCGCAGTCTGCTGGTGGTGGTAAGGGACGATATTGTTGCAGAAAGTAGATTAATTCTTGATCATCTTTCGGGAATTGAGACATTATAAAGCTCCTTGTTCTTTCAAAAACTTACGCATTTGTTTTCTGGCATAAAATAAACGAGATTTAACAGTACCAATAGGTAATTCTAGGATATGAGCAACTTCTTTTTGCGGTACATCTTCTAAGTCATGTAACACTAAAACAGCACGATGTTCTAAACTTAATGCTCGTAACCCTTGCTGGACTAAATCTTGATAATGAAGTCGCATTAAATCCGGTGTATCTTCGGGGCGAGATGGCATAATATTTAATATTGTACCATCATCATTGACAGATAAGTTTTGGGCAAATTTTCGTCTTTTATCTGTGGCAACATTCCAAGCAATACGATACACCCAAGTGGAAAAATAAGAGGGTTCTCTTAGTTTTGGTAAACCTTTCCACACTCGCATAAATACTTCTTGTACTAAGTCGTCAAGCACTTCACTACCACATAATTGATAGAGAGTTGCTCTGACTCGTTGTTGATAGCGTCGGTATAATTCTTGGAAGGAAAGGGTATCTCCTTCTTGACACCGAAGCACTAAGTCTATTTCTTTTGCATTGGCAGGGTTGTCTGCTAACACCTTCATGGTTGCTCTATGGCTTAATTCGTCTCTTTAGACTGGAGGGTGTATCAAAAGGTTCAAAGTAATTTTTGATGCTAAAATAAAAACAATAGTAGGAACAATAATCTTAATTTTTAATTAAAAATAGTTATTAATGGATAATATTCAATGTCAGTGGCAAGTTTTACCACTTATTTCTTTACCGTCTTGGTTTATTGATTGTGTTAATAAATATTGTGCTAATTCTCAAGGTAATTATGCTGCTCAACTATTATGGCAGAGAGGTATTCAAAACCGAGAACAGTTACAAGGTTATTTAGATAGTAATTATTATCAACCTTTGAGTCCTTTTGAATTTGGTTATGAGATGAAATTAGCTATAGAAAGGCTAAAAATTACTATAGATAATCAAGAGAAAGTAACTATTTGGGGAGATTTTGATGCGGATGGAATTACCTCAACTAGCGTTTTATGGGAAGGACTAGGACAATTTTTGGTTCCTCATTTACAACTTAATTATTATATTCCTAATCGCTCTAAAGAGTCCCACGGTTTAAATATTCCAGGAATTAAAAAATTAGCTGCTGAAGGAACAAATTTGATTGTCACTTGTGACACGGGAAGCACTAATTTGGAAGAGATAAATTATGCTAATTCTTTAGGTATTGATATTATTGTTACCGATCATCATACTTTACCCGATGAACGACCAGAAGTAATTTCTATAATTAATCCTCGTTATTTTGTTGAGGAACATCCTTTATTTTCTTTATCGGGTGTTGCCGTAGCTTATAAATTAGTTGAAGCATTATATTTAACCTTCCCAGAAATACCGAATAGTCCTTTAGAAAATTTGTTGGATTTGGTGGCTATTGGTTTAATTGCTGATTTAGTAGAATTAAAAGGAGATTGTCGTTATTTAGCACAGCAGGGATTAAAAAAGTTACAGAAACAGTTAACTAATACTACTCGTCCAGGGGTTGCTTATTTACTGAAACTATGTAAAAAAAGTGGCGATCGACCCACGGATATTTCTTTTGGTATTGGGCCTAGAATTAATGCTATTAGTCGCATTCAAGGGGACGCTCATTTTGCTGTAGAATTATTAACCAGTAAAGATGATAAACGTTGTTATAAACTTGCTTTAGACACAGAATTAGCTAATACTCGTCGTAAGTCTTTACAAAAGGATATCAAGAAAGATGTAGAGAAAAAATTACAAATGTTAGACTTGTCAACTACTCAAGTTATTGTTTTAGAAGATCCCCAATGGCAAAGTGGTGTTTTAGGCTTAGTTGCAGGACAAATTGCTCAAGAATACAGTCGTCCAACTATTTTATTAACTACGGCTGAAACAGAAGATATGAGCGAAAATAATGTTAAATTAGCCAGAGGTTCCGCCCGTTCCATTCATAATATAGATTTGTATAAGTTAGTTGCTTCTCAACAATATTTATTACATCGTTTTGGAGGACATCCCTTTGCAGCAGGGTTAAGTTTACCTGTTGAAAATTTATCTTTATTTAGAGAAAGTATTAATCAACAACTGAGACAAGAAATTATTGATATTAATACATTAAGTTCAACTATTACAGCAGATTTAGTGGTAACAGTTTCTCAACTAGGTCAATCTTTATTTAGGGAACTAAAATTATTAGAACCCTACGGAATGGGAAACCCTGTACCTAGATTATTAATTCAAAATTGTTGGTTTGAAGGTTTAGGAAATAGGAATATTAAAGACGCTAAAGATAATAAAATTCAATACATCAAAACTAAGTTTAATATTTATGATTGTTCCGTTGCTGAGGGGTTTCCTGGTATTTGGTGGGAACACTATCAAGAAGAATTACCCCAAGGGGAAGATAAACTATGTGATGCTATTGTTGAACTGGATTATAATACCTACGGAAAAGGTAGTTATGAAGTCCGTTTAATCGAAGTTAGAGAAAGTTTAAATGTTGCAGAAAATGAGCCATTACAAATAACTCAAATTAGTTTAATAGACTACAGAAATCAAGATGAAGTTACGAAAATAGACCGAGAAGTAGAACAATTAAATACTTGTCCTATTAGTTGGCATCAATTACAAAAAAAATATCGAGAAAGTTGTAAAAATCAACATAATTTAGCCCTAACTTATGGTTATTATCAGCCATTTAATTCCTCAGAAATTATCAAAAAATTAATCGGTATTGCTAAATATATTAACCGTACTCAGAAAGAAATAACAAAAGAACAATTAAAAGAAAAATTATTGTTAAGCGATCGCACGTTAAATTTAGCGTTAGAATTGTTAGAAAAAATAGGTTTTGTAATCAGTGAAACTTCCGAAACCATTGAAATTAGAGAAATAACTGACCAATCAGAAGATTATTATCTATCACAAATAATTTTTTTAGACACCCTCGAAGAAGAACATTTTAAAAGAAAGTATTTTACTCAAATTCCCATAGAAACCTTGCAAAAGTTACTAATTTATGAAAGTTTAAACCCCTAATACTTCTACTCCATTCCGTCATAAATTCTATCTTTTTCGATAACAGTAGATAGATAGGATTTGTTATTCGTTCCTTTTTCGTAACAATACGTGAGTATTTTAAAACAACTCCTACTTTGCAAAGATTAAAAAAAGATGAAAAAAACAACTATTAAGAGAGTGCTAATTTTTGGGAACCCTTTTTTAGAACACTTTTAGAATACAGGGAAGTTATGTTACTCTTCTCCTTTTTTTTTGTTAAACATTCGTCATTTTTACGCCAATTGACAACTATGAAATTATCTCTTTCTTTACTCACACTCACCCTTATTAGTGGAAGTTTACTCTTACCCGTCGAAGGAATCAACAAAAAAGCGATCGCCTCCGACGAAACAACCCCAGTTACCCCGACCATAGAATTACCCGTTAGTCAACCCACAGAAGAAGCGGCCATTTCTACTCCTGCGGAAAACGAAAAAAACTTGGCCACACACGTAGTTCTTAACCTCAAAGAACGTCGGGTTTATGTTTATCAAGATGATCAAGTCCTTGCCAACTATCGGGTTGCTATTGGGAAACGAGGATGGGAAACCCCTAAAGGTAACTTTTCCGTAATTGAAATGGTGGAAAACCCCCAATGGAAAAACCCCTGGAACGGTCGGGTTAGCGCACCCGGTCCCAATAGTCCTTTAGGAGAACGCTGGATTGGTTTTTCGAGAGAAGAAGGCAAATACATCGGATTTCATGGCACTCCAGGAGAACACGTCATGGGACAAGCGGTTTCTCATGGTTGCGTTAGAATGCGCAACCGAGATGTCAAAGAATTGTACGAATTAGTAGAAACAGGAATTCCCGTGATTGTTCAATAAATTACTGAAGGTTAGTCAAATAAAAAGCTAAACTAAAATAAAGGGGAACATAAAATTTCTGACAGTTAAACTAACAAACATGGATAGGGATAAAGATCATCAATATTTGCCTGTCCCTTTCGTCAGAAGCTATATGTTCCCCGTGAGTCACCTAAAAAGTTGATTAAAAAATTCTTATGGCCAGTCTAGCTCAATCTCCATACACAAAAGAACAAATTTCAGCTTGGTTAAGAGGTTTATTGACCATTGCTTGGTGTGATGGGGACTATGACCCTCAAGAACAGCAGTTAATCGCAAGTTTAACAAAAGATTTAGCCATCGATGACCAAGAAGTGGTTCTCTACCAATCCATTGAACCAGAGGAGTTGGCTGATATTTTAGGAAATGATCCCAAAACAGGGGAAAACTTTTTAAGGACTGCAGTGTTAGTAGCGATCGCCGATGGAGTTTATTCTCCACCAGAGGCTGAACTCTTACATCGATATAGCGACGCTTTAGGGCTAAAATTAGAAGCCTTAGCGTCTTTAGAACTTACTCTATGTAAAGGCCATGAAGACGATCCTCAAGCCCAAGAAATCGGCGATTCAGCCCCCTTGGTGAGTTCGGATCACCCTCATCCCGATTTATTGTATCCTCTCAAAGACTGGTTAGATGGGATGGATATTCACGATCCCAGTGTAGCCAGATTTATTTGTAAGATGATTCCCCCTCAATGTCCCTTTGAGAGAGATATTAAACTTTTTGGTCACAAAGTCGTTCATATTCCTCCTTTATGTAAGCTGAATCCTGTGTATGAGCAGTTAGTTGGCTTAAGATTTCGGGCTTTATGTTATTTAGCTGATGAATGTAAGGAAGATATTTCCGAGTTTACCTAGATGTAAAAGTTGACCTTTGCTCAATAAAAAATAATCAACCAAAGTACATCTAACTCACTTATAAGTTAGGGTACTTTGGTTTTTTGACACTCCCACGAGTAGAACTGCGTGGGATTCTTGCTTCATTTCCTCTTAGCTAGACACAATTATCAAGGTGGAAGGTGCAAGATTTAAGTTAAATCTACACAATTCTGGGCAACTCTAATCTAATATCCCTCAACCCCCCTGCAATCGTTGCTTCTTCAGTAGACTCCGCCTCTTGCCTATATAATTCATTAAGATTCAGATTGATCCATTTGCACAAAGAGTTCATGTTCATAACCTTATATTCATCATTTTCAGTCACTTCTATCCACTGTAATCGTTGACTTTGAAGGACAACCAGTAGGAACTTATAGCCTCTTTTAAAAGTTAGATTGTTTGAACTCGATAATTTTTGATTATCTATTACTTGTTTTGTGGTGTCTATTGCATCAAAAAACTCTTCAAGAAACTTAGAACCCTGTCCTCCTAAAGTAAGCTCAATGTATTCAACCGCGTTTTCTATAGACGCTGAATCACCTGGGTTAACATGGTCGTATGGAATTCCTTTATATTTGCCAGAATCCATGATGGTTTTTCGGGCATCTTGAAAACCTTTTATCAAGTTAGATATTTCTTCTGATAAACGTTGAAACGGAACTTTATCTTTCTTCTGTTTTATAGTAGTTCCAAGCAATATAGCAAGTCCATCAGTCATGCAAGCAATAATCAATGGAGGAATAGCTTTTATATCCTTTCCTACTACCATATAATAGGGTTCCATCAATTTAATTGCAGTTTTATCGCTTAATCCATATTTTTCGCGATCTAACGGTTCATGATATATTGGCGGTAGGTATTGCGTTGGTACTTGGCTTAATGCATAACTATCCTTATCAAATATTTCATTCGGATCAGAAATTGTTTCTGTTGGATAGTCCATGATCTCTTTAAGACCTACTACAATTGGCTCTAAATCAGCAATCTCCTTACGTTTTTCTGAAGCTTGACGCAGATGTTCCTGTGCTTTACCTCCTAGTCCAGGAATACCCGAAGCTCCTTTACCCTTTACTTCATTGTTGTACTCAGATTCATGGTAGGATTTCTGACTTACTAATTTTTCTAACCGTGATTCAAGCTCTGTATATACATCTCTAACGAGGATATTGTGCTGTGCAATAGCAGTATCGAGTTGATAGGCATCCACAGCAGGAGCAGTCAGAACGTGATAGTAAGTAAAGAATGAAGTGTAAACACTGACAAAAGATAGTATAAGTACACTTGTCCACTTCCTCAAAGGAGCCGAGCGAACAATCAAACCAGTAAGCATTAAAAACAGAAGAAGTTGTATCGCTATGCCAAAATAGACTGCAATTCCCTCATGTCCGACAATATGTTTAGCTCCCTCAATCGTTGCATAACCACTCGCGAAATTCAGTATGCATAATCCCATAAAGAGGATGTTCTCCCTATGGTTAGGAAAAAGCTGTCCGCTTATTAACTTATCCAAAAGATTAGTCATAATCCTGATTTTTCCAACGTCCAATTGATAATATTTCTCTCAATGCTAAGTGTAGATTTTGGGACAATATAGAATCTACAGATTTGCTTAATGGTAGTAAAATTAAATTTAATGTGAATATGTCAAAACTTATATAGGTTAAAAAAATAGTTGGTAATGATATGTTTCTACGAACTGAAATTAGATTTTATGAAGATGAAGTTAGACATTTAGGGCAGTCTGTGTGTCAAGAAGCCGTAAAATAGTTAACAGTAAGGTTTGTATCTTGCCCACCTCATCTTTATCCATAACCTTTTTCCATGACAAATAGTGTAATTTTTTGGCATCGTCGCGACTTAAGAGTATCTGATAATATTGGACTTTCTCAAGCTTATGAACACAGTTGTAAGTTAGTGGGTTTATTTTGTTTTGACAGTCATATTTTCAACCGAGATGATCTTGCACCTGCCAGAATAACTTATATGTTAGGGTGTTTGCAAGAGTTACAAGAAAGCTATGAAAAATTAGGTGGTCAATTATTAATTTTTCAAGGCAACCCGACACAAATCATACCTCAAGTTGCAGATGCTTTAAAGGTTAATTGTGTTTTCTGGAATAATGACATTGAACCCTACAGTCAGAAACGGGATAATGAAGTTATTGAAGCCTTAAAAGAAAGAGGTATTCAAGCACAAACCTATTGGGATCAATTATTACACGCACCGGGAGATATCCTCACTAAAAGTAATAATGCTCCTTATAAAGTTTATACTCCTTTTTGGCGCAGTTGGATCAAAGAAGAAAAAGCTAATATTGCTCAATCGCTGGAAAAATTAGACAGTTTAAGCGAGGCAGAAATAAACCTAGTCAAAGACTTAGGAATGATTGACTTACCTACAGCCAAAGACTTAGGTTATAGTTGGGATGCCCCCTTGATTTTAGAAGTAGGAGAAACAGCAGCTAAAGAACAACTTAATTACTTTTGTGATAGTGCAGTTTATAATTATCAAGAACAAAGAAATTACCCTGCTATTAACGCAACTTCTACACTGAGTCCTGCTTTAAAATTCGGTGTTATTGGTATTCGCGAGGTTTGGCAAGCAACCGTTACAGCTTATGAAAATACCCGCAGTGATGAAGCAAGAGACAACATACAAACTTGGCAAAAAGAAATTGCTTGGCGAGAATTTTATCAACATTGTATGTACTTTTTCCCTGAGTTAGAAGAAGGTCCCTATCGACAAGAATTTAAAGACTTTTCTTGGGATAATAATCAACAATATTTTCAAGCTTGGTGCGAAGGAAAAACAGGTTATCCTATTGTTGACGCTGCCATGAGACAGTTAAATGAAACCGGATGGATGCACAACAGATGTCGCATGATTGTTGCTAGTTTTTTGACCAAAGATTTAATTATAAATTGGCAGTGGGGAGAAAAATATTTTATGCAAAAATTGATCGATGGAGACTTATCTGCTAATAATGGAGGGTGGCAATGGAGTGCATCTAGTGGAATGGACCCGAAACCCTTACGCATTTTTAACCCTGCTAGTCAAGCACAAAAATATGACCCTGATGGTGAATATATTCGTTTATGGGTTCCTGAAATAAGTTCTCTTGATACAGAATATTTAGTAACAGGAAAAATACCACCTTTAGAAGCCCATAGTTGTGGTTATCCTCAACCTATTGTTGATCATAAACAGCAACAAAGAGAGTTTAAAGAACGATACAAACAGATTAAAAATTAGTTAGAACATTTTCCATCTCTTTAACTGTTATTCCTCCTTCCTCATATTTCGGAGTAAACAATCAAAAAGCCAATGTAATCTATAAAAATAGACATATTTCTTGCTCTTAGAGCCTAAATACACAGTTTTCTAAGGAAATCTTGAAAAGATATAGCAATAGACAGGCTAGTTAGGACACATAAATTGTATTTTAAGGCAACAGGCAACAGAAAAATGTCCTAATAGTCTTGGCGACTGCTATAACCCTCTTCTGTCAGACTCCGAAAAATGTGGGTCAAACCCTGATTCTCTCGTAAGGTGTCGTTGGCTGTAATGATGGAAATTCGTCAGAATTTCGGAAAGTGACAGAAGAGGGATAAATATGATAATTTTTAACTTTTAAATGGGTAGATTAAGAAAAGAAGCAAAAAAAATTGTCTTATGATAAAATTTATGAAATCCATGAAAATTTCAACTCAATTAAAACTATGTGTTGCTGGTGTTATACTGACAACATCGGGAACAATTATAAGCTTATCAATGTTTAACGTAAAAGATGCACATAGAGTGAATGAAGCAGGAATTGTTAGGGGAGGGACTCAACAAGCAATTAAATTAGAATTATCAAGACAAGAAAATGATGAATTAATTCAAGCTCTGAGCCGTAGAATTAATGAATTAATTAATGGCGGCAAAGAGTTTGACCTAGAAAAAACGAAGGATTCTGATTTTTTAGATAAGATAAGAAAAGTTGATAAATCTTGGAAAAATATTCAAAAAATAGTCCAAAAAAATCGAGAAAATTCTCAATATTCAAGTGAACTATTGAAAGCCAGTGAAGACTTATTCAAAGTCACTAACGACGCAGTATTTGCAGCAGAAGATATTGTTGAGAAACAGGCCACAAACTTCAAACTGGTTAAATATATTCTAGTAGTAATACAATTGCTTGTGGCTGGAGCAATTGTGATTACTATTCGGAATATTGCTTTATCAATGAATACATTTACGGGAAATATTGCCTCTTCCTCCACAGAAATTGTCACCACTATTGAACAACAAGAAGGGACTATTTCTCAACAAGCTAGTTCTGTTCACGAAACCACCACCACGATGAATGAACTAGGAGCAGCCTCCCTACAAGCGGCAGAACAAGCCGAAGCTTCATCAGCAGGAGCGCAAAAAGCGTTGACATTAGTTGAACAAGGAACCCAAGCGGTACAACAAACCCAAGAAAGCATGAATATGCTCAGAGAACAAGTGGAAGCGATCGCTGAACAAATCATTCGTCTGAGCGAGCAAACAGGTCAAATTGTCGGGGTATCGGAACTGGTTGCTGATTTAGCCAATCAGACCAATATGTTAGCCCTAAATGCTGCGGTAGAAGCCGTCCGCGCAGGAGAACAAGGGAAAGGGTTTGCCGTTGTTGCCCGAGAAATTCGCAAACTGGCTGATGAAAGCAAAAACTCTGCCGATAAAATCAATAATTTGATTACAGATATCCAAACAGCCATGAACAGTACCGTCATGGTAACGGATGAAGGAACCAAGAAAACCGAAGAAGGAATCAAACTCACCCAAGGAACCGCTGCCACTTTTGCGGGAGTAACAGATGCAGTAAATACTGTTTTCGTCAATAGTCAACAAATATCTTTGTCTGCCAGACAACAAGCGGTGGCTGTTCAGGAAGTGCTTTCTGTCATGAATAACATTAACTTAGGGGCGCAAGAAACCTCTGTTGGGATCAGCCAAGTTAAAACTTCAACTCGTCAACTCGATGAGGCAGCCAAAGACTTACAAGCAGCAGTTTAGGTGAGAGTGTCAACAAAACTAGGCAATTTTTTATATAGAAATCAGGTTGCTAATTAATCAAAATAGAATAAAGTTACCAGCTTTCTTTGTTCTTCTGCTTCTTCGCAAGTTTTTAACAAGGTATGACTGTCATGAAAAGCAAAACAAATTAACTGCTGACAACGAGAAACGATTTCTCGGTTACATAAAGCACTAGCTTCTCCTAAAGATAACCCATCATTGTCGGGGTTTTCTACTAAATGAATGACCCTCTCTAATTGTTCTTTTGACTCTCTAGGCTGCTTGCTCAAACTTTGGGGTAAAATTACCGTTAGCAGGTTGGGATCAGCGCGCATAGCCCCTTTAATAGCGGCTGCATTAGTTCCTGTTGCACCGGATGTCATCAAGCGGTTGCCACCTAAAACAAGGGCATAACTCATCATTTCGATTAACTGTTGATGAGTGATGGGGACATGGCGCGAACCCAATAAAGCAATACGTTTTGAACCTGTTTGCTGTATGGCAGCGAGTTCCTGCGCCAAAGTATCTAAAGTAGGAATATCAATTGATTGACTCAAAGATTCTCTCGTAGACTGCAAGTAATCGTCTGTTATTGTAACAAAGGTTTCTCGCTTATGGAACTTTCTTTAACAATTTTTCTGAAGTTTTTAGTAATTTTGAACTAAAAAATAGCTAATCGCCATTCATCTCCACCTTGTAGAAGCATAGGGATGAATGGCGACATTAGAATAAAAATAGTTTAGTATAGTCCAGGATTTAAACGATCGCCCCCTTCGTTTAATTCATCAGCAGGAGGGGTTACCACAAACTTGTCTAAATTAGATTCTAAACGCTGTTTTTGTCGGTCGCTGAGTCCAGGAATATCCAAGACTTCTTCTACAGTGTCATAAGGAGCATACTTGATGATTTTAGCAGCCAAATTGGGGTAGAATCCACGAAGATCACGGAACTGGCGGATATGATCGTTATTTAAGTCAATTTTTTGACCAAATTCTGTGGTTAACATAGAATCAACTGGGTTTAATTCAGCCGCAACAGCAGAACCCACAAAACCCACGGAACTGATTAGTACCATTAAAATAGCAAAAAGACGAACAAGAGTTTTCATTACCATGATTCTCCTAAAAATCTGTGTTGGTATTATGCACATGATTGAGGGGAATAGCCTTAATCAGTGCGAAAAAATTTTAGACAATCTTAAACTGCTTCAGGAACCATCATAGCTTAGTTTGTGTCTTTATTGTTCTACCAAACTGTTGACTTCTAGTAAAACCTCCCCAGCAATTAAGCGTTTAGCAGCATCTAATAATACGTCTTCTATGTAAGGCTTAACAAAATACCCCTTAGCCCCCCGTTCGGCTGCGATACGCTGCATTTTCTGCGCTCCACGGGAGGTAATCATAGCAATGGGAATGGCAGCAAGTCTCTTATCTTCTTGGAGACGAGACAATAATTCTAACCCTGTCATTCGGGGCATTTCGATATCACAGAGAATTAAAGCACAAGATAACCCATCCCGTAATTTTTCCCAGGCTTCCTGACCGTCTCTGGCCTGTTCTACCTCATATCCGGCCTTAGTAAAGCTCATAGATAACATTTCTCGAACCATAACCGAGTCATCAATAATTAATACCAAGTTACTATCAGAAGAAGAGGATGGCTCATTCGTTGCAGTTTCCTGAGAATCAGCCCTTGGTGACGGTTTGGGCATGGGTTTTTTGGTGCTACCAGGTAATAAAATTTCTCCTACTAGCATTCGTTCGGCGGCATCTAAGAGGGTTTGATCCGGACAAGGTTTCGTAAAGTAAGCAGTTGCGCCGAGTTTAGCAGCTACCTTACGATGGCGATCAGCCCCACGGGAGGTTAATAAGGCTACAGGTAAGGAGGCAAGACCAGGTTCTTTTTGTACATTGGATAAGAACTCTAAGCCATTCATGCGTGGCATTTCAATATCACAGAAGACGAGATCGCAAGGTAAACCAGAACGTAGTTTTTCCCAAGCTTCTTGACCGTCGCGAGCCTGTTCCACTCGATAACCTGCCTTACTAAAGCTCAAAGATAATAATTCTCGCACTGTAATCGAATCATCCACAATCAATACAGTGGGTTCATTATGTTCTCCTGTCAAGGTTTCAAAGGCTTTATCTTTCTTCTGCCAGAGACTATTACTGCTATCGGTACGTAACCTTCCTTGGGCAATAGCGATCAGTTCCAGAACATCCCCGATGGGCATAATGGTTCCATCCCCGAGTACCGTCGCCCCGGCAATACCAGCCGGTTTAGGAATGGGCCCCTCGATTTGTTTAATAACAATTTCTTGTTCTCCAATCACCTGATCCACTTGTACCGCCAGTAAAGTACCGGCACCTCTTAAGATGACCAAAGACACGGTATCTTCTTCGTGTTTACCGCCATAAACACTACTACGACCCAGTTTCCTGTTATAAGACAAAAGGTCTTTGAGGCCATAAACCTGCAGACGTTGACTATTCCAAACTACGAATTTTTGTCCAGTTTCATCTTCCACTAAATCTCTGGGTAGATAATCCTTCATGTCTTCTACCCCATCCATAGGAAAGGCAATACGGGCGCGATCGCTTATACAACAGAGGGCTTTACTGATACTGAGGGTTAGGGGTAAACGAATGGTAAAGGTGGTGCCTTTACCTGGGTTAGAATCAATGTTCACCGATCCCCGAATATCCCGTAAACTGGTGCGAACCACATCTAAACCAACGCCACGACCGGCAAAGTCATCGGCTTTATCACGGGTACTAAACCCTGGATGGAAGAGAAAGTCATAAATTTCGCTTTCTGAGAGCAAATTGGCTTCTTCAGAGCTAATCAGACCTTTTTCGATGGCTTTTCGTTTAACTCGTTCGGCATCGATCCCACCCCCATCATCGGCAACGGTGAGCACGGTTTGATTTCCTTGGAGAAAGGCTTGTAATTGTATTTTTCCTTCCTGGGGTTTACCCTGTTTTTCTCTGATTGCCGGTTCTTCAATACCGTGAGTAATGGCATTATTGACCAAGTGGGTCATGGGATCATAGAGTTGTTCGAGAATCATCTTATCGATGAGAACATCTCGCCCATCTACTAGAAGTTTGGCTTGTTTTTGTAATTTTCTGGAAATTTCCCGAATGGCACGAGGTAAGCGATCGGCTGTGTTGGCAAAGGGAACCATGCGAGATTTGGTCATCCCTTCTTGTAACTGGGTAGTTACTTGTCGCAGGTTACGGGCAACTTGTTCGGTTTCATCTACCAAAAATTGAATGTCGGAGGCTGATTCTCTAACCCGAACAATCAGTTCGATCATTTCTTGGGAGAGTAAATGGAAACCGGTGAAACGATCCATTTCCAGGGCATCTAAATCTTTATCTTCTTCCTTATTATCTAGTTTGACCCCGTTATTCTGGTTATTATTGTTCAATCCTAAGATATCTGGCGATCCACTGCGGCCTTGACCCCGAGTTGCTAATAAAGCTCCTTCCAGTAGGGTTCGTTCGTATAAATCTTGCATTCTTCCTCCCACATCACTGAGGTTATGGACTTGGTTAAGGAGGTTCTCTAAAAATTGTCTAAGTCTTTCTTGATCCTGTTCTAAACTGTTGCGTTTAACGACTAATTCCCCGATCAAGTTACTGAGGTTATCCAGTTGTTTGATGGGAACCCGCATGGTTTGTTCAAAGGCTTTTGTCTTGGTAACTCGGGCCGCAGATGTTCCAGCAAAGCGTTTTCCTGGGGATGGCAGAATAGTAGGAGACCCTCCCATGGTGCGATCGGCTTGTTTAAGGAGGTCTTCAAGCTCTCCAAAACCATCATCTGTCTCTGAATCTGGTTCTTGGGAAACTGTGGCAACTTCAGAGAAAGTGGCCGGTGATGTAGAAGAGATTGCCTCTTTTTCAATCTTAGCAGGGGCGGCGATTAAGGCTGCTAATTCGGCAACGGTGGTCTCGTCTAAAACTGCTTCGGTTGCAGGTTGTGCTAGAAATTGCTCTAGGGTTTCTAAGGGCGGATATATAGAGGAAATGACGGCAGGGGTTTTCTGCTGAGATTCGTTTGTACCGATGAGTTTTTGCAACTCTTTCATCTCATCGTCTTGGCCAAATTCATCAAACACGGAGGTTAAATCATCCAAAAATTCCTCATGACTGTCTTCTTGGGGAGAAGATGTTTGCCATGTTTCTGAGACTTCTTCTAATAGGTTAACCAGTTCTGATCCTGATTTCTCATCGTTGCCATTGTGATCGTCTTCCCAGGTTATATCATCATTAAAAAGCTCATTAATTTCCTCATCCGATGGCAAAGAGGATAAGGTGGAGCTTTCCCTCAGAGGTTTAGATTCTTCGTCCCATGAGGTGGCTGATAAGTCTTTTTCAAATAAATCGACTAATTCGTCTAATTGTTGCTCAGATTCTAGAAAACCTGAGTCCTCACCCAAGTCATCAAAGAGTTGGGCGATATCTTCATCAAAAGATTCTTCGGTAAATTGATCTGGGTTAGAGTAACGACTGTTCATGACTGGGTCCTATCAGCTTGGGATGAGTGCCTCTTGGGTTTAGAGTACCCAGTGTTTTGCCAAAAATTATAATGTTGGGAAATCTTTTTGGAAAATTACTCTTCTACTCGATAACCAAATTCTGCTAGACGTAGGTTAGACTGTCTCCACTGGGGTTCAACTTTGACAAAAAGTTTTAAATAGACTTCTCCTGCAATTAATTTTTTAATTTGTTCTCTGGCAGCAGTCCCGATGGCTTTGAGCATACTCCCTCTTTGTCCAATAATAATTCCTTTCTGAGAGTTTCTTTCAACGTTAATAGCAGCAAAAATTTTGGTTATTTTTGGTGTTTCTTCTACTTTTTCGATGGCAATGGCAACAGAATGGGGAATTTCTTGGCGGGTCATTTGTAATATTTGTTCTCTGATTAATTCTCCCATAATAAATCTTTCGGGTTGATCGGTAATTAGATCGGGAGGATAATAATAAGGTCCTGGATCTAGTTGTTCAATTAAACTATTTTGCAGGGTTTCTAAGCCATCTCCTGTGAGTGCGGAAAATTTTATTATTGGCCAATTATAATCTTGAATTAAAGTGGCGTAACTTTCATCTATTTCTTGATAGTTTTCTGGTTGTTGATCTTGTTTATTGAGTCCTAAAATAATGGGTTGATTAATGGTTTTGAGGAGATCAATTATATAGCGATCGCCTCCTCCTGATTTTACGGAACTATCTACTACTAATAAAATAATATCAACAGTATTAATAGCTGTTTTGGCGTTTTTAACGATAATTTTTCCTAAGCTATGATGGGGTTTATGTATTCCTGGGGTATCTACAAAGATAATTTGGGCTTTTTCTGTGGTTAAAATTCCTCTTAGTCTGTTACGAGTGGTTTGGGAAACTGGAGAAGTAATGGCTATTTTTTGTCCGATTAATTGATTCATTAGGGTTGATTTTCCCACGTTAGGACGGCCTATTATTCCTACAAATCCCGATTTAAAACCTTCTGGTGCAATAGGAATGGTTGATAAATTACTTAGGTTTAGATTATCATTCATTAGCTTCTTTTTTTGAGTTTAATATTTCTATTTTAACAATAAGTAGCACCAGGAAACTATATAATTAAATTTATCCATTAAAATTGACTAAAATTCACAACATTTTTTTATTATATCAAAATAAAACCTAAGTCTAAATTACCCTACCAAGTATAATTTTTTCTTATTACCATAACTACTGGAGAGACTATGATGGGATTAGTGGGAATAGTACGGTTTCTACAAGTTGGCAACTTTGCTATAATAACACTTAGCAGAAAATTAACAAAAAATCTAGGTTTTATGCAATCTATTACGATTAATGTTGAAGATAGTACAAGACAAGCTTATGATAAAGCCGATGAGCAAACAAAGCAAGAGGTAAGTTATCTTGTTGCAGCTTTTTTAGATGATAAATGGCAAAATTTAAGTTTAATTGAAATCATGGAAAAGATTGGTAAAAATGCACAAGCAAGGGGTTTGACTCCTGATATTTTAGAGGAATTGTTAGAGGATGAATAAATTAAGATTAGTCATTGATACTAATGTTTTTATTAGTGCATTACTGAACTTTAATTCTGTCCCTTTCAGTGTTATAAAGATAGCTTTTGAAAAACATATTTTATTAGGTTCTGCTGAAACAGTAAGGGAAATTAAAAGGGTTTTATTTCGGAAAAAGTTTGATAAGTATATATCTAATGAAGAACGTTATGCTTTTTTGGCAAAGTTTTTAACAACTTCTCAAAATGTAATCATTGTCGAACGGTTTAATGTTTGTCGGGATACAAAAGATAATTGTTTTTTGAATTTGGCTGTTAATGGTAAGGCTAATTTTATTATTACAGGAGATAAGGATCTATTGGTTTTAAATCCCTTTCAATAAGTAGAAATTGTTAAACCTGAAGCTTTTTTAAGTCTAGCAAATAGGAACGTTAAATAGACTTCTTGTGAAAATATTTCATTTCTAATGGGCTTAATAATATTAAGTCCCTACAATAATATTAGAAATTTTGACTTCATAAAGCCGATATATTACAGTTTATAAGTCTTTGCGCGAGAGAAGAAACACCTATGAAGGTGTCCAAAAGGTTTCTGGCGAAATGGTTAGGAAAGTGTCCCTCGGGTTCTCCCAAATAGCTGCCTCCTTTTCTCCAACCGACGTGATCGCAAAACTCATACCATATTTTTTTATTATAGTTTCTTGTTCCACCAAGGTCATCCACATAAATTTTTTTCTGTACACTGAAGCCAAACTTACCCTTACTATATTTAACCCAAAGTTGATCGAGAATGCTTAATTCCTCGCAAGGGAAATTATCAAAATCTTCCCGGTCAAACAGTTGGCCTTCTTCTTTGCCAACGGTTTCAATCATCAAGCGATAGGTTTCTTGATCAGCGTATTTGAATTGCTGATTTTTGAGGAGTTGTTCTAGTTTTTGATAACGAGCATTTTGTACAGTAGAGGATATGATTTGTAATTCCTTTTCTATTTCAAAATCAATTTGACGAGAGGTTTCTTTGAGACATTCATAAGCTAAAGATGTTGCTTTAGGGTGTTGAATATTAATAAGATCACGGATAAAAGAACTAGGGTTTCTCAGTTGTGCAACATAAAGTATAATGATTGCTTTCCACCATTGATCTTGCCAATTTTTTAGTAGTAAATCTTCTTGTTGAGTGCGTTTAATTTCAGCAGCAGCTAAATATTCCTGAAAGCTTTTATGTGCAAATTCATATTGATCATCCACTTTCACTAATAACTCACTAACCTCCTCAATTTTCTTAAGAAAGCTTTGACCTGTAATCGATCCATCAATTAGTTGTAGGTACTCTGTTAGTTTTACTTGTAGATACTCTGGTTCAATTTTTGTTAAATTTTCTTGAACCATAAATAACGCTAAATGTTGTAATATTTGCTGACTTTCATTCGGTTCTAAAAGCATATCAATTTGTCGAGAAAGTGGTCTATCTCCTAATTGTAAGCGAACAATTGAACGATATAAGTCTCCACGTCCTTGCTGTAGTTCCCCATCAGGATAAGAAGAATGTAAGTTAACAATCATATTTAAGAGAAGAGGATTTTTAGCAAAGTCAGTTAAAGAGTTTTTCTCTCCTTCTTTGGGTTGAAGTTGTTGCACTAAGCTAGAAGCTTTTCTATCAGCTTCTGCTTTAACAATAGGTTGATTAGGTTCAGCACTTAAATGACGTTCTCTGCTTAAATACCATTGTTGTAAAAATCTTGCTTGTTGTTCTGGGGTAAAGGGTTTTACGAATAGGTTAGTATTGGGTTTATATTCTGATTGATACTGACGATAACCAGCAGGACGGGAAGTTAAGATAAAGAACGTTTGAGGATAATTTTTAAGACAATTTTCCATCCATTCACTAACAGATTTTTGCCATTTTTCTTTAACTTCATCAAACCCATCAAACATAACTAAAAAATGACCTTTACGAAGATGATTAATTGCCCAATTTTTTGATAATTTAAGGTCTTTTCCTTGGGGAAGATTGGGAATATGATATTTTTCTATTAAAGTTGGTAAATCTGGTGCATTTGGTTGAGAAATAAGTTCTTGCCATTTTCTTAGGTACAGCAAAACAGGCAATAATTTAGGTGCGTTATAAGCTTTTTTTCTGTGTAATTTTTGGGTGTAAATATAGGTTACATGACGTAATAAAGTGGTTTTACCATATCCTCCCCAAGCTTGAATAATTAAAGAACGATATGACGGATTTTTAGATGATTGTTTAAGAATGTGCCAAATACTTAACCCGTCTTTAGAAAGCATTTGTTGTGTTAATTCTTGCTCCCAAGAAAAACCAGGAGATAAGGGTAAATTTTTACCTTCTGAGTTGCGGATAAAACTACCGCTTAATTCAAGAGAAACAAAAACATCTCTTAATTGAGGACGAAAAATATTATTAAGTCCTTCGGTTTTATATTGAACACATTCGTTACCTTGACATTTGAGATATTTATTATCGGTAGCTGCTAATTGCCATTTTATTGCTTCGCTTAAACTATCAGTAATTCGTTTAAAAGCATCAGCACCCTTTTTTCCTTCCTCGCTATAAATTTCAGTTAATCTATCTAAAAAAGATTGAGAATAGGCTGCCCAAATGGTAGATAATACTGTTGAAGGAAAAGTAATGATAGCGTTTCCCCATTCAGAGTTAATAATAGACGATCCTAACAAAATAGCAGATCCTCCCAATGGAGCATATCCAAGGATAACTTTTACAGCTTTTTGAATTGGTTTTGATGTTTTTTGATCGTTCATAAGATTAACTTAAATTATTCTATTTTTAACACTAATAATTAGATTTTTTTTAGCTAGTTTACTGCATTATATTTGATGTAGTGGAAGCAGGATTTTTGCTATTTTTATAGTTAGGTCTTCTGCATTTTCATTTTAGTTTAAAAAGTTTACTATAATGTTGAAGATATTAAGAAGATTTCTCGTAGCTCACAATGACAATTAGAGAAATCATTTATTATCAGTTTCACTCTTACTATCATTAGAATTTTGTAAAGTTTCAATCTGATTTTCTGAAGGTGCAAGAATGGGAGGATGTTGTCGTCTGAGATGAATTTGTAGCAAGCGTGGTCCTTGGGACTCTATAATAGTAAAAGATAAATTTTCATACTTCAAAGTTTCTCCTTCGCTCGGTATTTTTTGCCACTGATATAATAAAAATCCACCCAAAGTTTGATACTCATCCGTTACAGGTAAATCTAACCCTAAAACATCATTTAATTCTTCAACATTTAGTTGCGCTTCTATCAAAAAATTATGTTCATCAATCATTTTTAGAGTATCTTCTTCTTCGATAATTCCTTCCGCATCATTGCCCAAAATTTCTTCAATTACATCTTGTATAGTAATCAGTCCCGATGTTCCCCCAAACTCATCAACTACCATCACCATTTTTAACTGCGATCGCTGCATCAAAGCTAATAATTCATCTAAGGCCATGGACTCAGAAACAAACTTAACTGGTTTGATCCAAGATTCAATAAAAGCAGTTGGAGTTAACTCTCCTTTACTTAAAGGTTCTGCCAAATCTTTAAAATCAATAATGCCTACAATATCATCAAGGGAGTCTCCTTTGACTGGGTAACGAGAATGTCCCGTTTCTGTTACTTCCTTTAACAACTCTTCAAAAGTGGCCGTTTCTGCGATCGCTACTAACTGGGTACGGGGAACCATGACTTCTAAAGTGGTAACTTCCCCAAATTCAAAGATATTTTTCAGTAATTCTCGTTCTTGTGCCTCTAAACCAGCAGATTCTCCTTCCGTCGCAATAATCAACTGTAATTCTTCCGTTGTTACTTGACTATAAACCCCGTTTGTGTTGTATTTAATGCCAACACTGCGTAACAAATAACGGGTAGATTGGTTTAAAATCCAGATAAAGGGGTTAAAAACTTGAGCAATGACACCGATAGACGGACCCAAAAAACGGGCTAGTTGTTCAGAGTAAATCAAAGCCACTGATTTTGGGCATAATTCCCCTAAAACGATTTGTAAATAGGCTAAGGCCAAAAATGCCAGAGGAATAGCAATACTGTGGGCTAAACTGTTGCGGAGAACCTCAGATAAAGGTAATTTTTCTAAAATTTCCAACACCAGTCTAGCTATGGTACTTTCCCCGATCCAACCCAAAGCTAAACTAGAAAGGGTAATGCCTAATTGAGTGGTAGACAGAAGGCGATCGAGACTACGTTGCAGAGATTGTACTGTTTGCGCTTGAATATCCCCTGCTTTGACTAATTGACTAACGCGCGATCGCCTCACTGAAACCATAGCAAATTCTGCTGTTACAAAAAAGGCGTTAATGGCTATCAATAAGAGAATTGATAAAGCCCGTATCAAGATAGCTTGGGTAGTCATATTTGCGGTGTAATAATCACCAATATTTATTGAATAACAGGAATTTGAGCGATATTCAACTGTAATTTTTGATCGGGATAATCGGTTAAATTGAAAGATAGGGTTTGACTGTCATTAACCAATGCACGGGGAATTTTGACTTTACCGACAAAATTATCACTATTGGGGGGTAATTCTTGGGGAAGTCCCTCTGTTATGGCACTTAAGGAGCGTCCTTGACTATCTTTGACCTCTAAAAAACTATAAAGGAATCTGACGGGGGTTAGACCTTGGTTTTGTAAATTAACTTTAAAGGAGAGGCTTGTTCCTTCGTTTTTGGCCTCTTCTATCTCTAACTTAACTCCTCTATCTTTAACCTGTAAGGGTAAGTTAGCGACGGTTTGGGAGGTTTGAAGATCCTGGGTGTTACTGTCTATAGATTGACTGGTTTTGTCTTCTTTTTGGTTATTTTTTGATTTTTGTTTTTTTTCAGTGGCTGCTGCTTCGTTTTTCTTATGGGTATAGTCGTATACTTTGATTAAGATAGTTTTTTCGTCAATGGGCTTAAATTCAGTGGGTTCAGTGGATTTTTGAGTTCCCTTGCCTAGTTTCTTGCTGGGATTGATTTCTGGTTGACTAACCCCTTCAAGGGCTTGAGCGCCCATTTGGTAGGCGAAATAAGCACTAGCGGTTCCGGCTCCTGACATAACGAATAATAGCAGTAAAGTCAGTTTTAAGGTTCGATTAATTTTCATTGTAATTAAAGATAGACTTTAAAATTTTACTTGATTATATTGAATTATAATCCGTCGTAAAGTGTTCCGCTTTGGGTGGGGAGTTTGGAGAGTGTGGGGAGACGGGGAGACGGGGAGACGGGGAGATGGGGAGACGGGGAGATGGGGAGATGGGGAGATGGGGAGATGGGGAGATGGGGAGATGGGGAGATGGGGAGATGGGGAGTGTGAGCATCCTGCTCACTAACCGAAATATAGCGTTTCTCGGACTCATGAAGTATATTTATCTCTGTACCTCATAAGTATCAGAACTGCTATATAGACTCATGACATCAGTAATGGGTAAACGAGATTGTACCCCTAAATTCCAAGAAGAAATATGTCCCCTTTCCAGGTGATCACAGGCTGCACAGGCTATCATGGCAGCGTTATCGGTGCAAAGTTTTAGGGGAGGGAAATGAACGGTTAAATTGTGTTTTTTTGCTGCTTCTTGAAGATGATTTCTTAAACCACTATTGGCAGCAACTCCACCACCAACGGCAATATGAGTTAGGTTATGATCTAAGGCGCAAGTAATGGTTTTTTTGGTTAAGGAACGGGCAACGGTTGCTTGAAAACTAGCAGCTAAATCTGCAATGGGTAAGGATTCCGAATTTTCTTGTTTGAGCTTTTCTACTAATCGTAAAACGGCTGTTTTTAAGCCACTAAAACTAAAGTCATAGGGATGATAACCGCCTTGGGGTAAAGATATTTTTCCTTCGGGTAAACTAAATCTTTTCGGATTGCCTTCAGTTGCTAATTTATCAATAATTGGACCCCCTGGATAGCCTAAGTTTAATAATCGGGCTACTTTATCAAAAGCTTCTCCTGCTGCATCATCACGAGTGTTTCCTAATTGTTCATAAATACCACAATCTTTTACATGAATTAAACTGGTATGACCACCGGATACTAATAAACATAAAAAGGGTGGTTTCCAATCGGGTTGACTGAGATAAGTTGCGTAAATATGACCTTCTAAATGGTGAATTCCTAAGAAGGGTTTTTGATGAATCATGGCTAAGGTTTTCCCTGCTGTTTCTCCTACCATTAAAGCTCCAATTAATCCCGGAGCAACCGTTGCTGCAATGCCATCTATATCATTCCAGGTCAATTTTGCTACTTGTAAGGCTTCTTCAATACAAGGGTTGATGGTTAAAAGATGTTGACGTGAGGCTTCTTCTGGAACTACCCCACCATAACGTTTATGGAGGTCAATTTGAGAGGCAACAATACTACTATAAATTTTCTGCTCATTAACAATAGCAACAGCCGTTTCATCACAACTGGTTTCAATGGCTAATATTGTTTTCATCGGGGTTAAAATTTTCTTTTTCTTGTGTTTTATTTAATTTTATATCTTTATTTTGCTCTTGGCTAGTCTGATGATTAGAATTTTCTTTTAACCAGGTTGCTAAACTATTAGATAAATTTGCTAAAGAATTAATCAACTCGGGTGAAATATTTTGTGAAGGTAATTCACTAGAACGGAAGTGTAAGTCTCTTTGGGGGAAAGGAATTTTGATGCCTTCTTGTCTAAAGTGACTATCAATTTTGAAGTAAATATCGCTTTTAATTTGAAATTGTTTATAAGGTTTACTAATCCAAACCAATAAGTTAATCTTAAGAAAACTGTCCCCAAATTCAGAGAAAAAGACTTGAGGAGATGGCATAGATAAAATATCTTGATGGTTTTTAGCAACATTAGTTAAGATGTTTTTAACTGTTTCTAAATTAGAACCATAGGCAACATTAACAGGAATTTTTAAGCGCGAAATAGGACTAGAATGACTCCAATTAATTACTTCTGAATCTAAGAAACGGGAGTTAGGTAAGATAACAGAAATTTGATCTAATGTCTTAATTTCTGTACTTCTAACACTAATTCTTTCTACTGTACCCATCAATCCAGCAACTTCAACAAAATCTCCAATTTGTATAGGACGCTCAAAAATTAACACCAATCCACTAACAAATTCTTTGGCAATTCCTTGCAGTCCCAAACCAATACCTACACCTAAAACACTAGCAAAAACTGTTAAAGAACTTAGGTCTAATCCCCAAACTTGTAGAACAACAATAGTACCTAAAAATATAAAGGTATAGTTAAAAATTAAAGCTGTGGTGTCTTGAACTGAACGACTGAGTCCAGTTGCAGTTAATAATTTTGATTTTAATACACGGCTAACCATTCGAGTTAAGGTTACTAAACCAATTAGTAACCCAAGTAAAATAAAAAAGTCAATTACTGAATACTTCTGATTGCCTAAAGGAAAAATATCAGTAATTAAACTAAATCTTAAAATATCAATGATAAAATCACTCCATTGGCGAGTTTTAGAAAATAAACTACTTATATAAACAAGGGCAATAATCCAAATTATTCCTCTTATTATTGTCAATAAAACTAACAATATAAATACCTTAAGCTTAAGAGAAGATTGACTAGGATGGCCGGTTAATGGTTGAGAGGAAAAATTAGAATTAGAAGGGTTGGGATCGGTTGGTGTTGTTTTCAGAGGGTTCAGCCAACGTTGCCAAATTACTCCTAATTTCCAAGATAAAATAGAGGCGATAAAAATAATAGCGATCGCAAAAATAATGGCTTTAATATAATATTGTAATGTTCTTTCGTATTCGGCTTTGCTAATGGCAACTTCTAGGGTATTTTTCCAAGCTAATGCTTGTCCTTTTAAACTTTTTCCGATAGGAACATCATTATAGGTAACGGATAAAAAATAACGGTTATTAATAGTAATCACGGGAACTTCTTGCCCTGAATCAATTTCGACAACTGCGGGGGCGTTACCGCTTTCTAATATTTTTTCTAAATGATTATTGGCTTCTGTTGCTCTTTGTTGTGCTGTATATTGTCCTGATTCACTGACATAAAATAGGGTTCTTCCTTCCAAAATTATGGGTGCTGTTGGCTTTTCTTGTCCTAAAATTGGATGAAGACAAACCAAAAAACTAAAACTCATTAAAATTGTCAAAATCCAGGGTATCAAAGATGTGATTAACTTTGATTTCTTGTTGAAAAGATACATATCAATTGAGATTTATTTTTTGATATCATACCTATGATAACGAAGGAATGACATTTTTTACAACTTATAGTTAATTCAAATAGAAATGAGAAAAAACTTGCCTACTGTATTGTTACCATAGTGAGCAGAATACTCACACTACTCTGTCTCAAACTTATTTGAAACGACTACACTTATTATCTAATGGTTTTTCTAATTATTAAACTACTCTTAAACAAAATTACTTGAACGTTTAGAGATTATAAAAACCTGGATGCAAGATTACAGCGAGAGTATCATAGACACAAAACCTGGCTTGGAACCTTGGCAATTTTATGAGTCTTCGACTCGTCGAGAAAATCGAATTTATCTACATCTGTTAATGAAGCCTTATGACACCATTAAAGTGCGAGGTATTCCCATTAAAAGAGTCAAATCTGTGTTGGCTCTACCATCTGCAACTCCTCTAGAATATCATCAACGGTGTGCTATTGTGGATTCCCTGTTTAATGAAGACCCAGAAGGGGAGTTAACTATTATTATTCCTTCTTCTTCTGTTAATGATTATGCAACAGTTATTGTCATTGAAATTGATGAATAAACTGCTGCGATTCCTAAAAAAAGGCGTTGCACCATTCTAGTTTAAGGATAATAAATTGTTAGGTCAGTGCTATTTATAACAACTTCTCGAATTGAAACATTTGTTGGCAGGTGTCCCATTGTTCGAGCTTGAATCAGTAAATTTCCGAGAGTAGTGGCCTCCGTTGGACCGGCGACAACTTGACGCTGACAGACATTAGCCACTAATTGACATAGTAAATAATTCTGCGCACCTCCTCCGACTATATGCAAGATTTCAATTTGTTCGTTAATTATTATTTCTAAAAGACTAAGGGCTGTCTGATAGCTTGATGCTAAACTATAAAAGATGATGCGTGCTAATTCACCTGGACTTTCTGGTACAGGCAATCCTTCTTGATGACAATAATTTCTGATGGCTGTGATCATATTATCTGGATTTTGAAAAGACGGGGCATTGAAATCAATTGCAATGTCAAAGTTATCGGCGTTAGATGCTTCTTGGAGTAAAGTATCATAGTCAAACTCGTCACACTCACCCCTTACCCATAAGTGTTCCCATTCTGGTTGATGTTGACATTCTTGAAGTACCCATAAACCGGTCAAGTTAGTCAAAAACCGAATAGTACCATCTAACCCGACTTCATTTGTGAAGTTAGCTTGTCGGGCCCCTTCAGTCGTAATGGGGGCATCCCGTTCTACACCCAGTAATGACCAACTGCCACAACTTAAATAAGCCCAGGTTGGGCTATTGGGAGCAACAGGAACGGCTGCTACAGCACAAGCAGTATCATGAGAACAACTAGCAATCACATTAATTGATGGATGATCGTTCACCGAACCAATAATTGTCCCTGACTGCACAATTTGTGGCCAACTCTGTGCCGGAATTCCTAATTGATTCATCACTCCTATAGACCAACTGGGAGCATCAAGATTGTGAACATCGAGTAGTCCACTGGTACTCACTAGGGACACTTCAGATACGGCAGCATCTTGTGTCTGTTGAGCAAAACAATAGTTAAAATAATCAGCCATCATAAGACGATTTTCTGGTAAATCTAACTCTTGTTGCTGATCTGCCATAACCTGGCACAAGGTATTGAATTCCAAAAACTGGATACCCGTTGCTTCATAAAGTGAAGACTCATTAATTCCGTCGAATACCCAGTCTCGTGCATTTTCTGTTCTCGGACTTCGATAACAATAAGCATTGCGAAGTCTGTTACCTTGAGCATTCAAAGGAACATAATCAAATCCCCATGAATCCACTGAAAGACTACAAACATTTGGATTAGAGTTAAGGGCGATACTTAGTCCTTCATTTAATTTTTGCCACAAAGTTTCTAAATTCCAATACAGTTCTCCTTGTTCTGTGGTCCTCGGAGTATCAAAGCGATATAGTTCTTCAATCTCTATGCAATCGCAATTCTCACCTGAAAGCCAACCCAAGATTACGCGACTACTAGACCAACCTAGATCAAAGGCTAAATAAGTAGGACTATTTTTACTCATATTTTGTACTTTCGATTAAATTAACTAATAAATTTTCTCTAACGATCAACCTTAGCAGCTTAACTTATTATTGTCTTTATCTCGGAGCAGAAATGTTGAATGTCATTAGAAAACTTTACATATCAAATTAGACAAAGCCTATGACCAAAATAAATAACTATTCCTCCTGATTCTGATGTCCAACTGTCTAATCCACAAAATAGTTTAACAATCAAATTTTTTATTTTACTTTCCTATACTTTTTCTTATTTTATCATTTTTAACATATTTTTTCTAAGCCTTTTTCTAACATTTAATACTTCTGGAAATCACCCTGCCTTTTTCCCAAAAAACCGTTGCTCAACCCTTTACTGCTGCCTCTTAAATCTCTGGGTTACTAATAATTTGTTGACCAACAGTAATAGGATCTAGCATCAAGAAACATCATTAATTAATAATATTAATAAGCCATTTCTTATTTCTAATTCAATTGATTTTTTCTTTTTTTATAGCAATCAAGAATACATTTGAAGGATAAAATAAGAAATAGCTAAATTATTTTAAAACTTTTAGGTTTATTGGGAATCGCTTTTATTATTTTCTGCAAATTTTTGTCCTACTTTTGCTCCCAAAACCCCTACAACAATTCCTACTATGGATAAATCGGGAGTAAATGGTTCCTTCCTAACAATATGTGCAATCCAATCCCCACCGAAACAGAGAATAACTAACCATGTCTGCGCTCTAACGGAAGAATATTCGCCCTTAGAATCTTTTAAAAGTTGACTCAAGTTTGCTTTTCCTTCATTTTGTGATGGTGCCATTTTTCCTCTATTGATTATTCAAAATAACTAGAGCATTATTTTAACACATAATTTTTCTTAATTCATACCAAATCCGCTTGCCATATTCCCTTTTAAATTGCATAGCTTAAAACTTGAAAACCCTCTTGCCTCCTGCCTCCTGCCCTCTGCCTCTTCTAGCAGATAAAATAGGTCTCGGAACCGGATTTAGTATCAGATTCCAGTTATGTCAATGACTAAAAATCATCTCACTCCTCAACCTTTAACTTATGGAATAGATAAATAGTGTCATAGTCTAAATTTAAGTACAACTATTTAGCTTTAATTAGAAAAAGAAAAGAGCCAATAGTGAAAAAAAGACAAGCTATAAAATTTCCTAAAGATAAAATAGAAATCGAATTTAAAATCCTTAATACTGCTTCAAATGTAAAGATTATACTACCTATAAGAAATAATAAACTACCAATAAAAATCAAGTTAGGTGAAGATGAATTTTTCATTATTTAAGTTTTTGTTTATTTTCTTTATTGTGAAAAGAATCCCTACCCGTATACACGGTAGGGTTATTCAATTACCGAAAATCATGGGGTCTAAAGCCCCGCCTTTTAAGGCGAACAGTTTTTGAGACGGAGCTTAAATCTTTGTCTCAAAAACAACTTCTGTTCGCTAGAGCCGGAGCGTAGGGAGGAACTTCTGACTTCGTTAACCTCCCCAAAAAATTTGAGCTAATAGACAAGCGGATAAAATCCCTGAAAAATCTGCTAATAAAGCAGCCACTAATCCGTGACGAATATTCATAATACCGATAGACCCAAAGTAGACAGCCAAAACATAAAACGTCGTTTCGGTACTTCCCATCATGATAGAGGAAACAAAAGCACTATAGGAATTAGGGTCTCGCTCAATCGCTTCACTCATCAAACCAAAGGCTCCCCCTCCAGATAAAGGACGCAACAACGCCATCGGTAAGACATCAACAGGAAGGCCAATCCACTCTGTATAAGGACTCAAAAAAACGGTAATCTCATCCATCGCTCCTGATGCACGAAACATTCCAATAGCCACTAAAATCGCTACTAAAAAAGGAATAATGCTAATGGCAATATCAAAACCTTGTTTTGCTCCTTCTGTAACGGCTTCATAGACTTTTACACCTCTTCCCAGACCATAAACCACAATTAACAGCATTAAACCTGGTAGTAACCAATGGGCAAGAAAATCAGACCGAATAAATTCCCAATAATTCTCGCTATTCAATCCTCGATAAAAAACCGCTCCTAAAAATGCCCCCATAATTCCCCAAGCAATTAATCGAGATAGTAGACCAGGAGTGTACAATAAGTGGTCAAAATTTTGGATTTCCTCTGTATCTAAACCATTATCTTCTTCTATGTCTGTTTCCATTTCTTCTTGAGAAGTCTTTGGTTTTGGCACAGAAGATTGCGAGAATGATTCAGCATAATCCTTATCTTTATAACCTAGCCAAGCAGCAACGGAAACTCCTACCACTGTTGAAACCGTTGTCGCTGCTAAGGTTGGAAGCCAAATTGCAGCCGGAAGCGTACTCCCTGCGGCTGCTCTTACGCCAATAATAGTCAATGGAAATAAGGTGACACTGGAGGTATTAATGGCCAAAAATAAACACATGGCATTAGTGGCAGTTCCTGGAAAGGGGTTAAGTTTATTTAGTTCAACCATGGCCTTCAAACCAAAAGGAGTGGCCGCATTTCCTAGTCCCAACATATTAGCTGAGATATTCAATAACATCGCCCCCATGGCCGGATGAGTGGGAGGAACATCCGGGAATAAGCGAATCATTAAGGGTTTTAACCACTCAGCTAAAGTTAACATCAATCCTCCTGCTTCGAGAACACGAATTAACCCTAACCAAAGTGCCATAATTCCAATTAACCCAATAGCTAATTGCACTGCACTCTTAGCAGCGTCTACACTCGCTTGGGTAACAGCTTCCATTTTCCCTGTATAACTGGCTAATAGGACAGAAATGACCATCAAGCCAATAAAAACCAGATTAATCGCACTAGGTTTTCCACTACCAGAACGCAAAAATGACATTAATTAATTCTTATCCTTTACTTTTGAACCTCCCGTCGCGAGAGGCGCGAGGGATTCCCATATAGACTCTTGACTAGACTACCGAAATAGTCCCCGTCAGACCGCCATTACTGGGCTGTTTATAAGCGCGTTCACGGGCGCACCGACCGCAAACGGATCTAAAATCTATTTAATTTTTTGGCTGTGCGTCACCGCTAAACCTAATTTACCAGTCGCGTCACCTTTACAATTTCTAGGGCGATATTTGTCCCGACGATCTGAGGTAAGGAAAGCCAATCCCCTGAATATTCCCATGCCCTTTACCGCTATATACCATTATACTACGAGCCGAGATATCTTCCCCAAAATTCATCACGTCGGCAAAGCCGAGGGTCTTCTTTTGGAAGAAAGATAAAATGGGTTTAGCTCAATTTTTCACTATATTAGAATATGTTTGTAGTCAAACAGATACCTATTTTGCCAAGGTTGATAAAGATTACACTTCGCAAATTTGTCCTAATTGTGGAATACATACAGGCAAAAAAGAGCTAGATGTAAGAGTTCATAAATGTCCTGAATGTGGCTATGAACAAGATAGAGATGTTGCAGCCTCTTTGGTAATAAAACAAAGAGGTTTAGCACAAACTGCGGTCGGTGCGCCCGTGGTTAAACAGCCCAGTAATGGCGATCTGACGGGGACTTTGGTCTAGTTAAGAGTCTATATGGGAATTCCTCGCGGCTCTCGCGACGGAAGGTTCAATGTATAGTAATTATAGTTTAATAAATCAAAATTATGACATTTCGTAACCCAATTCCTACGGTTGATATTATTATCGAATTAATAGATCAACCTAACCGACCTATTATTTTAATTGAACGCAAAAATACTCCTTATGGATGGGCTTTACCAGGAGGGTTTGTTGACTATGGAGAAACAGTAGAAAATGCAGCCTATCGAGAGGCACAAGAAGAAGTTAGTCTATCTGTTAATTTAATTGAGCAGTTCCATGTTTATTCTAATCCCAATCGAGATGAACGTAAACATACCATGAGTATTGTTTTTATTGCCACGGCAACGGGACAAGCTCAAGCAGCAGATGATGCTAAAAATTTACGAGTTTTTGATCTTTGGGAATTACCTAAAAATCTTTGCTTTGACCATGATAAAATTCTAGCAGATTATACAAATTATCGCTATTATAAATTACGTCCTAATTTAATTTAATTATGTTATTTCTAGGGATTGATTTTGGAACATCAGGGGCAAGAGGGATTGTTATTAATGAAGGGGAAGAAATTATTAGTCAAGTTAATTTTTCTTTTTCTCACCAAGATACTAAGAATTTAAGCCAAACATGGGAAAATACTCTTTATCTACTTTTAGAAAATATTTCAATAGATATCAGAAATAAAATTCAAGCAATTTCTATTAATGGAACTTCTTCTACTGTCTTATTTTGTAATAAGCAAGGTGAATCAATTAAAGAACCTATTTTATATAACGAGTCACGAGACTTGACTATTTTAAATGGGTTTAAAACCATTATTCCAGAAAACCATCTTATTAATAGTTCTACATCTAGTTTAGTTAAACTTTTGTGGTGGGAGCAAACAAATAAAGTAGAAAACAATTATTATTTTTTACACCAAGCAGACTGGTTAGGATTTTTATTACATGGAAAATTAGGAATTAGTGATTATCATAATGCCTTAAAACTTGGTTATGATGTCGAAAATTTATGTTATCCTGACTGGTTAAAAGCATTACCTATTAACTCAATTTTGCCCGAAGTTTTACCTCCAGGAACTCCTATAAATACCGTTAGTAACGATATAGTTAAAAAGTTTAACTTTCCTAAACATTGTCTGGTTTGCACAGGAACCACTGATAGTATTGCTGCTTTTTTGGCTAGTGGTGTAACAAAACCAGGAGAAGGGGTCACTTCTCTGGGTTCAACTTTAGTGTTAAAACTATTAAGTAAGACTCGTGTTGAAGATATTTCATCGGGGATTTATAGCCATCGTTTAGGTGATTTATGGTTAACTGGAGGTGCATCTAATACAGGGGGAAAAGTCTTAAAACACTTTTTTAAGGATGAAGAGTTAGAACAATTGAGTCAAAAAATAAATCTTGCTAAACCGACAAAATTAGATTATTATCCCTTATTAAAACCTGGAGAAAGATTTCCCATTAATGATCCAAAACTACTACCTAAACTTGAGCCAATACCTGATAATAAGGTAGAATTTTTACAAGGTTTACTAGAAAGTATGGCAAAAATTGAAGCATTAGGATACAAAAAATTACAAACTTTAGGGGCAACTCCTGCTACTAAAATTTATACTGCTGGAGGTGGAGCAAAAAACAGAAATTGGACTAAAATAAGGCAGAGTTATCTGCAAATACCCGTACATATTTCAAACCAAACTGAAGCAGCTTACGGGACTGCTTTATTAGCTAAAAGAAGTCACAACAATTAGTCTATTAAACAGGAGTAACTTTAAAATTATGATGGAATTATACTTAAACAATTCTTGGATTATTGCACTTATACTTAACAGTATTTTGCTTGTTTTTGCTTTCATTGTTCCTAAAAAATTATTAACCCCTTTAGGCTATTTTAATGCTTGGATTTTAGGGGTAATTGTTTGGGCGACATTGAGTTGGCAAGGTTACGCAGTTGTTATGTTTTATTTCTTAGTGGGTTCGGGAGTAACTAAGATTGGTATGGCAGAAAAAGAAGCTGCTGGAATCGCCGAAAAACGCTCAGGAGTAAGGGGTCCAGAAAATGTTTGGGGTTCTGCCTTAATTGCAACTTTTTGCGCTTTAGGAACTCTTTTTGTTGACGCTCCTTGGACACAATTATTAATATTGGGTTATGTAGCTAGTTTCAGCACTAAATTATCAGATACTACCGCATCAGAGGTTGGGAAAGCTTATGGAAAACGTACTTTTTTAATTACTACTTTAAAACCCGTTTCTCCAGGTACAGAAGGGGCTATTAGTTTAGAAGGAACTCTAGCCGGAATTGTTGCATCTGCTATCATTGCTTTGGTGGGTTATCTAGTAGGATTAATTAATTTAATCGGTATTTTTTATTGTATTATCGCTGCTTTTATTGCCACTAATTTAGAGAGTGTAATCGGGGCAACTTTACAAGAAAATTTAGAATGGATGACCAATGAAATAGTAAATATTATTAACACATTAATCGGTGCTATAGTTGCTATTTTATTAGGTTGGTTAGTTATTAATTTTATTACTATATAAGAGGCTGTTAAAAAATAAAATATTAACGTATTAAGATGGGCAAAATAGAAATTTTTCTCCGCTATTGATTGGTTAGATAGCTTTGCCCACCCTACACAAATCAAATATATTCTCAAGGAAATAGTTAGTATTATTCGCTTATTTAGGGCTAGATTTTATAGTATAATTATGAGTGTATCGTCAAGTAACTTAATAACCAATTAGCCATAGTTGCACGACGAGTATCTCTAGGTTCAAAAGTTCCTATTTTATAGCCTTTGAATCCCAATTTTTCTTTGAGTAACTGTTTATTTTCTTTAGGAATAGAACGGGTTAATTTTACTGTAGGAGGACGATTTTCAATGAAGTTTGGTGGTTGGGGATACTCTTCTTTCCAAGATTCTTCTACCCCGGAATTATCCCAAGTTTGGCTACTTTCATCGTAACGATATCCTAAATAATACCACACCATTTGATTGACGGTTTCATCGTCTATTTCTTCACTGAGAATGGCGTTAATGGTATCAGTATTAAGAGGGGGTAACTCTTTCATAATTCTTTTTAATCAATTAGGACTATATTCAATTTTACCCCAGAATGAGCCTTGTTAATAACTATAGTCGTACAGAAAATAGTTAGGATATTTTTATACCCTTAACTGTCATTGGTGGGTAAGGAGGAATATCTTTAACATCCTAATGATAAACATGTACAGTCTAGAGGAGTATTTTACGATTCAGATTCACATCTAAGGGTTAAAATGCTATATAAATTAAATAGTTACTTATATAATGTAAATCCTTGAACAAAATATTTATGGATAACTCTAAACCGATGTTTTCTAACACCCGTAGCTTAATTAATTATCTATCCTCAACAAGTTGGGTAACCGTTGTTATTATGATAGCTGTTTTAATTGCTACACCTATTTTATTCGTAGTTAGTAGTATTTTTATCGATGCTGGAACCATATGGAAACACTTAGCTGAAACTGTATTAACTGGTTATATTGTCAACTCTTTACTGCTAATGTTTGGAGTAGGAATAGGAGTATTGATTATTGGGGTTGTAACAGCATGGTTAGTAACCATCTGTCGCTTTTGGGGATGTGATTGGTTTGAATGGTTATTGTTGCTTCCTCTTTCTGCTCCTGCCTATTTATTAGCCTATACTTATACGAATATGTTGGAATATTATGGACCAGTTCAAATGGCACTTCGTTCTTGGTTTGGATGGCAAAGTGTTAATGATTATTGGTTCCCTGATATTCGTTCTTTATGGGGGGCAATTGTGATGTTAATTTTGGTTCTTTATCCCTATGTTTATTTATTAGCTAGAACCGCTTTTTTAGAACAGTCAATTGCTACCTTAGAAGCGAGCCGTTCTCTAGGTTGTAGTCCTTGGCAAAGCTTTTTTAAAGTTGCTCTTCCTTTAGCTCGTCCTGGAATTATTGCTGGTTTAGCCCTAGCTTTAATGGAAGCTTTAAATGATTTCGGAACGGTTGAATATTTTGGGGTAAATACCTTTACCACTGGAATTTATGATACCTGGTTTGGTTTAGGTGAAAGGTCAGCAGCAGCGCAACTAGCAGCTTTTTTAATGCTATTTATTTTTACACTAATTATTTTAGAATTATGGTCACGTCGTCAAGCTCGTTATTATCAAAATAGTAGTATTAAAAGCCATATTAATCGTTATCAGTTAACATCTTGGCGAGCATTTTTAGCTTTTCTATTTTGTTTTGTTCCTTTTTTTGGAGGTTTTTTAGCTCCTTCTATCTATTTAGTAGACTTAGTTATTAATAATGCAAAAACAGCTTTTCAAAATAACTTTTTCACATTGGCTGTTCATAGTTTAAAAGTTTCAGTAATTACTGCGATCGCAGCGTTGATTTTATCCTTGATTATGGCTTACGGCAAAAGACTAAAAGATGGCTTTTTTATGAATAGCAGTGTGAGAATTGCTGCTTTAGGTTATGCGATTCCAGGTTCAGTGATTGCTGTGGGAATTTTGATACCAGTAGCACGGTTAGATAATGCGATCGCTAATATGATAGAAGAGGCTTTTAATGTTAAAATAGGGTTATTAATTAGTGGCACAATTTTGGCTTTAATTTATGCTTATCTAGTGCGATTTCTGCCCGTTGCTTTTGGTGCGGTTGAATCCAGTTTAGGGAAAATTAGACCTAGCTTAGACGATGCTGCTAGAAGTTTAGGAGAAACTCCTAGCAAGATTTTAATTAAGATTCATACCCCGTTAATGACTGGAGGCATACTAACAGGAATTATGTTAGTTTTTGTCGATGTCATGAAAGAATTACCAGCTACTTTAGTGATTCGTCCCTTTAATTTTGATACCTTAGCCATTAGGGTATATCAATATGCTTCCGATGAACGATTACCTGATGCCGCAGCCCCTGCTTTAGCCATTGTTTTAGTGGGGATGATTCCTGTTATTTTTCTCAGTTGGCAAATCACTCAATCACGACGTAGATAAGCTATAGCATTTCTTAGACTTATGAGGTACACCCTAAACCCCCGTAGAGACTTTGCATATAACGTCTCTACAAAAAACTATTTACCTCACAACTAGTATGAGAAGTGGTATATTATGTAAGGGCTTAATAATATTAAGCCCAAAAAAATACAATTGCTAGAGATTACTTTCTTGCTTGAATTACCTGTAAACTACCTCCTGCATATAATTTTTGTTTACAGTCATTAAAACCAAAAGATTGTAACTCATTAATCAAATTTGTTTCTAATAGTTTCCAAGCGGTTTCTGTTTCAAATAACCACATAAATGTTGCTAAAGATGGCCAAAATAAAAGATTAGTAGGTTTATGTAAATCAATAAACGCAAAAATTCCACCAGGTTTGAGAACTCGATAAACTTCTTTAATAATTTCCCTTAATTGTTCGGTTTCCATTTCATGCAAGGCAACACTACTATGAACTATGTCAAATTCTTGCTCAGAAAAGGGTATTTTTTCGGCTAAAGCGTTAACATAATTAGCTTGAGGAACCCGTTTTTTAGCCCGTTCAATTGCGTTAGGAGAAGCATCAAGTCCCATAACTTGTGAAGATTTTTCGACTAAAAATTGAGTGGTTTGACCACTGCCACAACAAAGGTCTAAAATTTGACTATCTGAGTTAATCCTAATACCTTCAAGAGATAAACTACGAAACCGCTTTTCTCCACCTACCGCTAAGGAACTTAAACAAGAAATGGTATTATATAACCAAGGATATTGATAACTTAAAGGTCTTAAAAAAGTTGCCATTTGAAAAAAATATAATCGAAAACCCGTCCTTAAAGACAGGATATCATACACAAATATAATAACACAAATACAAGGTGAATTATTCTAAATTATTCCTTTTTTCTCTAGCTAATGCTAATAGTAATCTTTGTTCTGTTCTGGCGATCGCTCGATAAGTTTTTTCAATTGCTTCCGGTTCTACGGAAATATTGCTAATACCCCAATTAATCAAATCTTCAATGATTTTAGAAGAATTAACAACAATTTGACCACACACAGAAGAGGGAATTTCTAATCTATTGGCTTCTTCAATTAACTGTTTAAAAGCACCCGAAATAGAAGATTTATAAGAGGAAGGAATATCACTCCAGGATAACTTATTTCGTTCTATACCTAACAATAAAGGAATTAAATCGTTAGTACCAATGGCAATTCCTTGTACACCAGCTTTAACATAATCAGCTAGTTGAAAAATAATGGAAGGTACTTCTGCCATAATCCAAACTTGAAATGATTCTGAAAAAGATAATTCAAACTCTTCAATTAAATCAAGACAAAAACGGAATTCATCTACCGTTCTCACAAAGGGTAGAATAATATTAAGATTATCATATCCTTGCTTTTGAACTGCTGATAAAGCTTGTAGTTCTAAGCGAAATAAAGTTGAATCAAGATTATAACCAGAGGTTCCTCGACAGTTTTTATCGGCCGAAAATTTGTCATCAAAGGTTCTGTAAAAAATTGGTTGAGGATGGAAAAATTCAGCAAATTGAGTTATTCTTTCCTGAATCTTTTCAATAATTTGAACCTCTTGAGAATTGTCTAACCATTCTCTTAAAGAATGAGGCGGACATAAATCTAATAACATCAATTCTGAACGAATTAAACCTAAACCATCACAAGGTAAACCTTCCATCTTACTTAAAGAACTAGGCTGGGTTAAATTAACCATTAATTTAGTGCCTATGGGATAATCTAAAGAAGGTGTTTTTTCAGGCTTAACTTGAAATGCTTGAAGAGTAATTTCTTTGTGATCTGATGTATTCAAAACAATGCTGCCGTTATCTCCATCAATAAGGATAGAATCTCCTGTTTGTAGCCAAGTTGTTGCCCCAGGAACACCCACAACCGCAGGAATTCCTAATTCTCTAGCTAAAATAGCTGCATGACTTGTTATTCCTCCCTCTTCAGTGACAACCCCTGCTGCTTGTTTAATAGAAGATAGTTGAAAAGGATGAATTTTTTGAGTAACAATAATAGGATGTGTTGAAGCAACTATATTAGATAAATTATCTTCATTTAGTAAATAAACAGTCCCTTTCATTTGTCCTGGGGCAGCACCAATACCCATTAGTTGATGTTGAGATGCTTGGTTTATTATCTCTGATTTTGTATCTTTAATTAATTGGTTATAAGGTAATGGAATTAATTGAGTTATGGCCAATTCAGAGTATGAATTATCACCATTATTATACAATATCCATTCTAAAGAATTGCAAGAAATCGAGGAATCATGCAAATCATTAAAAAGTTGAAATGTTCTCATGATTTCTTCAGATTTCAAACAATATTGTGACTGTTCTTGATCACTAAGACAATAAGTTTCTAAGCATTTTTCTGTTGTTGATTGGTTCAATTCTGGTTTGTTTTTCAAACGATAAGCACGGGCTTTATTCCCCAATCTTTTTGCTAAAATTTTTCCTGATTCTCCTTCAACTTTCCAGTAATCTGGTAAAATATCTCCTTGAAGTAAACTATTTCCTAATCCCCAATTTCCTTCAATTTCAAAATATTTAGATTGAGTTATCATTCTCCCAGATGCAACTGAATTAACCATCGGTTGTATCAAAATACCTAAATTTAGTTGGTCAATTCTCATCCCTAAACGTTGCCAATAAAATAAACTTTTTGCGCTCAATATTTGCGCCCACATTTCCTTAATCGCTATTTCTAAATTATCGGCAAAATTCCAACAAACTTGTCCAGGAGTTAAACCAGAAATATCTTGATTAAGAGGAAAACTTCCCCCTAAAGAATTACGTAAAATTAACGCTTCGCTGCCTAACTTTGTTGCCCCTTCCATTAAGATTTCTCGCCATTGGGAGGGGAAGGATAAACTTAAAATAGATTGACGACTTTGTTGGGCAACTAACTGTAATGTTCGAGGATTATCTACATCCAAATGAAGGGATGAGCCAGGAAAATCTGCTAATAATGAATTCACATCGTTCAAATTATCTAGAAATTCTCGAAATATACTTGAACTAATCACAAAACCAGGAAAAACATTGTAGCCACTTTGTTTAAGTTGACTCAATAGCCATGCTTTTTCCCCAACAACGGGACGATCCCGTAAATCAATTTCAGAAAGCCAATAAAGCTTGATCACGGCAATAACAACAATTCAATTACCAACTAGAATTAAACCCGTTAAGAAGATTTATTATAATGCTCAGTTAAAACAAATTTACTATTTTTAATTCGTATTTATCTAATTGTTATGGTATCATAACAAATAATCTGATCACAATAGGGTATGACCAGCAGGTTGCAATTAATGGTTAAACTAAACCTAAAAGTCTATAATCTAGTATAGCTTTTATCATTGACTTTTATGTATCAAGACTAACGACTTTTTTCTATGAAAAGAAACGCTATAGCAGGTTGGTTGTCCATTCGGCCATTGATGATAATACGTATCGTGATTTTAGGGTTAACTACTTTCATTTTAACCGTTACCTGGAGTCCTGTAGCAGTGGGGCAGTTTCCTTTTACGGTTGCCTCAGCAAATACACCCATTAGATCGGAAACTCCTTGGTGGGACCCTAACAAAGCACAGCGTTGTGGTAGACTGTGGTGTAGCGAGGTTCATTTATTTGGCGGTTTAGATAAGGTTTTTAAAGTTGCGGTTACACCGGATGCTCTTGATGATCCCAATGATGCACCTTCTGCTGTTGAAGAAAGAGCTAGACAAGTTGAAAGTATCTATAATTCCATTTATGATCGTGTTCGTCAGTCGGAATTAATGTTTCAAGATAATGTTATCAAATCTCCATTTGGGGCCATCGCAAATTGGCAAAATTTGTTCTTTGATCGCGATAATTTAGGAGACCATCCTGCTAGACCCAAAATTGAAATTGGTATCAGAAATAATCAAACTGTGGTCTTTGTGCCACGACAACTTGACTTGGGTTTATCTGCACAGACGATTGTAACAGTAAATAGAGCGGATCGTCTTCATCAAGGTCAATTAATTGAAGATATTGCTAAGGAATGGCGTTTTCTAATTTCTGAAAGTCTTAATGAAGCACTTTGGGCTTATGAAATCGATTATTATTATCCTTTTGCTAGATTTGGAGTTGCTATTGCTATTCTGTTTATTGTTGCTGTTCCTATACTTATTTTAGGAATTATTAGACACTTTTTGAAAATTTGGAATCGTCATATTCGTGGTCAATTACGAGCTTTAAAAGAGTCTTTAACCGTTGATGCAGAGGCTTTATCTTCCGATGAATCACCTATTGTAAATAACGCCTATCAAAGTACAGAAAAAAATCAAGAAAATTCCCAAAGAGTACAACTGAATAGGTCTTCTATTATAGCTAGTTTACAGAAAGTAATTGATCGGCCTGATAAAGCCCTAGCTAAAGCAAAAATTATAGTTGAACATACAGTACAAAATATTACTCAGAACCTTCCTGATTTATCATTAAAGAAACAGGGAATTATCAAACGACAACAAAATATTATTCAATTATTTCTTGGTTTGTTTTTTTGGCTACAATTATTTTTACTATTATTAGCCTTAACTTTAATTGTTTTAATTTTTCCTGAAACTCGTCGTTATACTTATTTCTTTTTAGGACAGGCTATTATAATTCCTTTAATTTGGATGTCTGCTAATATTGCCGATAAGTTGAGCAATCTATTTATTGATTTTTATCTAAATAGATGGGCAAAAAATGCACAGCTAATTAACCCTAATTCTAATCGTTATACTTTGCGAGTCAGTACCTATTCTAACGCCCTAAAAAGTGGCACAAGTTTTCTTTTTATTACTCTTGCTACTGTAGGAACCATCGTGTTTTTAGGGATTAATTTAACAGTCTTAGCAAGTGCGGGAGGTGTAGCTTTTGTTTTTGCCTTTTTATCTCGAAATGTGGTCGAAGATATGTTAAATGGGATTTTGATTTTATGGACAGATCGTTATGCTATTGGGGATGTTATTCAGGTAGGAAATATCAGTGGTTTTGTGGAAAATATGAATATTTACATTACACAAATTAGAGGTTCAGGGGGACGTTTAGTTACTATTCCCAATGGTAAAATTTTTATTGTAGAAAATTTAACAAAAGACTGGTCAAGGGTTGAATTTAAAATAGAAATTGCTTACGATGCTGATGTCAGAAAAGCCTTAAAAATTATTAATGAAGTGGGGCAAGAAATCCAAAATGATCCCACTTGGAAAGATAAAATTATTGAACCTGCTTCTATTTTAGGAGTGGATAGTATTTCTCATCAAGGTATCTTAATTCAAGTTTGGATTAAAACTCAGGCAATGCAACAATGGGCCGTAGGAAGAGAGTTTAGATTAAGAGTTAAAGAAGCATTTGAAACAGCAGGAATAGCACTCGGGGTTCCCCATCAAGAAGTTAGATATCAAGCTAATCCATCAATGAATAATTAATCCTTGAAAACAATTATGATTTTTCACATTACTACTCTTGAAAATTGGCAGAAAGCACAACTTGAAAATGAATATAAATCTACTTCTCTAGAAAAAGAAAGGTTTATTCATTGTTCAACCCAATCTCAAATCATAACTATTGCTAATACATTTTATCGTGATTATGAGCAATTAATTGTCTTAGAAATTAATCCGAATAAATTATTAGCAGAAGTCAAATGGGAATCTCCTGTACATCCTAATCCTAATCTCGATCACAATATCAATGATACTGAAAAATTTCCTCATGTCTATGGAACAATTAATTTAGATGCTGTTGAAAAAATAATCTATTTATGTAAAGATGATCAAGGTTTATTTAAAACCGTTTAAAATTCGAGAAAATTATGGAACGTTTAATATCTTTATTGGGTATAATTGTTTTTTTAGGATTCGCTTATTTAGTATCTTACAACCGTTTAGCTATTCGGTGGAATACAGTTGCTTGGGGATTAGGATTACAATTTATTCTTGGTATTTTTATCTTAAAAACTCCCTTTGGCTTAGCGATTTTTGAGTGGTTGGGTAATACAATTAGAATTTTTTTAGATTATTCTGATGTAGGAGCAAAATTTGTTTTTGGGGAAACTTTTCAAGACCATTTTATTGCTTTTAAAGTATTACCTACTATTATATTTTTTGCCTCATTTATTGCTATTTTATACCATTACGGAATTTTACCCTGTATAGTTAATATAATTAGCTGGATAATGATACGTACTATGAAAACATCCGGCGCAGAAACACTAAGTTGTGCATCCAATATTTTTGTGGGTTGTACTGAAGCCCCTTTAATGATTAAACCTTATATAAAAACCCTAACTTTGTCAGAACTACACGCTATTATGACAGGAGGTTTTGCCACTATTGCTGGTGGTGTAATGGCCGCTTATATTGCTATAGGAATTTCTCCAACTCATTTAATTTCTGCCTCCGTAATGTCTGCACCAGCAGCCCTCGCTATCTCTAAAATTATGTATCCTGAAACCAATAAATCTGAAACTAAGGATGAGGTTATTCTTGAACTTAAAAGCCCTTATACTAACGCGATTGATGCAGCCACAAATGGGGCATTAGAAGGACTAAAACTAGCCTTAAATGTGGGAGCTATGTTAATCGCAATTTTAGGATTAGTTGCCTTAATTAATGGTATTTTAGGGACCATTGGTCAACCATTAGGATTACCTAATCTATCCTTAGAATTGATTTTTTCTTATTTACTTGCCCCAGTTGCTTGGTTAATGGGAGTTCCGTGGCAAGATTGTTTACAAGTAGGAATTTTACTGGGCAAAAAAACAATTTTAAACGAATTTATTGCTTATCTTGATCTGAAAAATTTGATAACAGAAAATACGATTTCCCCACGCAGTCAAATCATCGCAACTTACGCCTTATGTGGCTTTTCTAACTTAGGAACTATCGGTATTCAAATAGGAGGAATAAGTGCGATCGCTCCCAACCGTCAACAAGATTTAGCTAAGTTAGGTTTGAGAACCATGATAGCTGGTTCTTTGGCTTGTTTTCTAACCGCTTGTATTGCTGGACTTTTATTGTAACATTTCTTTGAAATTTTAAGATAATCTAAACTTTCTCAGGTAACAGTCATTTTTGATAATTTATGTTATCATACTGGCAAGTTGGTTTAAATTTTTAGATTTTAACGTTTGTATAGTTAAAAAGTATTATGGTTCAAGCTAAAGAAAATAAAAAAAGTGAAGTTGCTACTTTGCCCTTCTCTGTAGCTCATGCAGGTATTACATCTACTGAAACGCGTCCCTGGGGTTCCTTTACTACCCTAGAAGAAGGACCTGGCTATAAGATCAAACGTATTGAAGTTAATCCTGGTCATCGTCTCAGCTTACAAATGCACCACCACCGCAGTGAACACTGGATTGTTGTTTCTGGTACTGCTAAGGTGACTTGTGGGGGCAAAGAAGAGATTTTGGGAGCTAATCAATCTACCTACGTTCCTCAGTGTACCTCCCATCGTCTAGAAAACCCCGGGGTGATTAAGCTTATCCTGATTGAAGTTCAAAATGGCGAATATTTAGGAGAAGATGATATTATTCGTTTCCAAGATGATTATTCTCGTCATAAATAGGTAAATAAATAATTGAAAAACTGCCTAGTTAGCTAGAATTAATTAGGCAGTTTTTTGGTTGTTTATCTATAAACTGCATTTAATTATTTCTAGGTGATTCGTCCTTCCTTGATTTTAAGTATACTCTTGAAAAACTTCCTAACAGAAATGTGTAGTGCTATAGTGTGTCCCCTAACTCTTTCATTAACGCTTCAGCAACCAGATGACTAACTGCTGAGGGTTGCTGAAACCGTATAAGAATAACTAAAAATTAAGCTTTAGATGAAATTAAATTACGGATATCGTAGTTTGACTCCTTGTCCATTATTGGGAGTTTTACAATCCCAACGAAGATCACAAATAGTACAATCTTTTTCACTAATATCTCCAGGAGTTGCTGGATTCCATTGATCATTCAAACGCGCTTCTTCAATTTTTAATACAGTTGTTGCAAATTCCTTAACAGCATCATCAATTTCATTAGAAGTAATACTAACTTCTAAGAGAGCATTTTTTGGTCGTTGAGATGGACAAGTTGAACCATCAAGTTCATTCAAAAAATATAAAATAGCTTTTCGAGGGAAAACACCATGTTTTAGTTCATACAGTTTTGCATAAACTCGCATTTGAAATTCATAGTTTTCTAGGTCTTTAGTATTAACACCTAACAAGCTACTACCTTTGTAGTCCCACATTTCACAATCAGCAGGATTAGCTTCTAAATTTTCTGAATCAACAAGAAGATCAACTACTCCATGAAGAATATGATCAGTACGATCTGCTTGTAATCTATGTTCTGTATCTTTAACCCTTGGATACAGTGTTGATCCTTCAAGAGCATTAAAATATTGAAGTAGTCTAACTGCTTTTAATCTTGTCTCTTGTGGGATATTTCTAATACCTTGACTTTTTAATCCATTGTCAACTTCAATAAAATATTGAATGATTTTACTGGGAGGAATTGGTTTTTTGTTTTTTTCTGTTTCAGCCTTTTGCAAATCATTAAAATATTCAAGAATTTCTTGATCACTGAGAATTTTCCTATTATCCGGTAGAGAACCTTTTGTTGAAGGATCTATTTTTCCATGAAAATGAGTATGACAACGATCTAAAACTTGGTGAAGAATAGTCCCAAAATAAGTCTGATTTTGATAAGCAGGTGCATATTTATGGACATTAAAAGTTCCGTATTGACGAGGGCAACGTCTAAATGAGACAATATCTTGAGTCACACTGTAACGCCGTTTAATATTAGGAATATTAGGTGAAGGAATTGAAATATTTTCAAAAGGTTTTCTTTTATTTATTGTCATTAATTTTACCTTTATTTATATAATAAGAGCATCTGTGTTTCGTTGAAATTCTAAATGATCTCGATTAGGAACAGCAATATGGCTTTTAATCTGCGTCTTTGTTCCTATTAAAATTAGACCATACTGTGCGCGAGAATAAGCTACATAAAGCAAGCGAATATCATCTTCTATGGCTAAATCTTCAGGAGTTCTAGTCACTCTTGGATAAAGATTCTGTCTAAATGGAGCTAAAGTTTGCTCAAGTTGTTGTGCTGCTCCGACTTGTCCTTCTCTACCTAACTTAGTTACAACGAATACGAAAGGAAACTCTAATCCTTTTGATTGATGAATTGTCATAATTGGCAGAGAACCTTCAGGAACAATAACCTCATCATCTTCATCTTCATCAATTCCTGCTTCAATTAAGTAGCTAACAAACATATTATAAAAACGATTAAGAAAGCTTGAATCAATTTCAGTACCTGTATAATTGGCTCGCAAAGAATCTAAATTAAAACTATTGTAGCCTTCAAATAAACGAGTGACTTTAGAAAGACGTAAGTTCCTAACAGGATCTTGTCTCCATGTTAAAAATGGCTCTTGTGCTAGAATCCGATAGATAATTTCTAGTAAGTTTAGTTTAAGAAATCGTCCTGGATTATCTTGGGATGAGCTATTTTTACATACTTCTGATAGTTTTGTGTTGCTCTTTTTTAAGTAGTCATCTAGAGAATTAGTAGATATATTAGAGTCATTTCTTATGTGATCTAAAGTAGCAAACCATTCTTGAATAGGTGTAACCCAAGATAAAGGCTTTCCTTTTGGATCTTTTTTTGATTGAAAACTATGATTTTTATCAATCACTTGAATTAGTGCTGCTAGTAAACACTTAACTTCTCCACTATCCATAAAAGACTTAGAACGAGGATTATAAATAGGGATTCCTAAGTTCTGAAATGCTTGAATAAATGGGCCAGCATTTCTAGGTGAATCTTTAGCACTTCGTAGTAATAAAACACATTGACTGAGATCCTTGATAATACCATCACTTATCAAATGATTATGAATAAATTGAGCAACGGAATTAGCTAAATCTCCTACGTTTTTGGTTTGAATCCAAGAAACAGCAGGATAATTACCAGAAATAGATGAAGCAGCGATAATTGGTTGCTTGTTCGGCGCACGAACTCCTGAAACATTCATTTCTGCAAATGAAGTGATATAGTGATTGAAAAAGTTAACAATATCAGGATGAGAACGGTAGTTATTTTCTAGCTGAAGTTGATGAGGAGTTTGATTAAATATCTCTTGACAGGCTTTATCAAAATTAACCATACAAGTAACATTGCCACCTCGAAAACGATATAGTGCTTGGTCATCATCTCCAACTACAGTAATATTATGGGGTTTTTGATGAGCGAGAGCTAAATAAATACGTTCTTGAATTGGATTAGTATCTTGATATTCATCGACTAATATATACTTTAAAGGAGGATTTTGGTAATCTCCTTCTAAAAACTGTCGACTAGCAGGAGACTTAAGAAATTCAAGAAAGTAAGCTTGAAGATGAGCAAAGTCGCAACGGTAATTATCTTTTAATGCTTGAGAATATTGTTGATATAGTTCTGCTAAAGTTTCCCAATGTTCACCTGCATTAAGCATTCTATCTATATCAAGATAATCTTCTACAATATGATTAAAAAGTGTAACTCCTGCTTTAGCTCGTTGCCATTTATTTGGTGGATACTTTGGTTTTTGATTCTTTGGCTTTTTCCATGTTTTTACGACATAATCAAAATGTATCCAAAAATCTAAATCTTCATGTTTTGAAATATCAGAATAACGATAAGTGAATAAATCTTGTTCGACTTTGTCTAAAAGACGAACATTTTGGTAATTTGGATAGCGGTATTCTTGTAGAATATCATTGCATAAACTATGTAGTGTTCCTATTCTAATATCAGCTATATCAACATCTTTGATGTCAGAATCCGTGTTTTGTAAGACTGCAAGATATGTTGCTAAACGATCCTCAAGGTTTCTTGCTGCTTTTTCTGTAAAAGTTGTCAGAAAAATTGATTTAGGCTCAATATTATCTACACAAAGTAACTTTAAGGTTCGTGTTACCAGGACTTCACTTTTTCCAGAGCCAGGGCCAGCTAAAAGCCACAATTGACCATCTCCATATTCTACTGCTTTTTTTTGATTATCGTCTAAGTCATAGCCTCGTGCAGTAGTTTGAGCTAAACAACTATGAAAAGTCTGAATATCTATCATTATCTTCCCTTCTCACTATTATCACTTTTCGGTCTCCCCATTTTTGAGCGAGAATCTTGACGATTCTTTAATAATTCCTCAATAATCTCTTTCTGCTGCTTTGGGTTATTCCAATCTCGGATAAAACGCTTGACAGACACGCTTACTAAGTCTTGCATGGTGGGTGCTGCGGAAAAATGCTCACTTTCCAAAGAAACCTTGATTTCTTGCAAGGTTTGATAAAGTTCAGTGGGAACTCGAATAGTCGGGGTCAAAATAAAAATACTTAATCTAAAACATTAGTAATTCTAATCTGCTTCCCCTAACACCTGCTACCATGTATACATGATTACAAGATATTTTAATGATGGAACTTATTATTAATGCTGTCTCTGTGCGTCGTAGTCCTCAAGATAAACATATAAGCTATTTGGGAAGCCTTTTTTTAGGAGATATTGCCCGATTAATCGATGATAACCGTTTATATGTGCCTAATCAGCCTGAGTTACCAGATTTTGCCCAACGGAAACTTAACAAAGTACGGGTTAAACAAATTGCTGTTTATATTCTGGAAAATTATCAAACGGGGATGATATTTTTTCCTCCCATTTGTGTTAATGTTCAACCAAAACCAAGGTATGAAGAAGGCAAACTTTTTTTACCCTATCATTCTGTTAGTTTACGTTTAACCGATGGACAGCATCGCTGTTTTGGAATTTATCAAGTTTTAAAAGAAATTCAAGAAAAAGATTCAATAAAATTTAAGCATTTGTCTCAATTAGAAATCGGTGTATTGTTATATTCAGGATTATCTTTAGAAGAGGAACGTCAAGCATTTCGTGACCAAAACTTATTAGTTCAACGTCCGAGTATTTCTTTATCTCACTATTTTGACCAACGTTCTCCGGCAGTTTTAATGGCTAAGAATTTACTAGAAACGGTTCCTCAATTTATAGATAATATTGAAATGATAGAAACAGGTTTAGGTCATTATAATCCTAAATTAATGACCCTTTCTACCTTAGTAACAACAACAAAATATATGTTTCCTAGTCTCAAATCTCAGGAAAATTTAGAAGCAAAAATAAATTGGGCTAGAAGCTTTTGGATAGCATCGGCTAACATTTTTGATAATAATCCTTGGCGAGTGATGACTAAAGAAGAACGAAGTCAACAAAGACAAGAAACTTTATTAGTTAGTGCGGTTTTTTTACAAGCATTGGGACTATTAGCCCATGATTTATATCAAGAAGATGTACCAGCAGAACAGTTAGAAAAGTGGTTAAAAAACTTAAAAAAATTGGATTGGCGAAGAGATAATAAATTTTGGTTAGAACGAGGAGTAATACAGATAGGAGCAACAGAAGAACCGATTATTTCTAATACAAAAACTACAGTTAAAGCTTGTCATAAAGTGCTTCGGGAATTTGTGGGAATAATGGAAATTATGGTTTAACTTATATCTGTTGGGTGAATGGCTGTAATTTCTGAAAAACGTCTAAAATCATTAACATTAAACGTTAAAATTTTATCAATTTCATAAACTAACATAGCAGCAACTAGGCGTGTATCATGAACTTTCACCCCTTTAACTTGATATTTTTTGACTAAATTTCGCCATTGAAGATAAATTTTCGAGGTATCAGGAAGAACAATAAAAATATTTTCTATTCGAGAAACTTCTCCTTCAGTTTCAGAAACAGTCATTCCTAAACCATTTTTTTCTAGAGGGCGAGTACAAACATTCCAAAACTCAATCAGATTTTGAGAAATAATAAAAAGCTGTTCATTTTGTGAGCGCAAACTTTTAATTGAATTAGTAACATCTTTATTCATCGGATGGTCTAAATCAATCATTCGTAATAGAATATTGGTGTCAAGTAAAAAAGCCAATTATCCTCTTTCTCCATAAATATTTTCTCGACTAATGGCTTCATCAGAAAGACACGGAAGATTCTTATTTCTATGACTGTCTATCCATTCTTGAAAAGCATTATTCCATTCTTGAGGAGAGGCTTTCTCTTGAAAATGAGACGGTTTTTTGATGTGCTTATCTTGCAGAATAGGCTTAATTTTTTCTTTTAAAAGGTCTTTTTCTTCAGGGGTTAAGCATTCAATTATCTGGGTAATTGAATCAACTAATTGAGTGTTCATAAAGTTATCCTTGAAACAGTTTAAAATCAACTATTTACTAATAGTATACTTTATTTTAACATACCCGTACCTAATGCAAATCTCATCAGTTTTCCTGACATAGATTTATAATATATGAGAAAGAAACAACTTTTTTGTTAGTTAAAGTCAAAGTAAAAAAGTTGAGTTTTGTTTTATTGAAGACGAATGAGAGGCAAAATTGATGATTTCTTGTAAGACGTTACGGTTTTTGAATCTTTTTTCATAGCAACTATTCCACCAAAACCACCCCGCAGAATCAGCCCAAACTTTATGCTTTTTTAACACCTCTAAACGACTCAAAGCCAATCCTCCTAAAACAAAATCGGGTCGACTCCAAGCTAATAAGTTATCTAATTCTTGAACTGATAACCCAAATTTTAAGTGAGTTCTCTTTCTTTTATCTAGTTTGAGTAACCCACCCAAAGCAAGATATTTATAACCAATATTTTTATACTCACTAATTAAAGATGAAAGATAACTTTTAGGTGAGTTATAATAAGGCAAGAAAGAATCTTGAGAAGGAACAGATTTTTCTTTCCAATTATAAAGTATTGCTCCCATTTGAACAACACCAATTAAATGATAGTTCCTATGTTCTTTCCAATATTCATCCCAACTTAGTCTTGCTAAATAGAGGGAAATCAAAGGTTCTCCTATAATATCAGGAGCAAAAACAAAATCAGGAGAAAAAGAGTTACATCGTTTCAAATAGTTGTGTATAATTTTGCGTAATTTATTTTCACTAGCTAAGTTAAATTTTCGGATCCATTGTTCATGCTTAAACTCACAATTCAGTTGATAATATAAAGACTTATTATGCTTCTCAAAAACTCCACTATCTATCAAAAAAGGTTGATCAAAATTCCTAATTTTATCCAACAGCTTATCATAACAAGAAAAAGGAGCAAGTATGCCATAATCTCCTTCAAGAGTATTTAGTTGTTCTAGGCGTTTTATCCAATCTAGAGAAAAGACAGGAAGAAAATGATTATTCATGTTGATAAAAAATAATACTATCAAATAGAAAAAAGACGAATAAATTAAACCTTATCAAAAAATTAAGCTATTTTTATCATTTCTTCTTGACTCTTATTACTAATTTTTTTATGATTGAATTCTCTTAAGTCCATTTCTTCAAGTAAAGCTTTAAATCGTTTATAAAACATATAAGTATTATGAAAACCTCGGCGACGGTTACGGTCATTTCCTCTAAAGATTAAAGTATCAACGCCTAAACTTTGACAAATTACACAATCACAGTCTTTCCAAGGTTTATCTTCTAAAAGTATTTTATACATGAATCTATACTTAGGCAATAATCTATCTTTTACAAATAACTGATTATAAGTTAAAACTGTTTCTAGAGTCAGATCAATATAAGCTTGATTTTCATCAAAATCTCTTAACACTTTTAAAGCTTCTTGTTCAAGAATTTGAATGATTTCCCACTTCCAAAAGCTAGTGATAATAAATAAATAAATAATAGAATTGCTTAGATAACTTTTGCAATCAAATTGAATTAACTCTTTAATCTTTTTATTCCTATGATTCGCTTGAGGAATTCTAATAGCTGCATAAACATTATGATTAACTCCATGATAGTTGGCTTCTGGACTTAACCAAGCTTTTCTTAAAGGACTAGCAGAATCAAAGCTAGTAACACCTAAATGACGAAAAATCGGAACTGCATTTAGTCTTCCTACCCCAAATAAATGAAGTTTGATATCTGGTGTTAAATAAGGATAAATCGCCAGTAAAATATCAATAATTTTCTCTATTTTTTCTCTCGCTACTCCTCCCACAGCTAAATAAGTATAACCCATTTTTATATAAGCTTTTGCAGCTTCAGCATAAGTTTGAGGGTTCCACCCTTGAATTGCCCCTACTGGGGTAAATTTATACCCATATTGTGAGTGTTTTGTCAAGAATTCTTCAGCATTTTTTATTGTTAAGTCATAGCGTTTTTCTCTAATACCCTTTTCAGCAAATTTACCAACAATTAAATGATCAATACTAACCCCATAATTAAACCCACATTGTTGATAATAGTCTAAAATTTCTTCGGTGGTATAAGGAGGAAATTCTTGTTTAATGTATCCAAAAGCCCCACAATCTCCTATAATTTCTCCAGAGAAACGAATATAATCATGAATTCCTTGTTGTAGTATTGCTTTTTGTTTTTTTTTGCTTTTGTCAAAAACGACTTTAGACACTAGAATCCCATCGTAATTAGGAGATTCAAACAGTTGATGAGCATAAAAATCATCTTTGTGAGGAATTCTATTAGGTGTAAATTGATCTTGAATAAAATCAAAATTGGGGTCAACATAATCGTCCCATTCTGGAATAAAATACTTCATTCCATGATGATAATTAGCTGCAGGAGGAATTGAAGGAAGAGGAATAACCTCCGATAGCTCAGATCGTTGCTTTTTTAGTTTATTGTTACCATCAATAAAAGGTAAGTTTAATGGCACTGAATAACTTTCTTTCTGTTCAACTAATCTATTAATTACTTCTTTAAATAATTCAGGACTTTTGAAAAGTTTAATAATTAATTGAATATCTTGTGTTACGGTTTGAGCAAATTGTTTAAACAAAAATCCTTTTAAACCCACTAATCCGTAACCATAATGTTTGGCTTCTGCATTAGACAAAGGAAGGACAAAATGTTGACTAAAATTGATTTTAATATACTCACTACTTCCCCAACTTGCTAAGAAAATAAACGTCTGATTAGAGTTGGTTTTAACAGGTAAGTTAAGCGCACGTAAATAATTTTCACTTAATAAGATAAAAATCAAATCATAATCAGCAATTAGCTGCTCAAAAGCGTCATGAATCCCTAAAAATTGCGCCCATTCATCCAACTCTTGTCCCTTCATTGTGTTAAAAGTAGCTTCATAAGGGACAATCATTTTATACTCATCAATTAAGCCATATCCAGCCGAAATAATGGCTAAATCTATTGTAATATCACAATTATTATTCTTTTCCTTTCCTACTTCACGCAACAAATTAAGCCCTTCCATCAAACGTAAATGTTGCGCACCTGTGTACATTTCCCCTGCACAACAAGCAAACTCACTCAACTGTTTTGAACGAGATATTAATAATTGAGAATCCTGAAAATCTGACAGTTGAAGCTTATTTTTGGGTTTAAATCGCTTTTCTCCTGTACAGTTTGTTACCACTAAAACGCGCGGATAGGACATAAATTTTGATGTTTGACTCAGAAATGCTGACCCCCCAACTTCTGGAGTTGAGGGGTCAGATTATTTTAACCAAATTGTTTTTCAATTTCAATTTCAAGGTCAAACAACATTTGTAAAGACTGTAAACATTTCTGTCTTGCCTCTATATCTTGTTGGGCCCGTAGTTGTACCATCGGTTCGTGTAATATTTTGTTAACAATACCTCTGGTTAAAGCTTCAATCACCTCTTGGTGTTTCTCAGCAAATTCCGTTCCTAAACGGGATAAGGCTTTTTCTAATTCTTGTTCACGAATACCCTCTACTTTCGTTCTCAAACAGCTAATAGTAGGAACCGTCTCCAAAGAACGCCACCACAACTCAAACGCTTCCACTTCCTCTTCTAGTAACCCTTCCGCCTCTAAAGCCATCTGACGACGACTAGCATGATTTTGCGCCACCACAGCCTTTAAATCATCCACATTATAAGCTTCTACCATTTCCATATCTTGGACGTTTGTAGCCACATTTCGAGGCACAGAGATATCAAATAACATTAACCCTTGTTCAACGGATACCACTTCTTTAAGGTTGTCTTGATGTAAGATAGGTTGGGTTGCTCCCGTGCTAGTAAACACCATATGAGAGTTACCCACAACCGTCATCATCTCATCCAAAGAAACCAGGGTTAACTCAGCTTGAGGGAATTTTTTGGCTAACTCCTCGGCACGACGCTGGGAACGGTTAACAACGGTGATAGAAGTCGCTCCTTTGGCCACAAGATGCTTCACCAGTAAACAAGCCATTTTCCCTGCACCAATAATACTAATGTTACGGGAAGCTAGGTCATCCACTTTGGTTACAGCTAATTCTACCGCAGCCGAACTAATGGATACCGCACCGGTGCCAATATTAGTTTCACTGCGCACCCGTTTTCCTGCTGTGATTGCTTGTTTAAAGAGGCGATCTAGTAATCTGCTAATACTTTTGTACTTTTGGGATAATTTATGGGTGGTTTTCACCTGGGCTAAAATTTGCCCTTCCCCTAAGACTAAACTTTCCAAACCAGCGGCCACCCTTAACAGATGACGTACTGCGTCTTGATGAAGCAGGGTAAATAAATAGCGACGGAGATAGGTTAGGGAAATGTGACCGGTTTCCGATAAAAATTGAGTAATTTCTACCACACCCTTTTCTGTGTCTGTCACCACCGCATAAATTTCTAAACGGTTACAGGTGCTAATGACAGCGACTTCCTCAATATGAGGATAACCCTTTAAATGGTGTAAGGCTTCTTCTATTTTAGCCTCTTGAATACTTAATTTTTCTCGGACTTCAACTGGGGCAGTTTTGTGACTGAGGCCCACCACTGCAATGTTCATGAGTTCTCCTACAAGGGTGTCAGCTTACGTTAATCGAAAATGGAATAAGTGCTACTGTTTCTAATTTCTGCAATTTAGACCCAATTTGTCCCAATCACAAAGACTTTGATAAGAATCTTTATAAAACTTCAAAAAAGTGAGTTAATGTTGAGAAAGTAACACTCGGACATATGCTTGTCCGTTGTCAATAATAACAGTTATCAGTTATCAGTTATCAGTTTTTTACTCTCCCCGTCACCCCACACTCCCCACACTTAACCTTAACTGTTAGCCAACACCTGACGGTTACGCCACCAAGCGAGCAAGGTACTAGCAATAAAAATACTAGAATAAGAACCTGCTATGAACCCTAAAATTAAAGCTAGGGAAAAATATTTCAAGGTTTCTCCACCGAATAAGAAAATACCAATCAGAGGTAATAAAGTGGTGATAGTAGTATTAATAGAACGAGTCAAACTTTGATTAACAGAATTTTCAACAATCTCGTTAATAGAAAGTTCTTCAATATATTTATCTGTATTTTCTCGAATGCGATCGTAAATAACCACAGTATCGTTAACAGAAAAGCCAATAATAGTTAATAAAGCAACCAAAAATAAACTATCCACTTCCACTCCAGCAACTAATCCTAAAACAGCAAAAAATCCTGCTGTAATTAAGACATCGTGGACTAAAGCAATAATCGCAAATAAAGCATAATCGAACTTAAAGCGAACACTAAGATAGACAATAATCCCGAAAAAAGAAACTAATAACGCTAAAACTCCTGACTCAAATAATTCTTTCCCAATTGTTGGACCAACGGTATCAATTTGAATAGTCTCGGGATCAAAATCACCTATCTTTTCGTTTAATTCTTGTTGCAATTGAGTCCTTTCATCCACATCTAAATTTTTAGTGCGAATGGAAAGAATAGTTCCTTCTAATACTTGAATAGTGCTGTTTCCTAACTCTTTTTCTGTGAGAATATTTCGGACTTCTCCCACATCGATCTCTTGCTCGCAACTGTCTTCAACCCCACAAGCTAATTGTAACTGTAAACGAGTTCCCCCAATAAAATCTAAACCGGGTCTTAATGGGGCTTGAAAGGTAGAATAAGAAATGATCATAGCAATGATTCCACCCAAAATAATTAAGGCAGAAATTGACCACCATAACCGTTCTAATTTAATAAGATTTAAGGGCATTTTTTCGGTTAAATAACATCAATAATTGAACAATAATAAGAAATAGTCTTGTGTCTAAGTCTTACTAACTTTGGGTAAATTAGGACAGAATAATTGTGGTTTTTTGCGAACTGTAGGCAGTCCCAACACCGTCGCTAATAAGAAAGTTCGAGTACAAGTTAAGGCCGTAAACATACTCACCAAAACACCTATGGCTAAAGTTAAAGCAAAGCCTTTAACTAACCCAGATCCTAGACCAAATAAAGCACCACAAGCAATCAACGTGGTGACATTACTATCTAAAATACTAGAAAAAGCTCGATAAAAGCCCGATTCTACCCCACTATACAAAGTTTTGCCACCCCGTAACTCTTCACGGGTGCGTTCAAAAATCAACACATTCGCATCCACTGCCATACCAATACTGAGGATAAACCCGGCAATACCAGGAAGAGTTAAAGTAACGCCAATCAAAGAATAACAAGCTAAAGTTAAGAGAGTATAGACAGCGAGAGCTAAATCAGCAATTAACCCAGGTAAGCGATAATAAACCCCCATAAAGATTAAAACTAACACTAAACCAGCCACCGCAGCATAGATACTGCGTTGGATACTATCCCGTCCCAAAGTTGCCCCAACGGTGCGATTTTCCACTACTTCCACAGGGAAAGGTAAAGAACCACCTCGTAACTGTACGGCCAATTCGTTGGCAGTGTCTACGGTAAAACCACCTGTGATGACTGCACTGCCTCCAGTAATACCAGTAGCAGCAAATTGAGCGCCGACTACAGGCGCACTAATCAAAACATCATCTAAGAAGATCCCGATACTGCGACCGGTTCCAGCAATGTTTTTGGTTAGTTCAGCGAACTTTGTGCCTCCTTCGTTGTCAAAGTCGATAATAACCTCCCATTCTGTTCCCTGGGTTGGCCCATAACGAGCATTATCCAAATTTTTACCGGATAACCCGACGGACTCAAATAAGTCTAAAATTATTTGGTCAGATTCTTTGATAGACTCGGTTAACTCTGCAATACGTTCTTCTTCTTCAGGGGTGGTATCTCCCAGTCTCAGATCGTTTAATTCTCGTTGTTTTTCTCGTCTGAGTCCAAATTCAACAGGTAGTTGTCCTTCTGTCCCTTGTCTTTGTTGACGAAATTCTAATTGTGCAGTTCCCCCCAATACCCGTTCTGCTTGTTCGGGATCGGTAACACCGGGCAACTGTACCACAATTTTATCTTGTCCCAAGGTTTGCACAACGGGTTCAGCAACTCCTAACCCATTAACCCTATTTTCGAGAACGGTTTTCGCTGCTTCTAAGTCTTCTTGGGAGATGGTTGTAACTTCTTCGGTGGGTTGGAGTTGAATGGTTAACTGGGCCCCACCCCTCAAATCTAAACCGAGTTGTAAGGGAATAACATTGAGAAGGGCGATCGCACCGATAACCAAGGCAATAATAAAACCGATCAACAAACGTCGTTCTTGTTGTTTCATACTATTCGCTTATGTAAGGGGTTAGGACAGGGAGACTGGGAGACAAGGGGACTGGGGAACTAGATAACTGATAACTGGTCACTGATAACTGATCACACCCCATTATCCCCTATTCATCTCATCTAACTAAATATGCAGTGTCATCAACTTATCTACTGCTTCAGCTATTTGGGGAGGCTGTACAATGGTTAATCTTTCTAACATTCCATTGTAAGGGGTGGGAATGTCTTGGGAGGATAAACGAATGACCGGTGCATCTAATTCGTCGAAAAAGTTATCATTAATTAAAGCAATTAATTCGGCAGCAATACCGCCGGTTTTCATACATTCTTCAACAATGATCACTCGGTGGGTTTTGCGAATAGAGTCCCCAATGGTTTGTAAGTCGAAGGGTTTTAGGGAAATTAAATCAATAATTTCGGGATCGTACCCTTGTGCTTCCATTTCTTTGAGGGCCTGTAAGCAATGATGACGCATTCTTGAATAGGTGAGAATGGTGACATCTTTCCCTTTTCTGACTATTTCTGCTTTGTCTAAGGGGACAATATATTCATTATCGGGAAGGGTTTCTTTGAGGTTGTAGAGTAAAACGTGTTCAAAGAAGAGGACGGGGTTTTCATCGCGAATGGCTGCTTTGAGTAGTCCTTTGGCGTTATAAGGGGTAGAACAGGCGACAATTTTTAAGCCAGGAACGGCGTGAAAATAAGCTTCTAAGCGTTGGGAATGTTCGGCCCCTAACTGTCTGCCAACTCCTCCTGGTCCACGTATGACCATAGGGATCTTAAAGTTTCCCCCAGAAGTATAGCGCAACATTCCTGCATTATTGGCAATTTGGTTGAAGGCCAATAATAAAAAGCCCATATTCATCCCTTCAATGATCGGTCGTAACCCTGTCATTGCGGCACCTACAGCCATTCCCGTAAAGCTATTTTCTGCGATCGGGGTATCAAGAACTCGCAGGTCTCCGTATTTTTTGGCAAGATCCTTGGTTACTTTATAGGAACCGCCATAATGTCCTACATCTTCCCCTAAGACAAATACTGTGTCGTCTCGTCCCATTTCTTCATCAATGGCCTGACGTAGCGCATTAAATAATAAAGTTTCTGCCATATATTTATACTAATTCCTTGCCTTTGTTATCCTATCATCACAGAGTTCTGCAAACAAAGCCCTTATAGCAGTTTTCAATTGAGTGTATTAATATTTGGGTTGAGTGAGTGTGAGGAGTGTGGGAGGGATGGGAAGTGTGGGGAGTTTTGAAATGTAAATGTTTAATCTATATATAAGAAAACTGCTGTTAAATGTCATTTCGATGTACCAGGAATCTCCTTAACAACAGTTAACAACAGCAAGCAAGATGCTTGCACTACATCAATATAGAATACAATCAATTTTTGACAAATTGTCTGGAAAAACAAAACAGAGCATCCCATAGTTGAGAACTGAGGTGATAAGCGCGCGCCTTTTCCACTGTCCTTATAATATCATGTCAAGTCAAGAAAAGCAAGGAATTGTAACAGATATTTTTATAGCAATTTCAGAAAAATTATTCTAATATTAAGGTAAATTTTTGTTTGATATTGATGCTGTCATGACTTTATGTATTAATCCTAAATGCACTCAACCCGAAAACTCTGACCATAATTTAGAGTGTCGAAATTGTGGCTCAGAATTACTATTAGAAGGTTTGTATCGTGCTTCCAAGAAACTAGGAGAAGGGGGTTTTGGGGTTACTTATCTTGTTAGAGATAACCACCAAAATTTTGAAAAAGTCCTGAAGATTTTAAAGTTAGAAGATCCCGATGCTTTAAGATTGTTTGAGCAAGAAGCAGAGGTATTAAAAAAACTGAATCATCCTGGGATTCCTCACGTAGAAAGTGATGGTTATTTTAGCTATTTTGCTAGAGATAGTCAAAAACCTATCCATTGTTTAATTATGGAGAAAATAGAGGGAGAAGATTTAGAAACTTGGTTAAATAAACGGCAACAACCCATTAATCAAAGAGTTGCTTTAAACTGGCTCAAGGAATTAACAGAAATATTACAAGTTGTGCATCAAGAGCAGTTTTTTCACCGAGATATTAAACCCTCTAATATTATGCTAAAACCTAATGGTAGGTTAGCTTTAATTGATTTTGGAACGGTTAAGGAAGCAACTGTTACTTACATGGCAAAAGCTGAAGCAGGAAAACCAGGAACGATTGGTATTGATTCCACAAACTATACCCCAACGGAACAGCAAAATGGTTGTCCTGTGCCTCAATCAGACTTTTTTGCACTGGGAAGAACTTTTGTTCATTTATTAACTAAGCAACCTCTTGGGGAATTTTATGATGCTCATACCGATACTTTAAACTGGCAGTATGCAGCACCGAATATTGATCCATTATTAAAGAATTTTATTGATCAATTAATGCAGCGTTTAGTGAAAAATAGACCAGCAAATACAACAGTTATTTTACAAGAATTAGAGAAGATTGAAAGAAAATTATATCCTCCTAAAGTTACAACAAAACCAACGGTTATTCAAACTCCTCCTAAGCAGATATCTCCTAGACGTAAATCTTTGAATAAGAAGCGTAAATCGTCTCCAGTTTCTAAACCAAAATCAAAGATAAGAATATTTTGTGAATTAATAAATAGCAATCCTTGGTTGTCATTACTTCCTTTGTCACTCAATTTTATTTGTATTGCTATCGCTTTATTAATGGTTTCTAGTCCTTTATGGGGTTGGATTATAGTTGGTATAATAACTATGTTTTTTAGCTGTTTATCCTTTGAATCAGATAGAGAACTTGATTCTAATTTTAATACAATCACTTTACTTATTATCTGGAGTATCTTGGTATTCTGTGCAGTTATTGAACCTCAGAATTTCCCTTATGTTTTCTTACTTCCTCCCTTGATGTTCGGTATGTTCCTGTTCAATGATTTGAATTCTGCTCCTAAACTTAACAGATATTTCTCAAAAGTACAGACATTTTTTATTGTAACTACAACTTCTTTCGGGGGACTAGGTTTAGGTGTATTGGTGGTGTGGTTATGGCAATATTTGGTTTAATTGTAGGGGTTTAATATTATTAAACCCATTGCATCGTCTTGCACCCTATTAAAACCTATAAACCAATTTCACCCCATTAAATGCTATAAATCTTATAGCATAATTGCAAGTAAATTGGTGGGTTACGACGGATTATTATCTTCTTGTTATAACCTAAATTATCGCCGTCTAACCCACCCTACTGGATTACTGGCTTTTATTTCAATATTACGATACCCTGAAGAAGAGAATTATTATCGATCGCAATTATTAAGAAAACTTCGGCAGTACCTAACAAAGATATTGACATAGCTATCAAACGTAAAAAACGCTTTGAGAACAACCCACAACAACATACATATCAAGAAGATATATCAGAATAATGCCTAAAACTACTGACGCTCTCAAAATTATTGATAACATGATTGGAGATGATTCTCAACTTCAACAAATGTGTCAACAGGCTACAATTAATGCCCATGTTGCACAACTTATTTATGATGCTAGAATACAATCAGGTTTAAGTCAGGCAGAACTAGCTAACAAGATTGGAACAAGTCAATCTGTTATTTCTCGTCTTGAAGATGCTGATTATGAAGGAAATTCTCTCTCTATGTTAAACCGTATTGCTTTTGCTCTTAATCGTGAAGTTAAAATCGATTTAGTAGAATTCAAATAAATATAAAATATGACACCGATTAAAAATGAACTGTTTAAACCCTTATAATGTGGGCATAATATTATTATGCCCCTACGGTGTTAATTAATTTTTGGTAATTAGAGTATAATCAAGGGGGTGTTTTTGGGGAGCATAAACAATTTACATGAACTAAGTTATAAATACAAATATTAAATTAATGGTCATTAGTAAAAATATTCAGTCAATTTTCACCCTTAAAGAATTTTTAAAGCAACCAGAAACTAAACCGGCCAAAGAATATGTTGAAGGAATTATTTATCAAAAACCTATGCCTCAAGGTGAACATAGTATCTTACAAATGCGTCTAGGAACAGCCATTAATAATATTAGTTTACCTAATAAATTAGCCTATGCTTTTCCTGAGTTACGTTGTAGTTTTTCTGGACGCTCTATTGTCCCTGATTTAGCGGTTTTTTATTATTCTAGAATTCCCAGAACACCTGAAGGAAAAATTGTGAATAAATTTGATATTTATCCTGACTGGATTATAGAAATTTTATCTCCAGAACAATCAGCCAACCAAGTCATTAAAAAGATTCTATTTTGTTTAAAACATGGTACAGAGTTAGGTTGGTTAATCGATTCGCAAGATCAATCAGTAATGATATTTTCTCCTAATAAATTACCAGAAATTTTATCAGAATCAGCTAGTTTACCTGCCTTGAGTAATTTAGAAAATTGGCAATTAACTGTTCAAGAATTGTTTGATTGGCTAATTATTTAAGTAAATAATCTAATCGAAACCAAAACTATAAATGACTCATCATTGAAAATTTTTTGCCACCTAGAACCTCTTGATAAACTTTTTCAACCTGAGAAATATTACTGGTTAAAGAATATTTATCTAATACCCTTTGTCTGGCCTTTTGCCCTAATAATTGAGTAATTTCGCTATGGTCTCGAAACAAAGGTAACAGGGTTTTTAACTGTGTGGTAACACCATGAGTATCTAACACTACGCCGGCACCATTTTCTAATACTTCCCCATCGGCCCCTGCATCCGTAGCAATACAAGCGACACTACAAGCCATGGCCTCTAATAAAGACAAGGATAACCCTTCCACCAAAGAAGGCAAAATAAAGACATCAGCAGCCCGTAAAATATCAATACGCTTTTGTTCATCTGCCACAAACCCCAACCAGTAGATATTATGTTCTTTACCATAAAAGTCTTCTAAGGAGGGTTTAAGGTGTCCATCACCCACAATCAATAATTTACTCTGCTCTCCCATATCAACCTGTTTCCAAGCCTTTAGCAAGGCTTCTACGTTCTTCTCTGTGGCAATACGTCCCACATAGACAAACAACCTTTTAGCTTTGATTTGAGACTTAAGACAGGAAACACCTGGGGAATATTTAACTGTATCAACGCCGTTAGGAATAATCGCTAGTTTATCTTTATTAACCCCCAATTTCATTAATAACTCCTGTTGTAGTCGGGAGAAAACAATCACTTTATCGTAGTGGGCTAAAAATGGCGCATAAAGCTGATAAGTTAAAAATTGGGTACTGGACTTAAAATTACGTAATTTACTGTCAAAAGGGGGGTGAAACGTGGCTATGAGGGGTAAATTTAACGCCTGACAGATTTCCGGTAGTCGAAAGTCCAGAGGAGATAAGGTAAGGGAAGCATGAACCGCATCCGGTTTCAGTTTTGCCAAAGCATCCATCAAAATCTTACTAGATTTTGGGGTAGGGATAGTGTAAATTTGCGATTTATAGAGAAAAGGTAAGGTAACTTCCTTACAGTGTGGCCAATGAGTCGAATCTGTCTCTTCTTGCGAAAAATGAAGAAAACTAACCTGATAACCTCGGCCTAGAAGGGCGTTTGTTACTTCCCGACCATAAGTTACATTTCCACAGAAAGGGGATTTTTTCCCAAGCCAAGCGATGTGCATTCAAATATAAAGACAGATAGTTATAGCGAACTGATAAGAGAGAATTTGTTGTAATTGTATGGATTATAAGCATAAGCTACCCAGAACTACAAGGGGAAAGTTTGGATAGCTTAGATATTATGGGAAGATAATTATTAGTTCGAGAGGGTTTTTTACTGTATCCTAGAAGATTAATTATTATCTTCAGAAAGATTCAATAAATTTAAAAATCAACGGTGAAAGTTTTGAAATAGTTGATAAAAAATACTGCCATATTTTACCTATTTGCCTCATAAATGTGTTATCTTGATGATAATTTTTCTTTTTGAGTTTTTGATTTTACTATTATTTACCACATTAAAAATATGAATTTTTTCACACCTGATGAAACTTTAAATAGTTTGGGTAAACAACTATTAATAAAAACATGGGATAAATTTCCTCAATTAAACCGCAATCAATGCGCTTTGACATTATTGATCTATGATACGCCTGTTGTGGTTGAAAAAGAAGAAATTATCTTTCCCTTAGAATTTTGGCAACACCCCATCAAAGGTTTCGCTTATCGAGGAGATGAGCTTATATATCCTGCGAGTGTGGTGAAACTGTTTTATCTAGTGGCAGTACATCAATGGTTGGAAACGGGCAAAATTAAACTGTCAACTGAACTCAATCGTGCGATCGCTGATATGATAGTAGACTCCAGTAACGATGCAACTAGTCTGGTGGTGGATATGTTAACAAATACCACCAGTGGACCAGAATTAGATCCTGAAGCCATAGAAACCTGGAAAGATAAACGTAATGCCATTAACCGCTATTTTCAGGGCTTTGGGTGGCAAGAATTTAACCAAATTAATGTCAATCAAAAAACTTGGTGTGATGGTTATTATGGCAGAGAAAAGCAATTTGTAGGAGAAAATTTGCAACATCGAAACCGTTTAACCACTAATGCTGTAGCTAGATTATTTCATGCCATTGTGACAGAAATGGCGGTTTCTGTAGAGCGATCACAACAAATGATGGCTTTATTAAACAGAGATGCAACCATACATATTGAAGAAAGTCAAGAAGAAAATCAAATTAGAGGATTTTTAGGGCAAAGTTTACCTAAAAACGCAAAATTATGGTCAAAAGCAGGTTGGACATCTCAAGTTCGTCATGATGCAGCTTATATTGAAATACCAAACCTACCGCCACTTTTATTGGTTGTCTTTACAGAGGGTAGAAACAATAGTCAAAATAAAGAGATATTACCTTTTATTTCGCAATTGCTTCTCGAATCTTTAGGAGTTGAAATCATATAAAATATCAATCAATTAACGAACAACTTTCCCATAAAAAACGTCAACCAATTATTAAATATCACACCATAACTTTCTCAAATTCAATTAGTACTAATTACTATTATTTTTTAAGCCTCTCTTATTACCTTAAGCTAGATTTTCCTTTGCTTCTTTTGCTACTTGTTCTATAGGATCTTCTGCCAAAATTTTAATGGTTTGTTGAGCTTCTTCTCCTCCTAATCTAACTAACGCTTGAACCAATCGATAACGAACTTGCCAGTCTTCATCTTTGACTAATTGAACCAATAAAGGAATGGCCTCACTACTACCTAATTCTCCTAAAGCACTCACCGCAGAAACTCTCAATAATTCATTATCAGATTGTAGGGCAACTTCTAATAATTCAATAGCTTTGGGTTCTCCTAATTCTCCTAAAGTGGCGATAATACTTAACTGTAATAACCAATCAGACGTTTGATGATAAAGTTGTTGTAAATCATCATAAGCTTCAGTTAATTGTAGTCCACCAATGACATCGGCGGCCGCTGCTTTAACATCTAGTTCCGTGTCATTTTGTATGCGATCGCGGAGTAAACTTAGGGCAGTCTCTGGATCTTGTTTCCCTAAAGGATCGAGTTGACTGACGGCAGCATAACGAACTCGTTCATTAGTATCTGTTATCAAGGGTTGAATCAGTTTAAAGGCGATGGCAGGATCGATTTCACGTAAGAGGTTAACACCTTTGAGGCGATCGCCAAGGTTTTCCGATACTAAAAGGGGTTGCACATCAGCAGGGGTAAGACTCATAACAATAATTTTAAGATTAATTTTTATCCATTTTCTTCGGTTTGATTCTCCGAAGGGGTTAAAGTTTGTTTGCTAGAAGAAGAAATGATCATAGCCATTCCTTTATCATAGTTAGAGGCAATAGCTAAAAAAGCCCCTGCTAAAACGTAGATAGGTAAGGGTAAAATAAAGCCTTTCACCCATTGATAAAACTGCACTAAGACAAATAAGACGAAAACCGCACTAATCCACACTTGCATACCAATCACCTCTCACCTTGCATACCAATAGCTTCCTGATAATTGTTCAGTTCATTTCATATTAGCTCGAGTATCTTTAACAGCTACTACAAAGAATAGGACGGTCAAAGGAATACTTAAGGCTAAAATGACACTGGTGTTTAAGGTTCCTAAATCGGGAGTTCCTGATGATAGTTCAAATACAGAACCTACACCAGCAATGGCTGCAATGCAAGATCCTAACAAAAATACACCACTTTTTGGGGTCACAATTTTTACTCCTAAGTTTTGTCAAATATTAATAGATCAATTGCTTAAGATTTTACAGGTTTAACGGCCCCTCTGGAAAATCCTTTTTCTTGTAATTTTTCTGTTAAAGCTAAGTCATTGTCTACCCTATCAACAAACATCACCCCATTGAGATGGTCCATTTCGTGTTGAATAACTCTTGATAGTAACTCAGTGGCTTTAATTTTTCGTGGTTTCCCTTGTTCATCTTTAAAAGACACTTCAATGGTTTTAGGTCTGGTTACGTCTAGATAAACCCCAGGAATACTGAGACATCCCTCTTCTACCACGCATAGTTCTTTGGAGGAACTGGTTATTTTGGGATTGATTAAAATTAAAGGGGAGTTGGCTGGATTATCCGGTTCACAGTCAACGACAATTAATTGCTTATGAATGCCAACTTGTGGCGCAGCTAAACCAATACCTTGAGAACTATACATAGTTTGGAGCATTTCTGTGGCCAGTTTGCGAATGGAGTCATCCACTTTGGCGATACGCTTGGCAGGTTGACGGAGTGCGCGATCGCCCAAAAAATGAATATCTAAAGGGGGATTTTCTAATTTTTCTTTTTCAACTGTAATTGAACTCGCCATAGAACTTGAAGACGAAAAATAGGGATAATTTTACTGATTATTTATATCTTAACAAAAATATCGCCATTGTTTTAACAGTGAACAGTGAACAGTTATCATTAAACAGTCAGAGTCTTTCTTTTGATTCTAGATGCTGCTCAACTATACTGCGATCGCGCCAAATAGGGCGCATTTTCCCTTGTCCATACAAGGATAATTGATCGCCTGGATGGGGTGAGTTAGGTTGAGTTGCGTTACCATAAACCATTAATCCTTGAGCTTGAATGGGGTCAGAGAATTCTACGGCCATCATAAAACTATCTCCAGAGACGACTTGAAATTTCTTATCTGGGGTCGCTTGTATTCCTAATACTTGAAAAGTACCTAATTTTCCTGGCGCACCCCTAGCAGGTACGTCTTGCTCACCAAAACGCATTCTTACCACGTCTCCCCAGGCAATGTCCAAAGAACCATATAAGAGTTTAACTTGTGCTGCTATCCCTTCTAACACAGCGACTGCTGTGTTAATATCGGCTAATCCTGTGGGTGTTTCTAGAGGGGTTTGGGGGTTCCAGGGTTTGGAAAACAGTTTTTTTGATTCTAGGGTAGTGGCCCATAACATAAATAATACGGCACCTCTACTGTCGGGATTAGTTTGACGATCCCATTTTTCTAGGACTTGTGCTGCTTCTATTCCGATGGGGTTTGCTAATGCTTTGGCAGTAGAAATAAGGATATCTAAAATGCGATCTGTAATTAATAGTTTAGATGATAATTTTTTATTAATTACGTCTTCTAAACTGAGTTTATCTGACTCGTTTAATAACTGAATGGAACGCTGCGATCGCAAAATATCTGTTACTTTTCCTAAGTCTTGGGGACCAAAATAAGGGGGAAAGTCTTCTGCTTTTAAATCAGGAGGATTTGTGCTAGTCCAAGGGGGATCGTTTGTGTTTTGTAACCAGCCAGTTTCAGGATTAATTAGACGGGGTAATTCTTCGTATTTATGATAATCTTTCCAGAGTGTTTCTGCTCTATCTCCTGCTATAATACCTTGCCAATCTTGCCAATTTCCTTGTGAACGGAGGGGAATTAATCCGTTAAAAAGATACATAATATTATCTTGTTTGTCGGCATAAATTATGTTAAATAATGGCAATTGTAATTGTTGTAAACTTGTTTCAAATTCCTGGAAGTTTTTGGCTTGTCCCATCTTCCACAATTGTTCTAAACTTTGGGGATGCTCTAAACCTGCTAATCTCAAAGCATAACCAATGTCTTTTTGTTGTTCAATTATTACACCATGAATTGATTTTTTTATCCCTATTTGTAACTCTGTAAAACTTCCATTGCTTTGGCGAATTTTGATGTTTTCTATTTCTTGCTCTAAGGGTTTTAATTGTTCATCAAAGAGATAATTATCTTCTTGTAATTTTAGCTGATAAATGTCTGATCCATCGATAGGATTAACCGTTAAAGTCCAGCCTAAATGATCATTAAAGGCAATGGCTAAAACTGGCATTCCTACTAGAGTTGCACCATATAAATTGGTTCCAGGGGCGGTTAATTGTGCTTCGTACCAGAGATAAAAATCTGACCAAGGTAAGTGAGGATTAGCTAATAAAATTGAATTATTATTTACTGTTTTTTCTCCTGCGATCGCCCAAGCATTTGATCCTGCTTTAGAAGGAAGATTTTGTAATGCTTTAATATTCCTGGGGTTGGTTAAAAAATGAAAATAAATAACCCGTTGAAAATGGGCTAAAATATCGGTTCCTGTGATGGGTAAAACTATTTTTAATTCTTCTGCTATTTCATCAGGATGTTGTTTAACATAATCATTAATTCCCTGGGCAAAACTATCTAAATATTGCTGCATTTCTGGTGTTTGTTCTTCATACCATATTTTAGCTCTTTTGGGAATGCCCATTGTTCTCACATATTGATCTGATTCTAAATAATTAATTCCCCAATATTCTGCTGCTTTTCCTCTTGCTTGTGCATATAATTTTAAGAGTAAATTACCATGACTTTTTGTTTGTGACCAACCAAATGCTTTAAATAAACTCGTATTATTTTCAGCATAAATATGAGGCACTCCCCAAGTATCCCAGAGAATTTCTGGAGAATTTTTACTTAAAGTAGGAACAGTAAATATCAATAATGTTCCTAAAATTGTCATTAAAAAAATAGAAATAATTTTTTTCATTTTTTCCACATCACTTACTTAATTAACATAATATTAGAGAAATTTATGATTCAATTTAAGCTCCCATTCCTGAATATTGTTTTAATCCTTTTCTCCATAACCAACGATTGAGTATAAAAAAGATAATAATCCAGGTTAACATAATAATGAAACTCAAAGTAACATTGACAGGACGATTAATAAATAAAGATGCAGGGAAATACACGGTGTAAGGAAAAGGAGTTAGTAAAATAATCTCTTTAATGCCGGAAGGAAAAACATCTAAAGGTGCAGTTATTCCTGATAAAAATATATCAAATAAGAACCAAAATTGTTGAATAGAACTAGCTCTTTCTATCCAAAAACAAAACATAGCCAAAGTATATTGAATAATGAATCTTAATGTAAAAGCTAAAACAATGGCTATTAATCCTAAGATAATATTGAGCAACTTAGGAATAAAAATAGCTTCAGGGTACAACCAAAAGAACAATAAAGTAATTAAAATAGCAATAGGAAAGCGGGTCATTTTTTCAGCAATATGTCTAGCTACATGATACCAAGCAGGATCGACAGGATATAATAATTTAAAAGATAATTGACCTTCAATAACTTCTTTTTCAAACTCCCAAATTACCCAAACATTACTAAATTGACGAACTTGAAAAACACAGAAAAAATAACGAGCAAATTCTACAGAACTTAAAGCAAAATCTCCTCCTTGAGAAGCTTTTATCCACACCCCCATTAAAATAATTGGCAGGGAACCAGACAAAATCCAAAAAAATATTTCTGCTCGATACTCTAACATATGAGCATAATACACAGAAAGAAAAGAGGCAACTTTGTTAATTAACCAACGCATCAATATACAACAACTGAATTATTCTTATTTAATTTAGCAGCAAGACACCTCAAAAATCTATAGCGTTTGTCGGACTAATCAGGTACACCTTGATTGTGGAATCTCAATTAGATATTAAATATCGTTAAAGTCTTCATAATTTTTGCTAATTTCTTGGTAAGAGAATATTTTATTAATTTCCTTGAATTAGAAGCACAAATCGGATACAATAATGACAAGTAAATCAAATAATAAAGTAGTCAAATATACAGTTTACTATGGCTGCTCACCTTTGTATTGAACAAAGATAGCAAATTTCTAAGAATAGTCAAAAAGTAGTAAACTTAACCCGGAAGTTATCTTTATGAATCCTTTTAGATTATCCCTTAAACACACCTTAACAAATGAAATCATACCTACTTCCCCCTACAAATAATAACAATGAACAAAATTGCTTACCATCGGCTTTTGGTCAAATTGACGGTAACATAGGGGCAGATATAGCATTAGAAAGAGAAAAAGGGAGTCAATATCTGTCAACAGGAAAGTTAGCGCAGAAACTAGAGCAAACCCTAGAAAATCATCGTGGTGAGCGTCATATTGTCGTCATTCAAGATTTTCCTGATCCTGATGCTCTTTCCAGTGCTTGGGCTTATCAATTAATTGCTCAACCCTACGATATAGAATGTGATATTGTCTATGCAGGGACTCTTTCCCATCAGGAAAACATTGCCCTGGTTAAACTAACTGGTTTACCAGCAACGAAATGGAGTACAAACACTCTCAAAGATCGGGATCTTTCTATTTATCAAGGGTGTGTTTTAGTGGACTCTCAGGGTAATACCAGTCAACTGATGCCTTATGTTAAGCAGGCAAGAATTCCTGTTTTGATTGTCGTTGATCATCATAGTGAACAAGGAGGTATCCAAGCGGAATTTGTGGATCTCAGGCCGAAAATTCGCGCAACGGCAACTATTCTCACTCAGTATATACAAGCAGGGTTACTGGATCTCAACAGCAGTAATGTTACTCATGTTAAATGCGCTACAGCCTTAATGCACGGTCTTCGATCTGATACCAATGGGTTACGACAGGCCCAAGAAGAAGATTTACTAGCGGCCGCTTATTTATCCCGTGTTTATGATCCCCAGTTACTTAACGCTGTTTTACAGTCGGCGCGATCGCATCATGTCATGGATGTTATCGAGCGATCGCTGAAAAATCGCCTAATTAAAAACAGTTTTTCCATTGCTGGTGTGGGTTATTTACGTTACGAAGATCGAGATGCTATTCCCCAAGCAGCAGATTTTTTAGTAACAGAAGACAATATACACACGGCGGTTGTTTATGGCATTATTCATGATGAGACCCACGAACTTGAAGTTGTGATCGGTTCTTTACGCACCAATAAATTAACCCTTGACCCTGATGAATTTATTAAAGAAGCGTTAGGGAAAAATCCTCAAGGCCGTTACTATGGAGGTGGACGAGAAATGGCTGGTGGTTTTGAGATTCCCATGGGATTTTTTGGAGGTAGTAACGATGATAGCAACTACACTAAATTGAAATGGGAATTAGCGGATAAACAAATCAAGCACAAACTCTTAAAGTTAGTTAATCCTAAAAATAAGGTAGTTCATGCCTAGACTACCCCAAATTGAACAGCATAGCAGACAATATTAGAATAGAAACAGTTCGTAGTTTATTCAAGAACTATCTTATCTTCTGATCTTAAGATCCTAAAGTTAGGTTGTGTTTCCACAAGAGATCAAGTAGTATACATTGTATAAAGGTATACAAAGGAAAGTTTGACACCTTCTATATTAACTGTTCCCTATTACACATTTATTTTTCCCTTACCTAATAGTTAGCTTTATAAAGCTATAATTATATCTTGCAGCAGTACAGGTAAACTCAATAACCAAAGAAAAAAAATCAATTATTAAGCAGTTACCGTCAAAATAAACTCTGTTCCCCGTTCCCTGTTCCCTCCCTAAACTAGCTAGTTTGACAGAGGGCGCAAGATGTGAGTATATAAAAAAAAGGTTTATACCTTCTACATTAACTGTTCCCTATAACCCATTTATTTTTCCCTTACCTAATAGTTCGCTTTAAATGTTTCTAACTAACTTGGCTGTTGTCAATTCAGTCAATGTGAGAAGTGCAGAAACTGTGGGGAGTATTTTAATTTTAATCTTAGTACCCAAATTGAATTGACTTTTGTTGTAACCTGTTTATAGTATTTGAAAACCATGTTTGCTAAACTTTCTGAAAAATCAATGCACCTAGTCAGGTGGATTTTAACCGTGAGTTGGTTATTCCTCATTGCATCTTTATTCTACGATCCAATCTCTCTCTGGTTGACTCAACCAGAAACAAACTGGAGTCCCTTTAACATTAATAAAATCACACAGTTTGAATGTGTTAAAGTACAAGGAACCTGCTTAAATGAAGAACCTTTTGGTATGGGAGCAGCTTTATTTTGGGGTATGATTGTGCCAGCAGCCATCTTCATTTTAATGATTGGAGGTCATGAGGTATGGCGGCGTATTTGTCCTTTATCTTTTATGTCTCAAATTCCCCGTGCCTTAGGTTTGCAAAGATATAAACGAGTTGATTCTAAAACAGGAAAAACTCGTTATGAACGGATAAAAGTTCATAAGAATTCTTGGTTAGGTCGTAATCATTTATATTTGCAATTAGGACTTTTTTACTTGGGAATTAATGCGAGAATCTTGTTTATCAATTCAGAACGGACTATTTTAGGTTTATTCTTGATTGGCACTATTTTAGCATCAATTTTAGTAGGTTATCTGTATGAAGGTAAATCTTGGTGTCAATATTTTTGTCCTATGGCTCCTGTCCAAAAAATTTACGGAGAACCGAGAGGATTATTCAATAGTGCTGCTCATGAAGGAGAAGGTCAAAAAATAACACAATCCATGTGTCGCACAATAGATTCTCAAGGACAAGAATCTAGCAACTGTGTTGGTTGTAAAGCGACTTGCATGGATATTGATGCAGAGAAAGGCTACTGGGCAAATATTACCAAACCCGAACAACAATGGCTCTATTATGCTTATTTTGGTTTTGTGATCGGTTACTTTGTTTATTATTACCTTTATGCAGGTAACTGGGAATATTATATGTCTGGTGTTTGGGCCCATGAAGAAAACCAGTTAAGCAATTTACTCAATCCAGGTTTTTATCTCTTTAACCATCCCATTGCAATCCCTAAATTAGTTGCTGCTCCTTTGACAATTGGCTCCTTTGGTTTAATTAGTTATTGGTTAGGTAAGAAACTGGAAAAACGTTATAAAGCTTATCTATTTCGTAACAACAAATTGGTTAACGACGAAGTTGTTCGTCATCGTATGTTTACCCTAGTAACTTTCGTTATTTTCAATTTCTTCTTCATTTTCGCAGGTCGTAATTTTGTTCGTATGTTACCTGTTCAAATACAATATCTTTTCCCCATAATAATTGCCCTGTCTAGTGGTATCTGGTTATATAAAACTTGGCCAAGAAATCCCTATATTTATCAGAGGGAAAACTCAGCTGTTCGTCTTCGCAAACAACTCAGTAAACTGAACGTAAATATTCCTGAATTTTTAGACGGAAGATCCCTCAATGATCTCGATGCAGATGAAGTTTATGTTTTAGCTAAAATTTTGCCTGGATTTGATAAACAAAAACGCCTAAAAGCTTATAAAGGAGTGGTCAAAGAGTCAATTAGCGAGGATTCTTTTGCTATCAAGAAAGATTCAGATGTTCTCATCCAGATCCGTTTAGAGCTTGAGATTAGTGAAGCTGAGCATCAATTGATTGTAGAAGAAGTGATGAAACAACTATCTGCTGAAAAAGCAAAAAATGCCGAGGTGATTCAACAAGAACACTCGACAAATTCTAAAATTGAGACCCTCAGTTTGTAAGATGGTGGTGAAATACTACTCGGTTAAGGAAAATTCTTTCTTTTGACTCCCCCTACCACCTCTAACCCTCTGAAATTAAGGGTTTTCTAGCTTAACCGAGCAGTATTATATTTAACCTCCTGCAACAGCAGGAACAATACTAACTTCATCGCCATCTTCCAATTTCGTTTCTGTATTGTCCAAAAAGCGAATATCTTCGCTATTGACATAAAAATTTAAGAAGCGACGGGGTGTTCCACTCTCATCGCATAAACGATCTTTAATACCAGGAAAATCGCTTTCCAACTTTTCAATTAACGCACCTACATTTCCTGCGCTACATTCTAAAGTAGCTTGGTTGTTAGTGAATTTTTGCAGAGGAGTGGGAATCAATACTTTAACAGCCATAGTTATCCAAAAATGAACCAATGATCAATAATGATGGCGAAAAATTGCCAAAAAAAACAGCCGCCAAGGATACAATAAAGGAAACCCTGACGGCTATAAAGGGAACTAAACGAGGACTTGTTGCCAATCTAGACGCTCTAAGGTGCGAGAACGTTCCAATGCACGCTCAAAACTGTCTAATTTTGGCTCAATGGTTAAGGGTTCACCAATGTATTCTTGTACCGCTTCTTGGGTTTTCAGTCCGTTACCAGTGATGTAAATGACGGTGGTTTCTTCAGGATCAATTTTTCCTGCTTCTACCAACTTCTTGAGGACTGCAACGGTTGTTCCGCCGGCGGTTTCGGTGAAGATACCTTCGGTTTCGGCTAATAATTTAATACCTTCGACAATCTCAGGATCGGTGACACTTTCAATATTACCGTTGGTCTTACGGGCAATATCTAAAGCGTAGTAACCGTCTGCTGGGTTGCCGATGGCAATAGACTTAGCGATGGTATTGGGTTTAACGGGGGTCACAAAGTCCCGTCCTTCCTTAAATGCAGAGGCAATAGGGGAACATCCTTCCGCTTGTGCGCCACTGAAACGTACGGCTTTATCTTCTACTAAGCCGGTTTTGATGAATTCTTGGAAACCTTTGTAAATCTTGGTATAAAGAGAACCAGAGGCTAAGGGTGCAACCACATGATCCGGTAATTTCCAGCCCAACTGTTCGGCAACTTCAAAGCCTAATGTTTTAGATCCTTCGGAATAGTAGGGACGTAAATTAATATTGACAAAGCCCCAACCGTAGGTGTTACCGACTTCGCAACAAAGGCGGTTAACTTGGTCGTAGTTACCCTTAACTGCCATCACGGTAGGATTGTAGACGAGGGTTCCTAAGACTTTCCCTGCTTCTAAATCGGAGGGAATGAACACACAACAATCTAATCCTGCATGAGCCGCGATCGCTGCGGTAGAATTGGCTAAATTCCCAGTACTAGCACAAGAAACGGTGGTAAACCCTAATTCTTTGGCACGAGTTAATGCCACAGAAACCACCCGATCTTTAAAGCTAAGGGTGGGCATATTCACCGCATCGTTTTTGATGTAAAGATTTTTTAGACCCAGGCGACGAGCGAGACGGTGAGATTTAACAAGAGGAGTCATTCCTGTGCCAACATCGATGGGATTTTGGCTTTCTACAGGCAAAAACGCTTTATAACGCCAAATAGAGTTAGGACCAGCTTCGATGGTCGCGCGACTCACTTGATTGCGAATGGCCTCATAATCGTAGGCGACTTCTAACGGAGAAAAGGTTTCTTCACAAACATGAAGGGCTTTGAGAGGGTATTTAACTCCACCTTCTTTAGAAACTAGGTGGGTGAAAGTAGGCGCAAAGCCTGGTTTTGTTTGGGTTTGAGTTGCCTGGGTCATAGTTGGGTACTGAGTAACACTTTGTCAATCTTTTTGGATACTAACACGGGTAAAAATCTCAGTCAAACATACCCGACTGTTTTAGTCGGGATTAAATTTTTCAGGGTTTCTACGGTTGGATGGGGGAGTGTGGGGGGTTTAAGTGCAGAAGATGTATATTAATAAGCGTTGAAGTTTAAATCCAGTCCTTAAATTGAGGAAAATCTTAATTTTGTTAGATAAAATTAATAATCTAATTTATGCAATTTTAGCTATTATAATGTCCCTAATAGTTGGGGCAATTTTAATTATATTAATTGGCAAAAATCCCTTAGAAGCATACAGTATTTTATTTCAAGAATCTTTATTTAATTATTATGGTTTTGCTAATACTTTAAGCAAAACTAGCCCCTTACTTTTATCCAGTTTAGGGATTTTAATTGCTTTGAAAGGGGGACAGTTTAATATTGGCGGAGAAGGACAAATTTATTTAGGGGCATTGGGTAGCACTTTAGTTGGATTATTTATTAAAGATATACCTAGTTTTTTACATATTATTTTAACCTTAATGTTTGGATTTGTTCTCGGTGCATTGTGGGGACTTATTCCTGGTTTTTTGAAAGCTTATCGAGGAATAAATGAAGTTATTACTACTTTATTACTTAACTATATTGCCATTGATTTTATTAGTTATTTAGTCAATCATTCTTTAGCTGAAGCTAATGCACCCAGTGCTTATTCTCCCTTAATTTCTGAGTCTGCTAAATTGCCAATTATATTACCTAAAACTTTAGCTCATGCTGGAATTTTTGTGGGCATTATTGCTATGATTATTGTTGGTATTTTGCTACAAAAAACAATTTTAGGCTATGAAATAGAAGTGGTTGGAATCAACCCTAAAGCAGCTACCTATGGAGGGATTTCTGTTAGCAAAATAATTATTTTAGTTATGGCATTATCAGGGGGATTATGTGGATTAGCAGGAGGAACTGAAGTTATGGGTTTAAAGTACCGTTTATTTGAAAACTTTTCTCCAGGTTATGGATTTAATGCCGTGGCGATCGCTTTTTTAAGTCGGGGTAATGTCTTTGGTGTTTTGCTTACTTCCTTATTCTTTGGTGCTTTATTAAGTGGGGCGAATATTATGCAAAGAAGTGTGGAGGTTCCTGTGACTATTGTAACAGTAATTCAAGGATTAACGTTATTACTTATTGGCATTAGTAGCCAAATACAAAAAAATCAGAATTAATACACTGAAAATTATCAGTTAGAATTAAATAAACATATCTCTTAAGTCATCAATGGTTACTCAAACTAAAAACCAATATTACACACCACAAGAATATTTAGCCCTTATCTACACAAAACTAGGATCAAGGAGATAAGTTTCGTTTCTATAGTTCTCTTCCTACTTTTCAAGAATATATTTTAATCGCACAAGATAAACAATTAATTATGCACTATACCAAAACAGCAGAAAGTAATTGGTTAATACAAGAATACGAAGATGAAAAACCAATAATTCAATTAACAACTGTTCCTATAAAAATAAATATCAGAGATGTTTATGAAGGAGTAAATGTGGGAGAAACGGAAATCTAAGCAAGAAAAAAAGCCTTTAAGAGTCTGGCCATGTTTCGACCTCAAAGGCTTTTGTCTTTCGTTCTTACTCCTCACACACACTCTAGTTGAGACGCAAAGCCAACAAAATAAGTTTCTTATAGGTGACCATTTTTTAACTGTCATTAGAAAAAAGGGGGTCAAGGTAGTGTAATCTAGGAACGGGAAGAAATATATAAATTCGGTCAATCAGTAAACTAGATCATGATCATTTCTATCACTGCTTTAAAAGGGGGTGTCGGCAAAACCACCACTTCGATCCATCTCGCTGCTTATTTACAAGGAAAGGCACCTACTTTGCTGATCGATGCCGATCGCAACCGTTCCGCGCTAATTTGGTCTAGGGAGGATAAACTGCCGTTTCATGTGGCATCCCAGGCAGGCTCAACCAGTATTATCCGTAAATATCCCCATATTATCGTTGATACGAGGGCTAGACCGGAACCAGAAGAATTTAAGGATCTCGCTGATGGCAGTGACTTATTAATTATCCCCACAACCCCCAATCATTTAGATTTAGACGCAACCTTTAAGGCCGTAGAACAGTTAGAGGCTCTTAATGCTAATTTTAAAGTATTGTTAACCAAAGTAGATGCTCGTACCAAAAGCGCACAGGAAGCGAAAAAAAGATTAAAAGAAGCGAACTTACCTCGCTTTAAGACCTCTATTCCTCTTTTAGTTGTCTTTGAAAAGGCTTCTCAAAAGGGTGTTATTACTAGAGATTATTCCAGTCCTACTTCTAAAGCTGCTTGGTATGCTTACGAAGCAGTGGGTAGAGAAATTTTACCCTAAATTGTCAAAAAATTCTGCATGATTAAGGGTTAAAAATTGGCTAGTTTCTTCAACCGAAAGGGGTTTACTAAAATAATAACCTTGCATGGTTTGACATTGTAAATTATGTAAAGTATTCAGTTGTTGTTGGGTTTCTACTCCTTCAGCAATCACCCTCATATTAAAACTTTCTCCCAAAGAAATCAAGGCAGAAACTAAAGTAGTGTTATTAGGGTTATCATCCATTTCTTTGATTAAAGAGACATCAATTTTAATCGTATCAAATGGTAGTCGATGTAGATGACTAACAGCAGCATAACCAATGCCAAAATCATCTAAGCAAACCCTAACTCCTAAGCTTTTTAATTCTCTTAAAACTTGATAAGTTAGTTTGATATCTTTTAAAATAACTGCCTCCGTAATTTCCAATTCTAACCATTGGGGATCGAGACCTGTAGAAGTTAATATTCCATCAATGATATCAACTAATTGGGGATGATAAAATTGGGCCATAGACAAATTAACCGAGACTAAAATAGAAGGTAACTGATTAGTTTGCCATGCTTTATTTTGTGTACAGGCCTTTTCTAAAATCCAGCGAGTTAAGGGGACAACTAATTCTGTTTTATCCACCCAAGGTAAAAATTGTTTAGGAGGAACTAAACCATATTTTGGATGTTGCCAACGGATAAAAGCTTCCACTGCTTCCGTTGTTTTGCTATAGGTATTTAATTGAGGTTGGTAATATAAACATAATTCTTCTTGGTTTAATGCTTCATAAAGTCGCTTTTCAATCTGTGATAATGAGGCATTCTTTTTCCTTGAATTCTCTTTAATAAGGTTACAATCACCTGTTTTTTTATGATAACTTAGTTGAGTTTCTGCATAATTAAAAAGATCTTGAGAAACTTGTCCATTTTTAGGATAAATAGCCATTCCCAAATGAGTTACCAAAGATTGAGTATTATTTTCAACAGTAAAAGGATATTTTAGTTCTTTAATAATCCGTTGAGTAATTTTATATAAATTATCCTCTTCTTTAATATGAGGTAATAAAATAGCAAACTCATCCCCTCCCCAACGAGAGACGATATCCCCAGTTCTTACACAATCTTTTAATCGTTTAGCAATTGCTTGTAAAAAATAGTCTCCAATGGTATAACCAAAAGCATCATTAATTTTACTAAAACCTTTAATATCTATCAAAAAAATTGCTATACAATTTTTATTCCGCTTAGCATTAGTGACTGCGATAGATACATATTCATTGAATAGAATACGGTTAGGTAATTCAGTGACAGGATCAAGATAAGAGTCCTCTTGAAAAGTATCATCATTACTTAAATCTTTAAGAGAAGAATTGGAATCTACTAAGATAAAAGTCGATTGTTCAGCAGTATCTTCTAAATTTGGTTTTGCTGCTTGTTTAATAGGTCTAAGTACCGATTTCTCTAATTCCTTCGCTGTATCCTTATCAGTAAAACCAGAGGAAACTTTAGAAATAGAAACTGTGTGGTAACTCGCATTTACTTCACAACCAAAATTAATTAAATCCCCATCTTTGAGTTCATGAAATGAACATTTTTCTCCATTTACAAAAATACCATTTCTGCTTTTTACCCCATCTAAATCTCCATCTAAAATCCAAAAACACTCTTCATTTGTTTTGCGGTTAAATTTTTTAATTAAAGTAGCGTGTTTTCGAGAAACTTGTTTAGAATAAATAATAATAGAATTACTTGAATGTCGGCCCAGAGAATATTGCGACTCTTCTAAGGAAATACTTCGACGACAGTTACTATCTTCAAGAACCAAGATATAACGATTCTCGACATTTTTTTTGTTTTGATTCATCTTGATTTTCACACCTGACTTAAAAGTGTCGTCACATCGTTAGGTTTGAGGGGACGACTAAACCAAAATCCTTGAATCTCTCTACAGTTGAGTCCTTGTAAAAGTTCTAACTGTTTTAAAGTTTCTACCCCTTCAGCGATGACCCTAAGATCAAAGCTTTGCCCTAAAGCAATTATAGCAGAAACAATCGCCGTATTTTGAGGCTTATCTGATAAAGTTTGGATGAAAGATTGATCAATTTTCAGAGTCGTAATAGGAAACTTTTGTAAATACCCCAAAGAAGAATAACCTGTCCCAAAATCATCTAAAGAAATTTGTACTCCTAATTCCCTTAGTTTCTGTAAATTTTTGTGAGAAAAATCTATATTTTTTATCATTGCTGTTTCAGTAATTTCTAAATCTAAAAGATGAGGTTCTAAACCAGTATCTTCTAAAACCTGGGCCACAATATCAACTAAATTTGGCTGTTGAAATTGTATTGTAGATAAATTAACAGCGATAGGAATAGGAGAGAAACCTTGTTTTTGCCAAGCTTTATTTTGCAGACAAGCTGTTTTTAGAACCCAGATACTAATAGGAATAATTAGGTCTGTTTTTTCTGCTAAAGGAATTAGTTTAAGAGGAGATACATGACCTAGTTCTGGATGATACCACCGTAAAAGTGCCTCCATTCCACTAACTTTATTGTTGGTCAAATTTAATTGAGGTTGGTAATGTAAAGATAAGCTTTCTTCTTCCAAGGCTTGATATAAAAGGTTTTCTAATTTTAATAATAAAGAGGCTTTAGAGGTCATCGTAGAACTATAACTATAACAACGATAATGATTTCTCCCTCGTTCTTTAGCCCTATATAGTGCAGCATCTGCATTTTTTAGGAGGGTTTCTGCATCATGACCATCTTGAGGATAAATAGCAATACCGATACTGGTTTTAATATGTAGTTGATGACCTGCAATTTCAAAAGGTTGCTTGAGATCATCTAGAATACGTTGTGCTAAATTAATAGTATCTTCTGGCGTATTAATTTTAGGTAATAATAAAGTAAATTCATCCCCTCCCCAACGGGATACAACATCATTAGTTCTTACACAAGAACTTAACCTTTGAGCAAAACTTTTTAGTAATTGATCTCCAACTTTATGACCTAGAGTATCATTAATATTTTTAAAACAATCTAAATCAAGAAAAAGCAAGGCCATTAAGTCCTTATTATTCTTGGCTTTAACCAACGCAATTTCCAATTTTTTATCAAAATAATTACGATTAGGTAAATCAGTCAAAGTATCATAAAAAGCCCGATATTCTAATTTTTTTTCCGCCTGTTTTCTAGCAGTAATATCAAATAAATAACTCCTAATCAGTTGATGTTCTGATAAATAATGGACATACTGTTCAAAAACCTCTGACCCAATGATAACCTCTCTTAACAATAAATTCCCTTGTATGTTATGAACTTCTGAAAGTAAACCGGCTAAAACAGGATGTTTTAACTTTTCTTGTTCAATACTTTGAAACTTGATATTAGCGGCAGGATTAAGATAAGTTAAATGACCTGTAAAATCAATTTCAACAATAGGATTAGGACTTAATTCAGGAAAAGAAGCCAGTCGAATCAAATCATTCCGATCTCGTCCTTGTAAACTCTCCTCATTAATTAAAGTTGGCTGATGATTGTCATCAGCAATCATGGTTTCCATGACTGTTTCTTCCTCTACTTCTAATTGTTTGGGATCAAGAGGATTAAATAAATCAATATCTAAAGCCGTAGAAATAATATAATAACTGACCTTAGCCTTCGGACCAAAAATAACCATATTACCATGTTTTAAATTATGAGATAGTTCTAGCTTCCCATTAATTAATAAACCATTGGTACTGCGATTACCTTCTAAATCTCCATCAATAATCCGATAAGAATAACTATCTAATCGGGGACTGAGTCTAACTCGGACAATCGTAGCATGGCGACGGGAAACAACTTCTTCATAGATAACAATATCATTACTTGATTCTCGGCCAACACTATAGGTGGCCTCCTCTAAAGCAACGATACGTCGCGCTTTTTGATCCTCAATAACAAGAATATGACGAAAGGATGATAGATTGTCCATCATAGATACACAAACAAAGGCTATTCCTATTGTTCCCAGAACCGTCTAGAAACTAACTATCTATCATCGGTAAAGACATAGAATTTGCAGAATCTATATAATCGTTTCTCGCAATTTTACTTAGTAGTTCTGTTGCTTCTTTGGTAACTAAAGGACGACTAAACCAATAGCCTTGAATCTCGGTACAATCGAGATTTTCTAATATTTTTAATTGTTCAGAAGTTTCCACTCCTTCCGCAACAACACGCATATTAAAACCTTTTCCAATTGCTAAAACCGCAGCAATTAACCCTAATTCTTCCGAGGTTCCTCGTAAGTCTCGGATGAAGTTTTGATCAAGTTTTAAAGTACGGAATGAAAATTGTTTGAGGTATCCTAAAGAAGAAAAACCCCGTCCAAAATCATCCAAGGCAATACGAACTCCTAAATTTTGTAGATCCTGTATTGTTTTACGAGCCAATTGTAAATTTTGCCGTAAGGTTGACTCGGTGATTTCTAATTCTAACCATTGAGGATCTAGACCGGTTTTATCGAGAATACTGGCTACCACTGTGGCTAAATGGGGTTGTTGAAATTCCTTTGCCGATAAATTGACTGTTACAGGAACTGGGGGTAAATTATCTTTTTGCCAAGACAAATTTTGTTCACAAGCTGTTTTTAAAACCCATTTACTCAAATGTAAAATTAGGTTAGTTTTAGCCGCTAATGGTAAGAATTTTTGAGGCATAATGACCCCAAAAGCAGGGTTTTCCCAGCGCAACAATGCTTCCATCCCAACAATTTTTCCAGTTTTATATTGCAGTTGAGGTTGATACTCAAGGAAGAATTGTTTCTTCTCTAAAGCTTGATGTAGAAGACTCTCTAAACGCAATAACATTTCTGCTTCTGCGGTGAGATGGGGACTGTAAAATTGATAGTGATTTTTTCCTTGTTCTTTTGTCTGATATAAAGCCGTATCTGCATTTTTTAATAATTTCTCTACATTGTCTCCATCTTGGGGATAAATAGCAATACCAATACTACATTTAATTTGCAGACGATGTTCATCCAAAATAAAGGGAAGTTGTAGGTTATCAAAAATACGTTGGGCTAATTTAACGGTGTCTTCTGTGTTTTTAATTTGAGGTAATAATAAAACAAATTCATCACTTCCCCAACGACTCACCATATCTCCTGCACGAATACAAGAACTTAATCTTTCCGCAAAACTTTTTAATACTTGATCCCCCAAAGAATGACCTAAAGTATTATTAATGTGGATAAAAGAATCAAGATCAATAAACATAACTGCCAGTAAATGTTCATGGCGTTGGGCATGGGCTAAAGCTGTTTCTAATTGCTGCTTAAATAGTTGTCGATTGGGTAAATTGGTTAGAGGGTCATGGAGGAGTTGATATTGTAATTCTTCTTCTGCTTGTTTTCGGTCACGAATATCGCGCACAATTAAACACAAAATCTCTTGTCCTTGATAGTTAGTTAGGTTAATTTTGCCAGCAACTGCTAACAATGAACCATTTTGATGACGGTGAAAAGCTTCTCTAATTATGTAAGGATTTTCTGGAGTGATTTGTTTTAATATTTTGTTAAAAGTATCTTTTTTTGTTTCTAATAATTGATAAAGATTACAACCAATAATTTCAGCACTACTATAGCCTAATAATTTACAATAAGCTTGATTTGCTTCAACAATATGCTTTGTATCTGGATTAATCACTAAAATTCCTTCTGTACTTTGCTCAAAAAAGAAACGATAGCGGTCTTTTCCGGTGACTAACTGAATTTCTCTTTTACGATACTTTGTAATCTCAAATAAATAACTTCTTAAACATTCACTTTCTTTTAAATAATGAATATGCTGTTCAAAAAAACTTTGCTCAACTTGTATTTCTCTAACAAAAGAAGTTCCTTCTGTTGGAGTTCTATTACCAATAAGATTTTGTAAAATCGGATGTAATGCTTGTAATTTATTCAAGTCAGGAAACTTTATCTTTGCAGCTGCATTGACATAGACAATCTGCCCTTTAAAATCAACTTCTATAATGGGATTGGGATTAGAATCAGCTAAAGATACTTGATTTTGAAAATGTTCTGAAGCGTTTTTTTTCTCCTTATTCTTCAATGCCATTGTTTCAGGTTGTTCTTCCTGATCTTCCTGATCTTCCTCATCTTCTAAGAAAATTTCATCAAGAGAAGCAACTGGATTTTCACAGAGTAAATCTTCTAAAGGTAAAGAACTATTAAGCTCTTTACTAGGATCTGAATCTTGTAATAAAGCTAGTTCAGAAGAATCAGCAATTATATGATAGTTGGCTTGACATTGACTGCCAAAACGAATTAAATCTCCTGGGGCTAAATCATGAGATAGACAATTTTTCCCATTGACAGCTATGCCATTGGTACTTTTTTTTCCCTCTAAATTACCGTCAATAATCCGATAACAGGGTTGATCATTCTTGGTAGTGTTATCATCAATCTTTAATAAAGTCGCATGATGACGAGAAACTTGGCGATCGTATAACAAAATATTACTATTGGGATCGCGACCAATGGAATAAGTATTATCTGTTAAAGGGACAATACGTCGAGATTGTTGATCGGCGATTACTAACAAATGTCGGACTTCTGAAACATTACTCATCACGGTTTATCGAGAGCAAGGACATATACTTATAACATTCCCGAAAACCTGACTGAAACTAACATCATCCTTAAGCGTCTTTTTTTTGGTTCCCTTACTTTGGCAATCTTTAAGGCTGCTAAAGTTAAGATAATAATGATAATTAAGCTATATCGGTGAGGAGAAAATCCTGTGCATCCAACTCAAAGCGATCGGAAAATACCCAAACATCTTGATAAAGTCTTTTTCGGGGCTGCCTGTGTTTACTTTTTATTGGCTTTAATGTGGGCATTGTATTATTTATCTGAGCAAAAAGAACAAAAAACGGAACAATCTAACCCTAATCCTGATAATGCTGAGTTCATCGCTTATTTACAACAGTCTTTGAACGTTATTAACCAAACGTCAACCGCAAAAACTTTAGTCAACCCTGAAGATAAAAAATCCTCAACCCTGCCTATCCAACCCCCTTCACCTCCTACCCCAGAAAAGGTAATAGAACGGATTTATGTGCCAATGTATCCCCCCAATCAGTCAAACTTCACTCCTCCTTCTCTACAACCTCCTTCTCCACCTAGTAATAACATTTCTCCTGCCCCTCCTTTACGTCCCCCTACTGCTGTCTTAAACCCTGAGCAAAATACCGTTTCTATCCCCCCAGAAATTGCTATTAATAACCAACTACCCCAAAATACTGGCCACCAGTTGGTAGGGGTTTTGGAATCGGGAGAACAATCAACTGCTATTTTTACCTTCAATGGAATCAGTCGACGCTTTGAGATTGGGGAAGCTGTGGGTAGTAGTGGTGGTATTCTGATGGGAGTGCAAAATCAACAAGCCATTATTTATCACAATGGTCAGACTAAATATGTGGAAGTTGGACAGGGTTTTTAATTGAAATATTAGAATTTATTATTGCTGTTATGAGTATTTTTGATGATTTCAGTCGCTTTCTAGAAACACGCTTAGAAGAATTCCTGAAAAATAATCCCCATTTGGAATTACAAGCTCTTTTGGAACAATTAAGAGAACAGGAAGAAGAAGCCCTAAAATTAATTGTTGAAAAGGAAGGTCAAAAAAAACGTCTAGAAGCTGATATTTTATCTTTAGCTGAAGATATTCAAGCTTGGCATAAACGAGTAGCTAAAGCTAAAGCTGCCGGACGTTTAGATTTAGCTCAAAGGGCCCAAGAAAGAGAGGCAACTCTCTTGCGTCAAGGTAATCAATTATGGGGCCAAATGGAAGCAGCTAAACAACAACTTGCTAATGGAAAAACCTTATTAACTCAAATTAGAAAGAGAAAGGAGGAATTACAAGCTAAAGCAAGGCAAGCTCAAGCCAATCAAGCTAAAACTGATTATGATACAAAGGGATGGAATGAGAAAATTAATTATAATACCTACAATAAGGCTAATGACCCCCTAGAAGTAGAGTTTCAAAAGTGGGAATTAGATGATGAGTTAGATCAATTAAAACGTAATATGTAAGTTGAATAATGGACAATGGACAATTATATGTAGTATGTTATAGTAGAATGTAGTATATGAAAGAAGAACAGAAAAATTATGCGCATCAAATCATGGGAATCTCCCCGTAAAATGAATCGGCGTAATGATAAGGGTCGTCTAGCATCTGCTAGATTAAGACAGCTTAAAAAACGCAATAAACAATTAAAACAGGATCTCAAAAATTCTGATAGCAATAATTGTGGTAATTAAAGAGTTGGGATATTGATTATGATTACAAAACAAGACATTATTCACCGCATTGAAAAAATACCAGAACCGATATTAACCACAAGATTAAATTATATAGAATTAAGAAAGAGTCATGAAAATTATCAAGTTTCTGACTCTTTTTTATTTAGTTTATCCAGTCAACAATTTTTCGTATATACTTTCTATAACAAAAGATAGAAACTGCAATAAGCGAGCAGATAAAAACAGTGAAACCCTTGATAAAATATTCTCTCGATGGCGATGACTCGATTCTAGTAGAAGTAGAGGAGTTGCCGACATCCGAGGTCGATGAAGGACTGGTAGCAAATTACCCTGGGCAACAAGTGGTTGTTCAAGCTCAAACTTCCTTTGCCGATGCGATGGATAAAATTAAGCCTGTAGCTGCTAATATTATCGGTAAAGTCCGTGAATTGAAAGACTCTCCTGATGAAATAGAGGTAAAATTCGGGGTAAAGATGACGGCTGAGATGGGTGCGATTATTGCTTCTGCTAATGTGGAAGGCAACTATGAAATTACCTTAAAGTGGAAGAAGTGAGATGTAGTGAATCATGACCTTTCAACGACTAGAAGCGATCGCCAGAATTCGTCGAGCCAATGACAAGGTGGTTGGTGCTGGTTTCCTGGTATCTGATAAGCACATTCTCACCTGCGCTCATGTGGTTAATGCAGCATTGGGAAAACCTTTAAATGCGATCGATGAACCCGATAAAGAAATCTGTTTAGATTTTCCCTTAGTAGCATCGGGAAAAATTCTTAAGGGGAAAGTTGTTCGCTGGATACCTGTTCAACCAAGTTCTTCTATTCTGCCAGAAACGGGAGCAGATATGGCTTTATTAGAACTGGAAAGCCCTCTGCCAGAAGGAATCCAACCCATACGATTGATTACAGCAGAAAACCTCTGGAAACATCCCTTTCGAGTTTTTGGCTTTCCCAAAGGGCAATCATCAGGAGTCTATACCGATGGCATCATCAGGGAGAAACAGGGAAATGGTCGAGTGCAAATAGATGTCTTACCCTCTTCTGCTTATCGTATTGAGCCTGGGTTTAGCGGTTCTCCCGTCTGGGATGAGCAGCTAGATGGGGTAGCAGGAATGACTGTGGCCATTGATAGTGGGCGACCAGAAAATAGGGCAGCTTTTATTATTCCCACCACTCAGCTTATTAATGCTTGTCCAGAATTAGCAGAGCAAGCGATTCCCCCTTGTCCCTATCGGGGTTTGTTTGCTTTTAGAGAGCAGGATGCTCAATATTTCTTTGGACGAAAAACTTTTACTGAAGAATTAGTTATAGCAATAGACAGGCTAGTTAGGACACATAAATTATATTTTAAGGGAACAGGGAACAGGGAACAGGGAACAGAAAAATGTCCTAATAGCTTTGGCGACTGCTATAAAGCGGTGCAGAAACAGTCTCTAGTGCCGGTAATTGGAGCATCTGGGAGTGGAAAGTCTTCGGTGGTGTTTGCAGGGTTAATTCCTCAGTTACGTTCCCAAGAAGGTTGGTTAATTGAGTCATTTCGTCCAGGTAATCGCCCTTTATATAATTTGATCAAGAAGTTAGTTTCTTTGCGGAAAATCAAGGAAATAGATCCTCTAACTCAAATGGAAGAAACCCTAGAAAAGATTGAGCAGGGAAAAAGAAAGTTACGAGATGTCATCGAGGATGTTCTCGAAAGGAACAAATGTACCCAGATATTGCTCATAGCAGACCAATTTGAGGAACTCTACACCCTTTGTCAAGATAATTCAGAACGCCAGTTATTTCTAGATCAATTATTGGAAACAGTCAATCAGACAGAGAATTTCAAGCTTGTTCTTACCTTAAGGGCTGACTTTTTTGGCTATGCTCTTTCTTATCGTCCCTTTGCTGATGCTTTACAGGATGCTGACCGAAAACTGGGTCCGATGAATCATGAAGAACTCCAAGAGGCCATTGAAAAACCAGCCCAACTACTGGGAGTAAGACTGGAATCTGGGTTAACAGAGCGTATTTTAAAAGCAGTGGAGAAGGAACCAGGAAACTTGCCATTGCTAGAGTTTGCGTTGGAAAAAATGTGGGCAAAACAGCAAAATGGTCAGTTAACCCATCAAGCTTATGAAGACATTGGGGGTGTGGAAAAGGCACTGGCTAAATATGCACAAGAACAATATGAAGATTTGAGTGAGGAGGATAAAGAAAAAGCGCAACAGGTGTTTATTCAGTTGGTACGTCCAGGAGAAGGAACAGAAGATACTCGAAGATCAGCAACTCGTGATGAGGTGAGAGAAGATAATTGGGATTTAGTGACAAAGTTGGCTTCCGCTCGTTTGGTGGTAACGAATAAAATCGAGAAAACTGATGAAAAAGAGGAAACTGAACAAGAAATCGTTGAGATTATTCATGAAGCATTGATTCGAGAATGGGGAACGCTACGAGATTGGATAGAGAAAAATCGGGAGTTTCGTACTTGGCAGGAAAGACTTAAGGTAAGAATACAGGAATGGGAGACGAGTGAAAGAAATGATGGAGCATTATTACAGAATGTCCCTTTAGGAGAAGCAGAAGTTTGGTTGCAAGAATCTTCGGACAATTTGAGCAAATCTCAGCGAAATTATATTGAGTTAAGTTTAGAATTGCGTGATAGGAAACAACAAGAAGAAAAAGCGCGCCGTAATCGTGAATTAGAACAAGAAAAAAAGGCTCGCAAGGCAGCTCAAACTCGCACTATAGTGGCATTGATGTCAACGTTGGTGGTGGGTGCATTTGGTATTTTTGCTAATTTTCAGCGACAAGAAGCGGAGAGAAAAACGACTATTGTAACCTTGAGGCAAAAAGCCATCGAAATCAGAAATCTTTTATCTCTAAAATCAGAAAGAGTTAGAGACTGTTTGTAAAGAAAAGATAAAGAAATTAGGCGGCACAGATTTGTGGTTATAAAACTATGGAATAAGTTTTTATGACAGTTTTATGAAGAGACGTTCTTATCCGTCAGATATAT
>NZ_JASJEB010000137.1 GCF_030064895.1 Crocosphaera sp. | reverse complement strand
TTTTCGCTAGTTTTTAGTGATTGAATTAGCCGAATTCACGATTTTTAAAAAATCCATTTCATAAAAAATAATTTTTGATGCCAATTTCTTATTTTTTAGGTTTTGTTTTTTCTTCATGAATAATGCAGGCTAGGGTGATGACTAAATTATCGTTGAAAATGTCTTGTAGTTTCATGGTAAGACTTTTATATAATCAAGCTACTGTACCTCAAGATTAGAGTTGGCTACTGCAAACAACGCTCATCATAGTAAAAAGTGGCAGCATCTGTCATTTGTGCTACTCCCCAACCATCAAAACCATTAGCAACGCCATCTCCTAAACAATATTCGTAATAGTTCTATTTTTATCGTATTTTCGAGCTTCAAATTCTCCCCATTATTGGGGCTATTGATTTTAATGGCCACAACCTTTAAAAATTAATTTTTGTTAAATGACAACAAACATTATTGCGTAAATGTCCATAATGCACTCGAGAAATTTATAATTCTCCACATAATGTAATTTATTGAAATTTATCCTCAATTTGAGTTGGGAAGCCCACGCTGTACTGCACTAGCAATCAGCGTGGGAGGATGTAACTGTAAGCTACGAAGCCATCAAAGCTTCAAAGACATCAACATATTTAGCTGCCGGCTGCTGCCAAGATACGTCGTTAGCCATGCAAGCGATACGCATTTTTTCAAACTTAGGGGTACCATACTCTTGCAAAGCCTTCTTGATACCCACAATCATGGCCTTCACCCCTTCTTGCAGCATTGCCTCTGAAACCGGCACTCCAGGCTTATCTGGTAGAGGAATTTTCTCCATTAAAAAGCCAAATTGAGGCAGTACAGTGTCAACCAAACCACCAACAGGAGCGACCACAGGAATAGTACCATACATCATCGCGTACAACTGGTTCAAACCGCAGGGTTCAAAACGAGAAGGCATCAAACAATAATCAGCCCCGGCCGTGATCAAACGGGCTAACTCAGGGTCAAACTTAGCCACCCCTTTAGCAAACGGGTAAGTATCCTCAAGAGCTTCCAATTTTTCTTCCAATTTAGGCGCGCCAGTACCCAGAATAACCACTTGACAGTTGAGTTTTGCCAACTCAGGCATAGCTGCCATAATCACATCGGGCCCTTTTTGGTTTTCCAAACGGCCAATAAAACCCAACAGAGGAATATCCGGATCTACTTCCAAACCGCACTCTTCTTGTAAAGCGGCCTTACATAATTTTTTCCCACTATCCATTGTTTCGGCATCATAGTTAGCCGGTATGTACTTATCTTTTTTCGGGTTCCAACTTTCAGCCTTAGTTCCGTTAGTAATACCAATTAAGCCCACAGACTTAGCAACATCATCCAGTTCAACCCCACCCGCAGGATCAGAAGTAACCTCTTTAGCAAAGTTAGGGGAAACCGTCAAAGCCTGATCACAGTGTAAAAAGCCAGCCTTGAGCCAGTTAAGCATCTGCATAGGTTCGGGGGCAGTGATCGGCTTAGTTGTCTTTTCGTCCAAAGGTGGAGGAGCAAATTGTGTATTAAACGATAAGTCCGGCAAATACTTTTCTGGCAAGTTTAATGCTTCAAACTTAGACATAGGGAAACGTCCTTGGAAAGCAATATTATGCAGTAACAAGACAGTTTTCGCCTTCAAGAAAGTCCCATGAGCCTGGTAATATTCCTTCAAATACAAAGGAAGAAGGGCTGTATGCCAATCGTTGCAGACGAAGATAGTATTTTCACCCATCGTTCCCTTGACCCCATCGGGACCTAAGGGAACCAGTAAAGGCACTGCCAGAGCAGCTTGAGCAAGCATAGCGAAGCGTTCTGAGTTATCGATGTAATCAACAGCAGCTTTAGGTCCGTATAACTTTTTGTTGACTAAAGGTGTCTTGGATAGGTAGACGTGATGATCAACCCAAATACGATCTACGCCCTTTTTATAGGAGTGGAAATAGCGAACGTTCGTCGCTTGTTTGCCATACGTAACTTGTTCAAGAATTTCCGTATCCCAAGCATCTTTATATTGGTCAAAGCGGGGGGCAACAGTACAAACCGTATGACCCATTTTTGCCAATTCTTCGGGTAAACCTTCAGTTACATCACCTAAACCACCTGTTTTAGAATAGGGGGCAACTTCCGTGGAGACAAAGCAAATGTTCAACATATTGATTTTAGAAGTCTTTGAGATGAATATTCGATAGAGTTTGACAACTCCACTGCCTAAAGGCGAGTGGATTCTTCCTTCACAGAACGATGCCTTGCAAAAGCAGTGCCTTTACTAGGTCTTACTCGAACTCCAGAAGCAGTAGCGAGATGCCCTCCCGCCAAAAGTCGTAGTCCTTCATCTTTAATGTTTTTAGCAGCGTTTATGTCACGGTCAATGTTTTTAGTTAAGCACTTAGGACAGTCCCAAAACCTAATATCTAAGGGTAAACTATCAACTTGATTTAGACAGACATTACAGGTCTTAGAACTGGGGAAGAACCTGTCTACTTCAATGTAGGCTTTCCCTTCCCACTCTGCTTTATATTTAAGCATGGTACAAAACATTCCCCAACCAGCTTCACTAATCGACTTGGCTAGTTTCTGGTTTTTAACCATGTTTCTAACTGCCAGATTCTCTACTACTATGACTTGGTTTTCGTCAACTAAACTACGACTTAGCTTGTGTAGAAAATCCTCACGACATCGAGCTATCTTTTCATGAACCTGAGCAACTTTAACCCTAGCTTTATTACGGTTACTAGAACCTTTTTGCTTACGGCTAAGTTGTTTTTGTTTACTGGCTAATTTTTCCTCATACTTACGGTAGTATTTGGGGTTACCATGCTTAGTGCCATCACTGGTTATAGCAAAATGAGTTAAACCACAATCAATACCAACCGCTTTTCCTTGAGAGTTAGGCTTAGGCTTTTCTGTTTCATCATCGTACAAGCAAGAGACGTAAAATTGACCAGAAGGGGTCATAGAAACCGTTACAGACTTCAACGTACCTTGAGGTGGTCTAGATACCTTACAGTAAACTTTTTTTAGTTTAGGTAATGTCACATATTCACCGTCTAACTTTACTCCTTGAGGGAATCTAATTGACTGTTTTCTATGCTTTTTCTTGAAATTAGGGTATTTAGTTCGTCCCTCAAAAAAGTTAAGAAATGCACTGGACAAATCTAAAGCTACTTGCTGCAAAGTTTGTGATGGTGGCTCAGTTAACCACTCGTACTCTTTTTTAAGGCTAGGTAAAAGATTAATTATGTCATTGCGACTTAACCCCTTACCAGTATCTTGATAGGTTTGATTCGTAAGGTTAAGAGCATAGTTGTAAAACCAACGAGCGCACCCGAAAGACCTAATTAACAAGTCTTTCTGGGCTTCCGTCGGATATACACGATATTTATAGGCTTTTAACATTATCCTTACCAAACTTACAATACTATGTTAAAAAAACGAGTTAGGTGATGTCAACCGCTAAATCAAGTCCCCCTAAAAGGGGGAGGTTTTAAACCCAATTTTTCGATAAAAATTTGAATTCTCGCTCATCATACCATGTCACCTGTTCTATAAAGTTAAAAATTAGAGCATAAGACTAAAATTGAAAGCCTGGTCGTTTTAGGACGGCTTTTCTAGAGTTTTAATATATATAGCAATCAGTTATCAGTTTTGAGAATTAAGTCTAAGTATTAGGGAACGGGGAACAGGGAACAGGAAACAGATCAAAACAAAGATACCCCCTTTTGAAAAACCTCCTGCCTCCTGCCTCCTGCCCCCTGCCTCCTGCCTCCTCACAAGTATGGGAACTGCAACAAAAAAAATCCTGATCGAAACAATATCGATCAGGAAAGGGATAAAACCCTGTCGTTAACAACGGGGTTTAAATAAATGTCAACGGAAAAACTTAAGCAAGGGCGGCCTGACGTTCTTTAGCCTCTTTAATGACCTCTTCTGCCACATTATTAGGACAAGGGGCATAATGAGAGAATTCCATAGAAAATTGACCACGTCCTGATGTCATAGTCCGTAAGTCACCGATGTAACCAAACATCTCACTCAAAGGAACATCCGCCTTAATACGTGCGCCCATTGGGGTAGAATTTTGGGACTTAATCATACCACGACGACGGTTAATATCCCCAATCACATCCCCCATATAATCTTCAGGGGTGAACACATCCACATTCATGATCGGTTCTAATATCTGGGGACCTGCTTTGGGAATAGATTGACGATATCCTGCTTTAGCCGCGATTTCAAAAGCGATGGCAGAAGAGTCAACAGGGTGGAAAGCACCATCAGTTAAAGTAACTTTGAGGTCAACACAAGGATAACCAGCTAAAACGCCCCTGTCAATGCTGTTTTGAAAGCCTTTTTGAACAGCAGGCCAAAATTCTCTGGGGACGTTCCCTCCAGTGACCTTAGACTCGAACTGGAAGCCACTACCAGGTTCTCCAGGTTCGATAATATAATCAATTTTACCAAATTGACCAGAACCACCAGACTGTTTCTTGTGGGTGTAACTGTCGTCGATGGTTTTGGTAATAGACTCCCGATAAGCAACTTGGGGTTTACCTACTTCAACTTCTACCCCATGAGTCCGTTTGAGAATATCCACCTTAATATCTAAGTGTAATTCTCCCATACCTTTGATAATGGTTTCACCGCTTTCTTGGTCTGTTTCCATGTAGAAAGAAGGATCTTCTTGCACCATTTTGCTGAGGGCCATGGACATTTTTTCGTTGTCCCCTTTCTTCTTAGGTGTCACAGAAACAGAAATCACTGGATCGGGGAACACCATAGGTTCTAGGGTAGCAGGGGCGTTGGGGTCACAAAGGGTGTGTCCTGTTTGCACCGTTTTCATACCCACAATAGCCACAATATCTCCTGCTTGGGCCATTTCGATTTCTTCACGGGAGTCAGCGTGCATTTCCACCAAACGAGAGATCCGTTCTTTTTTACCAGTGGCATTATTAAGCACTGTATCCCCTTTGGAGACAGTTCCAGAATAGATACGGGTGAAAGTCAAGGCCCCAAAGCGATCGTCCATGATCTTGAAGGCTAAGGCCCGTAAGGGTTTTTCTGGGTCAACATAAGCAAACGCCCCTTCAATTTGATTACCTTCTTCATCCATTTCTGGTTGAGGGGGAACCTCTTTGGGGTTGGGAAGGTAGTCAATTACTGCATCAAGGACTAATTGTACTCCTTTATTTTTGAAAGAAGAACCGCAATAGGTGGGGAAAAATGCTAATTCACGGGTTCCTTTGCGGATACAAGCTTTAATCTCATCGATGGTTAACTCTTCTCCTTCGAGATATTTTTCCATCACTGTGTCGTCTTGTTCCACGGCCAGTTCAATCATGGCCTCCCGATATTCGGCGACTTGCTCCTTCATATCTTCGGGAACCTCTTCGATGGTGTAGTTCATCGGTTCACCGGAATCATCCCAAACCCAGGCTTTTTCTGTGAGTAGATCAACCACACCCTTAAAGTCATTTTCGATCCCGATGGGCAGTACCATGACTAGGGGTTTAGCAGCCAAAATTTCGTCAACCTGCTTAACAACGCTGAAAAAGTCTGCTCCAGTTCTATCTAACTTATTGACGTAGATGATACGAGCTACCTTAGAATCGTTAGCATAACGCCAGTTGGTTTCAGATTGAGGTTCTACCCCACCTGAACCACAAAAGACCCCAATTCCACCGTCAAGAACTTTTAGGGAACGATATACCTCGATGGTGAAGTCAACGTGACCAGGGGTATCAATAATGTTTAGTTGATGGTCTTTCCAGAAGCAACTGGTAGCAGCAGACTGGATAGTAATACCTCTTTCTTGTTCTTGTTCCATGAAGTCGGTGGTAGCTGCACCTTCGTGTACTTCACCGATTTTATGGATTTTCCCTGTTAATTTGAGAATACGTTCGGTTGTGGTGGTTTTTCCAGCATCTACGTGAGCAAAGATGCCGATGTTTCTATAGAGGGTAAGGTCTTTTTTCATATTTCTTTTTAGCGTTAGGTGTGATTAACGGTTAGCATCGAGTGAAAGGGTAAACCCAAAGAGGAGTTGGCGTTGCCTTTGATAGCTTGATTAAGGTATGCTAAACCACTCCAAATATAGATTTTGAGGTTTTGGCTATCTCACGCAATTCTAGACAAGTCTATTTTCGCCTTCTTCATTACCAACTGTGATCTTAGTGTAAAGTTTTTTTGCATCAATTACCACCAGTTGAGGAGGCAATACTGTCTAGGTTCTCAAAATTATCTCTTGATACTTGGATATGTCGTCATGGGGAGACTGGGTGATAGGGGAGATAGGGAAGCAAACAAAATATTAATATTGTTTCTAGTCTTCCCACACTCCTACAGGGTTTAAGGGTTAGATGAGGTTGCTTGGGCCTCATCAGCAAAGGGAACATCCACAAAACCTAATTCATACAATTGTTGATAAGATTTCTTTCCTAAATCTGTGGTTGGGTTTTGAGAACGGATGATCTGAACCAGCAAAGGCACGGCTAATTCTGGTTGATCTTTAGCCCGATGGACTAAGGCTAACTGATAAGTAGCTGCGTCTCTCATTTGCCCTGTTTTCAGCGCGCTATCTCTTTGGGAGTCGTAAACATCGGTGTCGATACCCGAGAAGCTATTGGCGAGTTGGAGATAAAAGTTAGATAATTGGTTAAAGACTTTACGAGCTTGTTGTAGCTTTGTTACAGCTAAATCATAATTTTCCTCATTGATCGCTTCACTAGCGTCATTCATTAATTTTTCCCCTCCCTGCAAACTCAAAAGACTATCTGCTTGAGTCAGAGGACGCAGGTTACTGGGGTCGGAAGGGTCATCTCCAGGGACTTCTGTGGCTTCTGAGGGGGTTTCCTGGGCTAAAATTTGAGCAGATACAGACTCTGATGAACTGAAACCTAGAAGACAAGAGATAGCAATCATACTAGGTAAACTAAGGCTGAAAAGATTGGATTTTAACATTGTATGACTAAATAAAACGAAAAGATAAAAGAATGGTTTTAGGAATCTGTGAGATATCTTAACATTTGTGGGAAAAATCGGTGCTTTTATTGGAGAATTAAGTAGGGGTTGGATAATATTCAGCCCCTAGGAAAATATTAAGCCAGGACGAAAGTTGTTTCTGTGATTAAGAATTTATAATCTATATTGTTTTTATTGTTAAGTAAATTAAAGGTAATTTCTAGTTTTAATTCTCCATCTGATTTAGTAATATTCTTTTCATATTTTAACATTAATTTATTACTCATCTTCAAATTTATAGCCAACTCCTACAACAGTTTTAATAAAGGTTGGATTAGCTGTATTTGGTTCAATTTTCTTCCGTAACCTTCTGACATGAGTATCCACAACTCTTTCATCTCCAAAAAAGTCATTTCCCCATAATTTATCAATCAGTTGAGTTCGACTCCAAACCCTTCCTGGATAGCTCATAAATGTCGATAATAAGTTAAATTCTAAGGTAGTTAACTCTAGGTGATCCTGCGTATTATTTCCTGACTTTTTTAGTGCCGAATGTTTATCTAAATCTACCAAAAAATGAGGAGTTTCATAAACATTATTTTGCGTCCCACCATGTCTTAAACTACGTCTTAATAAGGCGCGAACTCTAGCAACTAATTCTATGGGACTAAAAGGTTTAACTAAGTAATCATCAGCACCTGTTGATAGGCCAATTACCCGATCTATTTCTTCTCCTTTTGCCGTTAACATTAAAATATAAGGGTCTTTTGCTGTTACTTTCTGACGGATGCGGGTACAGACTTCTAACCCATCTAATTTAGGTAACATTAAGTCCAAAATAATCAGCTCCGGTTCTTGTTTTTGGAATAAATCTAAAGCGGTTAAACCATCATAAGCGACTAAACAATCAAAAGATTCTCTTTCTAAGGTGGTTTGGATGATTTTGGCGATTTCCATCTCGTCTTCAACAATTAAAATTTTCATATAGTTTTTAAGTTAATTATTCACATCAATTTTACACACAAAATGGGCAAAATTTTAAGACAGAATCATCGTTAAAAATAATTATTAGCTTTGCCTACCCTACAGACAAATGATAGAACCTATCCATTGTTCATTATCAAAAGAACTGTTGCTCTGTCTTTTCTTAAACTAATTATAGGACGTAATGATAATATTTTTAATAAAACTTAGGCTCTAAAAAAAGAGGCATTAAGTTATAATGCCTCTCGAAATCAATTAAGAGAATTTTTAGCGTTTAAGCTTATAAAGTACCGCCCCCAAAGGAGGAACCGTAATTTCTAGGGCATAGGGCCAAGGTGCATCATGCCATTCACGAGTATGAATAACGCTAGGATTAGACACACCACTACCCCAATAAACTTGGGAGTCGGAGTTAATTAATTCCACGTACTCTCCTGGATAATGTAACCCAACCCAATAATATTCATAGACATAAGGTTTAAAGTTGCAGACAGCAACAATAACATCTCCCGAAGCAGGATCTTTACGGGCAAAAGAAATTAATCCTCTGGGTGCATCATTAGCCTCGATCCATTCAAACCCTTCATAACTAAAGTCTTCCATGTATAAAGCCGGTTCTCGGATATACATTTTATTGAGGTCCTGTACCAACCGTTTTAACCCTTTATGAGGTTCGTATTGCAACAAATACCAATCAAGATCAAGGAATTCTTGCCATTCAGAAGTTTGACCGAACTCCATGCCCATAAATAAGGTTTTCTTGCCTGGATGAGCAAACATATAAGTTAACAAGGTACGAACATTGGCCATTTTTTGCCATTCATCCCCAGGCATTTTATTAACCAAGTGTCCCTTGAGGTGAACAACCTCATCATGGGATAAGGCTAACATGAACTTCTCATCAAAAGCGTACCAGATACTAAAGGTCAGTTTATTATGACAGTTGGAACGATGGTTAGGATGTTCTTTAAGATATTTGAGAGTGTCATTCATCCAACCCATATTCCATTTAAAGGTGAACCCGAGTCCTCCTTCGCTGGCAGGTCTGGAGACGTTTCCCCAAGCGGTGGAGTCTTCAGCAATGGTTACCACTCCAGGATAATTATGGGCAATGGTATTATTCAAATGTTGTAAGAAACTAATAGCTTCTAAATGACCATTATCTCCATACTGGTTAGGAACCCAGTCCCCTTCTCGACCTTTATCTAATTCGATCATATAGGCCACAGCATCCACCCGAATACCATCAATATGATATTTATCGAACCAGAATAAAGCACTGGCAATGAGGAAGTTTCTTACTTCATTGCGTCCATAGTCAAAAACCAAAGTTCCCCAAGTCTTGATTTCTCCCTTGCGAGAATCTTCATATTCGTATAACGGGCCTCCATCAAAATAAGCTAACCCGTGTTCATCCTTGGGAAAATGGCCAGGAACCCAGTCCAAAAGCACTCCAATACCCTCTTGATGACATTTATCCACAAAATACATAAAATCTTGAGGAGGACCGTAACGAGAAGTGGGGGCATAAAAACCAACCACCTGATAGCCCCAAGATCCGTCAAAGGGATATTCGGTTACAGGGAGTAACTCAATATGAGTGTAGCCCATGTCTTTGACGTAAGGGATCAGTTGTTCTGCGAGTTCAAGATAGTTCAGGTAACGGGCCCCTGGTTTTTGTTCTACACCCAAACTGGTTCCTTCTTTGGGAGGGTTATCAATACTGGTGTGTAACCAAGATCCTAAATGGACTTCATAGACGGACATTGGTTGCTTTTCGGGATTGCTGCGTTCCCGTTTGTCTATCCATTCTTGATCCTTCCAGGTATAGGTGGAAAGATCCGCTACAACGGAAGCTGTTGCTGGGCGGATTTCTTGCTGATATCCATAGGGATCGGTTTTGTAGACACAATAGTGATGATGATTTTTGACAGAATATTTATAGAGATCCCCCACTTTCATGCCAGGAATAAATAATTCCCAGATTCCCACTTCGGTTCTCTGCATTTTATTGGCTTCAGGGTTCCAGTTATTGAAATTTCCCACTACGGCGACTTCGTGAGCATTTGGGGCCCAAGTGGCAAAATATACCCCAGAAACTCCATCGACCTCAACAAGGTGAGCCCCCATCTTCTCATAAATGCGGTGGTGATCCCCTTGACCAAATAAATAATAGTCAAATTCTTCTAGAAAGGGGTTCTTAGCGGTTGCGTTGTCGTTCATCGGCTAGTTGGTGACAGTATTATTTTTATTTTATATTTAACCATTGTTCCCATACTTATTCATTTTTGCCAACAGAAAGGGTGTGTGAGACAAATTAAGCGATTTGAACCTCCCGTCGCGAGAGGGGCGAGGGATCCCATATAGACTCTTAACTAGGCATATACCCCCGTCAGACCGCCATTACTGGGCTGTTTATAAGCGCGTTCACGGGCGCGCCGACTAAAATCTATTTGATTTTTTGGCTGTGCGTCACCGCTAAACCTAATCTACCAGTCGCGTCACTTTTACAATTTCTAGGGCGATATTTGTCCCGACGATCTGAGGTAAGGGAAGCCAATCCCCTTAATATCTATTGCGCTTTACCGCTATCTGGTATTGTACTACGAAACGCAATGATGAGCAGGTCTAAAAAAAATTAGAGCGTTTTCTCAAATAAGAAAATTAATTTTGTAGGGGTCAACGGCCGTTGACCCCTACGAAGAATGTGTGGCTTAATTTTAGGAAACTGGTATAAGATGCTAGGAACCATTGACTGTAGATTAATCATCTATTGAGACTGATGGCTAAATGTAATCTATTCTGAAAATAACAAAATGCTTAAACAATTATTATTGAAAGGATGTCTTGGTACAGTAATCTGTGTGAGTGGTTTAGGTGTGTTTTCCGCTTCTACTCAAGCAACAGAGACGATAGCTCAATTTTCTACCCCAAAACTCATAACTCAAGCCATCTCACAGCCAGAGTTAGAAAAATTTGCTAAAGCGATCGTCGATTTACAGGCGATCGATGAGGAAACTCGCTCCAAAATGATCGAAGCGGTTCAATCCAATGGAATGTCTCCTGAAGAGTTTATGGAAATTGGTAACAAGGAAGAAAGTGACAGGAATCTTTCTGAGGAAAAACAAGACCAGTTTAACAAAGCTTTGGAAGCTGTGAGAAATCTTCATGAACAAGATCGCCAGAAAAAACGGGTTGCTGTTGAAGAAGCAGGTTTAAAAATCCCACGTTTCAATGAAATTGCCAAAATTGTTGAGGATGATTCTGATCTAAAAAAACAAGTCATTGAAATCTTATCTCGTTAATAGATATTCCTCTCTGTTAATTTTCATTATCTGTTGAGATAGATATGGGGGAGAGGGAAAAGATAGGGAAGAGGGGGAAGAGAAAATCATGTGTCAAGCTGAATCTTCCTCCTAATCACACTACTTATCATTTCTACCCCTCAGCCCCCTTAATAGTTATCAAAGCAAAAAAAATTTTGTTGTGAGTTAAATTTACTCAAAAAATAGGGAAAAATATAAGTAGAGTCGTTCTGGATAGATAACAAATTACCATCGTTAAAGTAATGAATTCCGCTACCGAAATCAAATCACAAGATACTAAAAACGAATTAATGCCAGTGGTACAAACATGGAATTTAAGTAAAGTGTATCGTACTGGCTTTTGGATGAATCAAAAATTGCGATCGCTGAATGATTGCTCATTTAGTGTTTATAAAGGAGAAACTTTCGGGTTACTTGGCCCCAATGGGGCAGGAAAAACAACTCTCTTAAAAATGTTACTGGGTATTGTCCGTCCCACTACAGGCCGCGCCGTTTTATTAGGGTATCCTGTAGGGAATCTCTCTGTAAAACAAAAAATAGGCTATTTACCCGAAAATGCTTATTATTATGATTATTTAACGGCTTGGGAGTTTCTGGAATTCGTCGCAGGTTTATTCCAAATTCCCAAATCAGTTCAAAAAAGACGCATTGCCGAATTAATCGATTTAGTAGGTTTGGCTCAAAAAACTGCCAAAAAGAAACAATTAAGACGGTATTCTAAGGGAATGTTACAACGGGTTGGTATGGCCCAAGCATTAATTAATGACCCCGAAGTGGTGTTTTTCGATGAACCCATGTCAGGACTCGACCCCTTGGGACGCTATCAAGTTAGAGAAATTGTCTTATCTCTCAAAGAACAGGGCAAAACCATTTTCTTTAACTCCCACGTCTTAACGGATATCGAAAAAATCTGCGATCGCATTGCTATTTTAGCGAGAGGGGATCTTTTATGTGTGGGATCTCTCGAAGAAATTTTAGGCCGTTCCGATGTTTATCAGGTTATCGTTCAGGGTGGTACGAAGGAAGCTCTTGAACCTTGGGTATCAGGAATAAAAGAGATAGAACATACCTGGCATGGACAATTAACAGGAAATCCCCATGATTTTATCGAATTTCTCTCAACTATAGACGCTCAACTACTTAGTTTAAACCGCGCCCGCGCTTCTCTGGAAGAATATTTTGTCCAACAACTCAGAGAAAGAGGAATTACATCTAGTCAATAGATTGACATACTCCCACCACTAATTGCTCCGCTAAGCTACGCAATATAGTGGGGGATTCTCTCCGTATCACTACTAGAGATTCCTTGTTCAACGAGACAACTTAGCCTGCATTATTCATGAGAGAATTGAGAACAAGCCTGAAAGCCTTATATAATAAGGAATA
>NZ_JASJEB010000002.1 GCF_030064895.1 Crocosphaera sp. | reverse complement strand
CCATATTCCTTATTATATAAGGCTTTCAGGCTTGTTCTCAATTCTCTCATGAATAATGCAGGCTAAGTTGTCTCGTTGAACAAGGAATCTCTAGTAGTGATACGGAGAGAATCCCCCACTATATTGCGTAGCAAGAGCGAAGCAATTAGTGGTGGGAGTATGTCAAAGGTGGAATTTTCTTTTTGTCCAAAGTCCAATTAAACTTGATAGACCACTACTCGACCTCAATCGACGGATTAAACTTGTAAACTCCGCCAAGTGCCTCATTGAGAACAGGGTCCTCATCCATCGTTGCGAGACTCTGATCGGCATCTTGATCACCAGTATTCAGTGGATAGAGTATTTGGTGAAAGCGTACTGGAGATAAGCGATACATGAGTCTTTGCCCATCCAGTAAAACCTGGCCTGTGAGTATATCATCTGGACCATCGAGAACAGTAAACAGTATTTCTCTCAGCAGAAAATAAACCGGGCCAGCGCCTCCAAGAATTATAGGTACCAAGATATCTACTGCACCCCATGAACCTGCGATAATAGAACCCGCAACAAATGGATGTAGTGTGGAAGCAGCAAGAAAGCTTAGTCCTATAGCGCCTATAATCAAAACGCCTATAAGAACTACAACAGCAGCCGCAACCGCAGCAAAGAGGAGTAAGCTAACGATACCGCTATCGAATGCACCGTCTACTTCCTGTAACGTGAAAGATATAAACAGAAATTCAAGCTCTTCTAGCGGACTAAAGGCTTGGGTATTTGGTGTTGGAAATAGCTGTAAATTTGGCGTCCAAGTGCCGGGAACCCAGAATTGATAAGTGCCATTACTTGTGATGGGTTCAGAAGGAATAGTCTCAGCTTGAACTTCCTGTTCACTGTCAGTAGGCAAAACCAAACGCTGATGTATGGGGTTTGCAATAAATGAAACATCGTCAGGCCAAGGAATTCCCAAGAAGCCTTCTGGATCGGTTAAGTCAATGCACTCAACATCTCTTGCCATTACTCTCACGGCGGGACGATTCATAGGAGGCAGAACAGCAAAATAAATATACTGAGTATGCACAGGATCTTTGCTAATAGTCAACGTACAGTCTTCGTTCCGTTCTATCGAGGTTGCGTAATCAGATTCATTTTCAAATGTGATTCGGATTCGATATAGTCCATCTCTCGCAGCTGTTTCAGGCCAGGTAAAGACGAGTCTATCGCCATTGTAAGTAGTCGGTGTAGCAGCGTCATCTACAGGTAACCCTTGCCCGTAGACATCGTACTCTAACTTACTAAAACCATCACCTGGCAATTGATTTTGATCTGGCACTAGCCGCCCAGAATCGGGTTCAGTTTCCCAAGCACGATAATCGACCTGCAACTTACCTTTGGTACTCACAAAACCTGAGCCATAAAGTTTGACTTGTTGTCCTGGAGAAATATCAGTAATAACGGACTGACGACCCGTTTCATCCGCTTCCAACACTAAACACTCTGAACTGTCAAGCTCCACATCCATGTTTATAGATTTAGAAGCTGACTCCGGATTTCCATTTTCAATCTTGAGAAGATTTTCCAAATTAAGAATTTTGTCCTGTACCTCGGTTCGGCGCACAATTGCATTAAGATTGGCATCTCGTACCTCAATGATATTAATGGAGGGAGGAGCAAGAAGTCCATTAGGATAATATTGCTCCCATTGGCTCCTCGCTTCTTCGGATAACGGTTCTTCTCCCTCTTCCCCTGCCAAAAATCTAGTTTCACAAATTTTGTCCCAAAAAATGCCTTCGCCAGGAAGACCAACGCCGGGAGAAGGATCACCCAGCCCTTCCTCAAAATCAGGCACAGGTTCACCGAAGAGATTTTCCAAGCTTTTCAAGCCTGAAAAGCGTCCGTTTTCCTCTAGAAGACGATTGCCGAGTTCACTCAAACTACCTGTGCCATCGCATTCGATATAATCATTGCCTAAGCAATCCTTTAAAATGTCCCGCGCTTTTGTCGCGTATTCCGCGACAGTGGAGAGGTCAGCACCTTCTGGCAAGGTCTTGCTGAGATTGTTCACGATTTCATTTTGCATTGGCGTGTGTGGGTTAGCCAATCCAGATAAAGCTCCCAGCATCAAATTCACCAAACACAGATCATCTTTAACGTGCTTATCTCGCGGATTCGAGAGTCTCTTCCGCCACCTATGACAAACTGCCTGAGTTTTTTCCTCAACCGTTCTTGTCTTTCGGCCTTTGAAGAAATCAATCTCTTTTAATATTGCAAAACTAACTGGCAAGGAAATTCCAGATGCTGACATATTCGGCTCAAACTTTTTCCGGATCGCCTCTTTACCTGAAGGGCTGTAGAGTACCAGACTACATTTGTAACCTTTTAAAGAATGTCCTGGAAGTTTTAAGCCGTAGTTTGTTGACCGTAGGCGAAGTAATTTAGCTTCTCCCTGCCGATTTGTTAAAGCACTAATTAATTCCTTTTTGATTGAACCTCGTGTCTGCTCAATCGCAACTTTCCATCCTACAAGGGGAGTACCAATCTGCTCGACCCAAGCTTTAACTAGTAAGGCTTCATTCTTTGGCAAAGGTTTTTTAGCTTGAGAGGTCAAATCAGGAAGTGCAACAGCAGATTGAATCGTGCGCTGTGTCAAAGCGGGCTGAGGCAACCTCGTATTACGACTGATTTCAGATGGTTTTCCTAATTGAGGTCGCGAGGATTGTGGTTGCTGGCCCAACTTATTATTGGGTAGTTGTTGACCGTTAATATTGACTGTCGCAGTTAGTTGGTTGCCTACCAACTTAAAAGAAACATTGAATATCTCAGCTTTTTGTTGTTGCAACTGAGCTAGCAATAGAAGAAAGCTTAGACAAGCTTGTTTACCATCTGTTTCAATCGCTGTTGTCATAGCTCGCCTGAGACCATTTCGTCCCATTTCTTCAACAACAGCTAGCATTCCGATCGCGGCAGAAAGGTGATCGAGCCTTGGATGATTTCGGTGTGAGGTTGTCCGAAGAATTTTGTTCAAAGATTTAACCAGGCTAGAGGGCAGCGTAATCGTTGCTTGAAACGCTCCTCGTTGGCCTGGTAGTAAACCTAGTAAACACTGGAATAAGAAAGTATCAGCTACTTCCCGTTGACTATTCTGAGAAAAATCAATTTTCAGGTCAATGGGTTTCCATGACTGAGCAGACATCGCTATCACTTCGCTAATGGGTGCATTGACGAAAACATCAATTGCCTGATCTTTTGTATCTTTTACGAAATCACCCGCTAGTTCTAATAGCCCCTCAAGATATGCATTAACTTCGTCACCAGGTGTAAGATTGCCTTCTCTTGCAATGTGGGGCAGCTCCCAATCCATATGATTGGGACGGTCAATTCGTGTATTTCTGGTCCAATTAATTAGCTTCGGTTGGCCTGAACCATGACTTTCATCGCCCAGGTCTATAGCCCAGATACAGTTTTCGTACCAACCAGTCATGCCTGTGTTTAGGTAGTTACTTTTAACAAGACCTAAACCGCCGACATTGATGAGACCTAGAGTGGCTTCTGAAATCGCGGTCTGTAGCCCGGTTAGAACTTCTTTGACGTAGGGTAGAGCCTTGAGGTCATAGTAAGGTTCATTATGAGGATTATGGGTGTGACCCAGGAGCATTAAATTGAAAAGGCACCGATTACCGAGTAAATTTTTCAGTAACGGTAACAGTGACCCGCAGTTACGGTCTGAACTTGGAGTAATAGGGATCAGAAGACCCATCAGCGAGGCTAACGTCTCAGAATATTGAACATCGTCGGTAAACCGCCGCGCTTCGTCACTCATATGTTGAATCGCATCCAACTGTTGAACAGCTGGCTCATAGGATTGCCAACTGTTAAAGACCGGTAGGCTACCCAAACGCTGTTTGAAGTTTACAAAAGGTGAACCTTTACTCGAAATGCCTGCAAGATCGCGAAATGGATCATCTAACATGTCTAACGGTGTCACAATCGCACTAACAATCAGCTTGCCCAGGATGTTGTTAGCATCGCAGTTCCAGAAATCCCACTGATGCCCGTGAGCAATGAGCATAGGACGGCGCTCATCGTTAGGGTCAGAATCAAGTCCTAAGTAAAGTGGGATATCCTGCATAAGCTTGACACCCTCAATAATGATGAAGTCATAAATTTCAAAAGGGTCACTGCCAGTAGTATTCATCGCTGATTCAAGGATGGCAAACGTATCTGGATCACGTAGATAGGAATCATGATTACCTTGAACCCTGTAATACTGTCCCCTCGCATGAAGTGAAGCAAGTGTGGCATAGATATCACTGTGGGTGTTAATAATTTCTTGCAGTTTTTGATCCGGTCTTGCAGTAAAGTCTCGATGGAACCATAGCTCCTCACAATCACCTGCTTCGATAATGATGTACTCGTACTCCTCCTTTTCGTTCTTTTTCTCAGCGTAATGCTTCAACAACTCAAGGTAGAGTTCCTTATTGGGTATAAAGTGATCGATTGAGCCAAATTGATAGTCAGAATTTGCGTCAGAGGCTGCATCACGGTGGATATCGCTAAAAATAATATATTTCTTTTCAGAAGGAGGTGGGAGTCGCTTCACACGCAAACTTGGATCTTCTTCAACCGGATTTAAAATTAGATCAAGCCAAGGCGCAGGACTGGTAATTAGCTTTTGAGTTGTACCAATGAGAATAAACAAAACCCCCACTGGTGTAAAACGCGCCAACTGAAGAAGAAGCCACTCAATCTCAAAGTCATTTTCAGCATCTTCAAAGAATTTTAGAACTAAAGCCTCAAGCAGTGCATCAACATTATTGAGATAATCAGATACAACCTGACTAAGGTAGTTGCTTACAGGCAAAAAGATGCCATGCAAGGCAGGATTAGGTACCGTAAATCCATCAGGCAAAATGTTAGACGAACTGCTTGCTTGACGCAATGTTTCAAGTAAGGACGCAACGATTAAAACACCTGTAGGCAGAGAGAATGCACTGCCAGATAGTAATTGTTTCTGTAAGTCTGATACCCCCGCAGCTGATATTCCCATATCAAACCAACTCACACGCTGTCTTAATCTAGGCGAGGAGCTTTGCAAGACAAGATAAATCGCATCTACACATTGATCAACACCGAACGCAGACCACCCACTTAACAAGAGCGGGAGCAGTAAGATTTCTAAGCCATCACGGTAGTTATCAATATCTTTTGCAACACGGATGGCTATCTCTTGAAAGAGTTGAGGAAAATCAGAGACAGTTTTAATAAATTCTTCTAGAATTTGCCCAAAGGCTTCTACGTTGTAATTAATTTGATCGTGCAGTTGACTTAGTAAGTCTTCAATGGCATCAACGTTATCTCCCAAATACTTAGACCAACTGGCAAATGCCTCTGACAGCAAATCGTTCAGATTCTCTCCATTCTTGATGGCTCCATCTAGAAGAATTACAAGACTTTCATTGATTATGCCGAATCTGTTGCGATCTCGACTATTACCTGCTACTTTCACCAGATCCTTGAATGAGCCTAATGCCTTCTTTATATCTTTTGTAACTTCTTCGATTAAATCATTCAGGAGTTCTTGAACTTCAGGCAGCAGAGGATTCATTCCGAAATCTTCACTAGGTAAAAAAACCATTATTTATACCTCTTCTGTAAAACTAAATAAAGTCGTTTTGAATTACGTATTAGACTGTTTTACTGTTTTAGTTAAAATAAGGTGATAGTAATGATAAGCTGTTAAGCATTTAGAGTGCTTATTTTGATAACAAGCAATTAAGCTAAAAGTCACGACAGATCAGGATTTCACAGTTTTTTCAAATTTACAATACGTCGTTTAAATGCTTAACAGCTTACTTAAATTATTATCTCTCAATATTTACAGAGCAATTCTAATGCTCAAAATTAGCTGACACAGTCCAGTAGCAAAAACTATTAATATAATAAAACCTTATCCTGTTATTACATACATCAGGACAAACGCACACAAAACTTAACTTAATCAATTCTGGTTCTACTCACATCTTGCACCAAGTGTAAAAAGTAAACAAAACCGAATTTTAAAGGGCTGAAACCCTATTAAATTCGTTTATTAGATCGATATGTAGTGCAAGGAACAGCCAAAACGACGGAACTATAAGCATTGATTGCGTCACGACTGACAATAATCACTGGACGAGTCCCCCCTTGCTCTGAACCTTCCACCAGTTATTATTTTCATCTTTCATCAATTATTGAGAAGGGTCAATTATATGAATTGACCCCACTGAATTTACCAATGCCAAACTTGTTCGTATTGATCAAATAAACCAGGTAATTCTTTAAAGGATATTTTTTCAATTCCTTCTAATAATTTACCTTCGGGAATACCTCGTTTAGAAATGTCTTCACTGATAGCATAAACTTTCATGCCTTTGTCAAGACATTGTTGTAAATCTTTATCAAGTTTAGCAGGAAAACTTTGCTTCCATTCCCCAAAAGAAAGCCCTTCAACTACTTGTCCTTTGACGGCATAATTAACCGCATTAGCCCGTAAAACAATATCAACGTCACCGCCGATACTTTCTAACACTTGAATAAACCAAACAACGGGATCGTCTTGTTCTTCAATGGTACAACGATAAGCGGATTGAATTACTTGTAATACTTTCATATTGCTCCTTATTTTGTGCCAATAACTAAGGTTCCACTTGCTTCTTTAGACCATTCCCAAAAGTCTTTGGGTGCGCCACGACGACAACCTTCTACCGCCTCGTTAACTCCTCTCTCATCGACGCAAAGCCCACAATTAACCCATTCTAATTCACAGCCTTTACTTTTTGCTTTATTAAGTAAAGCTGTGACCCAATCTTTAGTTAAAGGATGATTTTCTTCGTCAAAAGTACGACCATGCACACTATTAGCATGGGGTTTTTGGTGGGCAAATGCTAAAGAAACACCCCCTTCATAAGTAAATACTTTAACATCGTGTCCTTTATCTAAGGCAGCATCAATCATACGAAAAGCAGTGGTGGTTCTGGCCTGTTCAAAGGGACCATCCATTAACAAAAAACTTAGAACTTTTTTACTCATTTACTTGGTTTCTCCTATTACTTATAACCACATCATTTTTTGTCCTTCACCCATGGCATCCACAATAGATGCAACGGTAGAAACTTCTATTTTAGCCCCTAATTCTGTGGTGTCAATTCCTCTTTCATCTAAGGAAAATTTATCCACTAATAACTTCACTTTCTCCAGATTTGTTAATCCTTGAGAAGCAACAGCAGAACGAGAAGCTAACACACCATTTTCGATTAAAAATAAGGTAACATCATTACCAGCATTAGCTAGGTCAGAAGCGAGATTATAGTTATTGTTGACCTCTGGATAATCCAAAGGACTTTGTGATTCAATTAGAAAATATTTAGCCATTGATTACTAGGTTGTAACTAATTTAAAGATGGATCAACTTATCATCTGATGATGAGATGATTAAGAACCTTTGTTGTTCTTGTTGTTATCAATCTCATTGATGCTAATGGCTATCAATATTGCATCTCCAACCATCAACTTCTCTCACAACCCTATCACTCACTTTTGGACTAACTGTTAATTTTTCCAAATTAATGAAGATTTGCCCACATTTTGACTATCGTTTGTTACAATTGAGGTGTCTTGTTAAGGTTCATTCCCTAGAGCTTAAATATCTTGCTGTTCGAGAACTGCAAGGTCATCTAGGTGGTCTTTCAAGACAGTGAATGCTAATGGAGACAGATAGTCAGAAGAAATGACTGTCATAATTTGGGAAAATTTTATAATATTTCTAGAATCTGGCGGTTAAATTTCAATCTAATCGATCTACTCTGTTAAGTGCAGTTACATGCAATTGATTCTAGGTGGTGTGAGATGTTAGAGCGTTTTTTATTAGCAAGTACGGTAACGTGGTTGCTTTATATGTCATTGCAGTTGGGGCAATCTCCTGTAACCCCGAAGGCTATTCATCAAACAGCTAATCGTGTTACTATTGAGGAACCTATGGTATCTTCCAATGATCCTCAGTTCGGTAAGTTTACAGTAGCTCAAAAGTAAGCATTTTGCTTTACAGATGAAGCCGTTGTCGTTACCTCGCACACCAAAAATTTTACAATCAAATATCAGGGGCGAACATTAGTTCGCCCCTGATATTTGAAAATTGTTGTTAATTCAGAAACATCAATCAACAACTTTAAGCGGTTTCGTTAGCTTCTGTTTCGATATACGGTTTACAATCATAAGGCTGTACACCAATGTCTTTATAGTCGTCTTTAGGTGGACTAAAAATTCTGGCAAAGCCTTCTGCGAGATATTGGATAAATCCTTGTAACATATCATTAAGTTTCATACCCTATGCCTCCACTGCTGATGAAATAAGTATTAATTCATTTTCCACTTTTTAGTTAAAAGAGAATTGTTTTTCTCTCCTCTCTATTCTCATTATCTAATCAGAAGATTAACTTTTTACTATTTTCGTAATAAATATTGAATTTTCTTTATAATACTTTGTTAACCGACGGGGATCATTTTCAGTGATATCAACAATAGCAGTTTTCAATTGGGTGTGGGAAGTGTGGGAAGTATTAATATTTTTTTATTATCTTTAAGATTAAGAGATTTAATTTTTATAATAGAATCTCGAATAGAAACAGCCCAAGAATTAGTTAATAGTTGTTCAACTTGGTTTTTAATTAAATGAATTAGCAATCTTACTAAAAAACTTTGTATTGTTTCCAAGATTGCTTTTTTGCTCATTTTCTCTAATTCATCGATAATTTCTAATGCTTCTTGATAACGTCCTTCGTTAATATATTAAGAGTGAGGTGGGCAATGCCCACCCTACAAATATCTAAACAGTTCCCACCAAAGGATAAGGATGAGTTAACTTATCTAACTGTTGTATCAGTAAACTGAGGAATAAACCCACATCAGTAACGATACCCACAGACTCCACAGAACCGCGATCGCTTAATTTGGTGACCACAGCAGGGTTAATGTCCACACAAACCATTTTCACGCCAGCAGGAGTCATATTACCCACGCCAATACTGTGTAACATGGTGGATAACATCAAAATCATGTCTGCGCCTTGAATTAACTCAGCATAGCGACTTTGTGCATTAATTAAGTCCATTTCTGTGTCGGGTAAGGGACCATCATCGCGGATGGAACCAGCTAAAACGAAGGGAACGTTATTCTTAACGCATTCGTACATCACCCCTTTGCTGATCGCACCTTGTTCTACGGCTTGAGTAATACTACCATAACGGCGCACTGTATTAATAACCTTGAGGTGATGACGGTGGCCACCACTGACAGGGACTCCTCGCTGCATATCTACACCCAAAGAGGTTCCCATCATTGCTTGTTCGATATCATGAACAGCGATGGCATTACCACCCAATAGGGCGTGAATATAACCGTTTCGGATTAATTTTGCGAGGTGTTGCGCCCCACCGGTATGAATGACAACAGGACCGGCTGTTACCGCCACTTTACCGCCTTGATCACGCACTTGGCGCATTTCCCAGGCTATTTGTTCTACCAATAATTCTACCCGACGTTCGCTGGAAACCCCGGCACCCATAAAGGTAAATTCTTGTTTACCGTTGCGTTGATCCCGATCTTCTGCTTGTCTGACGGTACGAATACCATCAAAACCAACCATGACATGATCACCTACGGCGAGATCCCGTAATAGTTTACATTCTGCCGTCATTTTTTGGGGATCAACCACAATAGCAGCATCCATGCGCTGATTTTGTACTTTCACCCATTGGCAGTTAACTCTGACTTCTGTGGGATAGATGGTACTCACATAGAAGTCATCGGGAGCGACACCTGCTAAGCCAACGGTTTCGGTGTTGATGTCACATACTTCTTGGGGTGGGGCAACGGCACCAAGATCGATCAATTGTGTCATAATTTCTTCCATGACATCGTGATCCGGTGCAGAGACGCGAACTTGTGCAGCAGATGTGCTTTGTCTTTCTATTCCTAAGTCAAAGTTAAGTACCTTGAAACTGCCCCCGTTTTCGACAATATTATCTAGGGCTTTGTTCATGATACCGGCATCTAAAAGGTGTCCGGTGATTTGAATGGTTCGAGTTTCAACTGGGGTACTGGCATGAACATCTTCTAAAACGGGTTCATTAACTCGTAGGGTTAAACATTTGGCTGCCCCACCTGCTTTAAGAAACTCGGATAAGGGGGTTTGGACTACTTCAAAACCGGCATCATTTAACCGTTGTTGTAAGCTTTCGCTTATTTGGTTCATGATGATGGTGTGGTTAATGTTAACCGCGTTACAAGCGAATTTTACTGCGTCTGGTTCTTCGACCACAATACGCTTTTCTTGGGGGATACGTAGTTCTATTAAGCGGTTGGAATAGGAGTCAAAAGCGGGGGGATAGTAGAGTAAATAACCGCCGGTTAGGGGACAGAAACAGGTATCGAGATGATAGAAGCGTTCATCTATGAGGCGTAGGGATAATACTTCTGTGTCTAACCATTGCGCTATATAAGGGTGGGAGTCTAACTCTGATCTAAACCCATATCCGGCCCATAACCAGCGGCCTTCTCTGTCAAATAAAGCGTCGCCGGCACCTTCAAAGGGTAAGTCTTTGGGGAGTTCAAATACGTTGAACCCATTGTTCGCAAACCATTCTTTGAAGTAGGGTTCTTCTCCTTGTCTTTCTTTGTGATAAAAACGACTGACAATGGCATTATCTCCTAATACCAGTCCTGCGTTGGCGGTAAATACCATGTCAGGCCAGCCTTTTTGGGGTTCCACTAATTCTACGATCGCTCGTTCTTTGATGGCGTGATGTAGTTGGTTCCATTGTTCTACGGAGCGATCGCGGGTTGATTTATGTATATTCCCTTCCATCCAAGGATTGATCACATAATCTACATCATAGTGGTCTGGGGCGCACATTAAAATACGAATCTGATCTGCCATAATAGTCTTCAATTAAGCTAAATTTAGATATGTTCGTCGATGTTATGCAGTTTGTCGCCTCCTCACTGATACTGAATAACCCAACTTATCATCATACCGTGAATTTGACGTTAAAAGTGGTTGCTCTGGCTTTTTAGGGTGGAGAAAATTTTGTATAGGATCAGGACTAATATGGACTTCTCCAGAAATTAACTTTAAACCTTAATATTGATGATAATAAGACCAATAATTATAAGATTAGCCAACAACGATATACAAAGACCATAAATATAACTTATTAATTTTGTCTTATCTTTTTTTCGAGGATGATCCGAAGTAGTTATTTTCTTCAGCAAAAAAACAAGCATGGTTAATTCAACCATAGTATACAAAATCCACAAACAGAAAAGTACCAACGCGACAAAAAGGACAAAGACAGGCTCAGAAGAGGATCGTGAGTAAAGAAAATAACTTAAAAAAATAATAAGTATTTTAACTAATATAGGAATTGAGAAAGGAATTAGAAATTTGTTTGTGTTTATCATAATCTTTACAGTAGGGTGGGTTAGACGGCGATAATTCAGGTGATCACAGGAATCTAACAATCCGTCGTAACCCACCAAAATCAGGTTTTGTGGTGTATTATTGCACTTTAAGCAACCTGATAACTATAGTTGACAATTTTGGGTATTTGAAATACAGTGAACCTATGCTCGAAGTTCGTCAAACAGAAATTTTTGCCAACTGGTTTAAACGTTTAAGAGATCGTAGGGCTAAGGCTCGTATACAAGCGCGTATTGACCGCCTGGAAATGGGCAACTTTGGTGATGTTAGTCCAGTAGGAGAAGGGGTGAGCGAGCTTCGTATTAATTACGGGCCTGGCTACAGGGTGTACTTTGTGCAACGTGGACTCGTAGTTGTTGTACTTTTATGTGGTGGCGATAAAAGCTCCCAAAATTCTGATATTACCAAAGCGAAAAAACTTGCTCAACAATTGGAGGATTAAATAATGGCTATTCAAACTACTCGTTGGGACTCAGCAGAACACCTTAAAACAGAAGAAGACGTTCAATTGTATTTAGAGGCGTGTCTTGAAGAAGCTGGAGATGATCCGGCTTTAATTATTCATGCTTTTGGTGTAATTGCTCGGGCCAAGAATATGAGTCAGTTAGCCCGAGATACAGGGTTAAGCAGAGAAGGGTTATACAAGGCATTATCTCCTGATGGCAACCCTACTTTTTCCACGGTAGCTAAAGTAGCTAAAGCCCTCGGTTTTAAGCTGACAGTTGAACCTCTAGGTTAACTTTTAACTCTAAAAATTACTGTTGCGCAACAGAACAAATGTTCGCAACCACTCCATAAAATATAGTTTCCGAAACGGTTAACTCTAAAAATTACTGTTGCGCAATAGAACAAATACTCATTACCAGTCCAGAAAATATAGTTTCCCAAAGTGCTTTTTGAGGAATTTCAACCTATTGAATCTACTCCCGAACCCACCAGTATTTTAGGATTATTATTAATGGGTGGTGTTAGTTTATTAGCAAAACGTCAAAAATCCATCAAATAAAATAACTTGTAGGGGCATAATATTATTATGCCCTGATATTATGCTTTTTCTAGGATTAAAAAACATCGAACAATATTTTTATAGCAATCAGGTTTCAGTTGCGATAAAATTAGCTTTCTGGTTTTAACAGTGTTAAACCCCTACAAGGAAGAATATATAATTACTGATTGCTCTAGTAAGATATAATGATAAATGATAATATTTAATTTTTTTAAAATGCGCTACAAAGTTAGATTACAGGAAAGCGAAGAGGGATATGCAATCTGGTGTCCTAGTTTACCAGGATGTTGGTCCCAAGGTGAAACAAAAGAAGAGGCGATCGAAAACATTAAAGATGCGATTAAAATCTATTTGGAGACAGTTGAAGAATTGAATGTGGTATGATCAAAGAAACTGAATAAACTCAACCAGTTACAATCAATAATTTTTTATTATGAATCCAACGGTCATCACTCAAATAAACTTAGATAATTTATTAAAAGAAGCTAAACAAGAAACCCTATTGATGATAGAAAATAGGATTGATATCAGTGATAGTTCTATTATTACTCCTTTAGAATGGATTGCTAATCAATACCCAGAAATAGCTGAAGATTGTAATCAGTGTTTAATGGAATTAATAAAAGAACAACTGACTTTAAATAATGAACAGTCTGAAGTAGAAATTATTAACGAATTTTGATGGTAAATTTTAATGAATTGGAATAAATTTTTATCTGAAGGAGAAAAAGCAGTTAGACTGATTCGTGAGGGTTTAAAAAAGAGAAATATTAACGCAGGTGAATCAATTATAACTCCTTTTAAAACCGATGAAGATATTCCTATCTATAATGAAACGGGAGAAAAACTGTTTTGGATCTCTGTAAAAACAGTTTCTGGATATATAAAAGATCCTATCAGACAAATGCCTTCTAATTACCAAGGTTGGATGTGTGGGGAAGTAGAAAGTAAGCAATGGATTAATCCACCAGCAGTGATTATTTGGTACTGTCTTAATACTAACACTGCTTGGGGAACAATAACACCAAAACGTCTTAGTACAAAATGGATTATTTTTCCAGATAGATATGGAAAAGTAATCGATAAACGTAAAACAAATCTAACAGGAAAAATTCATTATCTCTATCCGTCTTATTGTGTTCCAACTAAGGAAATTATTAACAAACAGGAAGTTATTAATTATATTCAAAAGCTATCTCTATGAACAAAAAACCAATTCAAGATCGGTCTTCAAGACTTAAAAAAAAGAATAAGAATCTTATAAGAATCTTATCTAAATTATTTCAATGGTAAAAACTTGTGCAAATATTTCAATAACTTTTGCTTCTATTTCTTCTAAAGTTATTCCAGGTATAAATTGTTGTAAACTACCTACAGCTTTATCTTCAATACCACAAGGAATAATGTTGTCAAATCCTTGTAAATCGGGACAAACATTAATAGAAAATCCGTGCATAGTAATCCAACGTTTAACTTTAATACCAATAGCTGCTACTTTGCAATTATTAATCCAAATTCCTGTTAAACCTGGTATTCTTTTTCCTGGCAGTTGATAATAGTTTAAAACTTGAATAATTACTTCTTCCAGTTGTCTTAAATACCAGTGTAAATCCTGTTGATAGTAACGTAAATTAAGAATAGGATAACCCACTAATTGACCCGGACAATGATAGGTGACTTCTCCCCCCCTTTCTGTGCGATAAACTGGAATTTTACTCTGTTTCGGGTCAAATTTAATAAACTTGGTGTTAGAACCTGTCCCTAACGTATAAACGGGGGGATGTTCTAATAATAATAAGGTGTCTTCTAAGCTAGGATAGTCTAGACGTTGTTTGATAAGTGATCGCTGCATATCCCAGGCCGCTTCGTAGGACATTATACCTAACTTTTGCAGTATACACCGTCTGGGTTCAAATAAAGTTGCAGTTGACATGACTATTGACAAAGTTTTGAGAAAAAATATTGAAGAAAGATGAAGAGATGCAAAGGAACATAAAAAGAAAACAAAAACAGATGTTTAGAACAATACAAAGTGCTAGGCTAAAAGTATACAGAGTTTGTCTTGGAGAAAGGCATTGAAAGAAACGCCACCAAAAGAGGTTTTAGGTTTTTCTTAGCAATTCTTGCCCTAGCCAACTAACGAATTGTTTAGGGTGAAGATTGGGGACTGGTATCAGGGAGAGAAATAAGACTATTCAAGCTATTATTGAACTCTCGCCCTTCTATCATAAGAATATCTTAATTCGGGTTAAATTAAGCAATCAAGCAAACCCAATTAAGAGAGTAGAAAAGAGGTCAAGGAATTTATGAATCAACCAAGGTATCCGACTCCATTGTTATTGAATTAATCCGATGATAGGGATTAGTATATGTCAGCAAAAAGGAGAGGAATTATCCTCAGTTTTCTCTTTTAATTCTACAACAGCGAAACAAAGAATGGAGTATTGAGTATGAAGCTTTTAATTCAAGGCAATAATATTGATGTAACCGAATCGATCAATGATTACGTCAAACAAAAACTAGAAAAAGCAGTCAAACATTATCAAACTTTTACTACAAAAGTTGATGTTCACTTATCTGTTGCTAAAAATGCCCGCATTAATGATAAGCATAAAGCAGAGGTAACAGTTTATGCTAATGGTACTGTGATTCGGGCGCAAGAGGGCAGTGAAAATCTTTATGCAAGTATTGATTTAGTTTCCGATAAAATTGCCCGTCAGCTTCGTAAATATAAAGAGAAAGTCAGCAATCATAAGCCTCAATCTTCTGTGAAAATGCCAGAAGTTTTGCCAGAAAAAGAAGTCTCAGGGGATTTAATTGGCAGTCGTGAAGCAGAATTACCACCCGAAGTGATTCGCATGAAATATTTTGCTATGCCGTCCATGTCCATTGAAGAAGCAAAACACCAACTAGAATTAGTAGATCATGATTTCTATATGTTTCGTAATCAAGAAACTGAGGAGATTAATGTTATCTATATGAGAAATCATGGTGGTTTTGGTGTTATACAACCCCGTGAACCCAATGAGAATGATAACACAAGTGCGTAATTAATTAGAGCTTCACAAGATGATCTAGAGGAAATTTTGAGGGGAATAAAATGATTTATTCCCCTTTTTTCTTATTTTGTCTTAAACCCTGTCCTTAACGACGGGGTCTAGTTCTCTAAAATGTTAAGATATATTATGAACCGTATCATAAAGGCAATTTATGAGTGAACAACCATTACGCATTTGCATTGTCGGGGGAGGGTTTGGGGGACTATACACCGCTTTACGTCTCACCCAGTTTACTTGGGAAGACGATCAGACTCCCGAAATTATCTTAATTGATAAAAACGATCGCTTCTTATTTACTCCCCTTCTCTATGAGTTAATAACAGAAGAGATGCAAACTTGGGAAATAGCCCCCCCTTATGAGGAACTTTTAGCAGATACACCGATTCGCTTTCATCAGGGGTGTGTAACTGGCATTGATATCGAAAATAAACAACTAGAATTAGATAATCTTAATAGTCTACATTATGACCGTTTAGTGTTAGCAATGGGCGGAAAAACACCATTAGATAATTTTAGTGGTGTTAAAGATTATGGGATTCCTTTTCGTACTTTAGAAGATGCTTATCGTATCAAAGAAAGATTACGTTTATTAGAGGAGAAAGAAGCGGAAAAAATTCGTGTTGCCATCGTTGGGGGTGGATATAGCGGTGTAGAATTAGCTTGTAAATTGGCAGATAGGTTAGGGAATATTGGGCGCATTAGATTAATAGAACGAGGAAAAAAAATACTCAGTAATTCTCCCGAATTTAACCAAGAAGTTGCAGAAAATGCTTTAGAATATAGAAAAGTATTTATTGATCTTGAAACAGAAGTAACCCAGGTTAACTCTGATAGTATTTCTTTATCTTATAAAGGTAAAATTGATACAATTCCCGTAGATTTAGTGTTGTGGACTGTGGGAACACAAGTGATAGAAATGGTAAAAGAATTACCTTTAGAAAAGCACAGTAATGGACTGTTAAAAATAACACCTGAATTACAAGCTATTGATCATCCCGAAATTTTTGCTATTGGTGATTTAGCTGCTTGTTATGATGAATCTCAGCAGCCAATTCCTGCAACAGCACAAACTGCTTTTCAACAGTCTGATTATTGTGGGTGGAATCTTTGGGCTTCGATTACTAATCGTCCTTTATTACCTTTTGCTTATCAACCGTTAGGAGAAATGATGGCTTTAGGGATAGATAATGCTACATTATCAGGGTTAGGAATTAACTTGGATGGTTCATTAGGTTATATTGCCAGACGCTTAATTTATTTATATCGTTTACCAACCCTAAAACATCAAATTAATGTTGGTCTTAATTGGATGACTAAACCATTAACTGAATTGTTTTTATAATTGTTATAAATTTAAGAGAGAGTTTATGAAACAACCAAAAGTTATTTTTTTAGATGCTGTTGGAACTTTATTTGGGGTTAAAGGAAGTGTGGGGGAAGTATATCGTTATCTCGCTGCACAGGTTGGGGTAGAGTGTGATGCTTTCCTTTTGGAAAAGGTGTTTTATAAACAGTTTAAAAAATCTCCTCCCTTAGCGTTTCCAGGGGTGGATATTATGACTGTTTCAGACTTAGAATATCAATGGTGGTATCGGGTGGCTTATGATACTTATAAAGAAGCAAATGTCATGGATAAATTTGATGATTTTGATGGCTTTTTTAGACAACTTTATGACTATTTTGCCACCCCTCATCCTTGGTTTCTTTATACCGATGTTTTTCCAGCTTTACAACATTGGCAAAACCAGGGTATAACATTAGGAATTATCTCAAATTTTGATAGTAGAATTTATGAGGTACTGAATATTTTTGGGTTAACTAAATTTTTCCAAACTATAACCATTTCTTCTACTACAGGAACAGCAAAACCTGATTGTAATATCTTTATTAAAGCTTTAGAAAAACACGATTGCAAACCAGAAGAAACTTGGCATATTGGAGATAGTAAAAAAGAAGATTATAATGGTGCAAAAAATGCTGGAATTAATCCTTTTTTATTAGAAAGAAATGAGGAAATATCTAGGTCAGATTATACAATTATTGATTCAATGGAAAGACTAATTGTATGAGAGAAAAGTTGATTATACTTCATTAGAAACCTTTGTAGGGTTGGCAATACTAGAGTTATATTTAGATCAGGTTTACTACTTTAATGACTATTTTCTACTTTATTAGTCAATTAAAATTACACTGGTTAATTATGTGATAAAAATATCAACAATTTTTAGAATAGTTAAAAAAGATATTTAGTTTGACCACCCTACCCTACAATTTCAAGATAGAATAAAAAGAGGTGGGCAAAATATCAACAAATTTTAGAATAGTTAGAAAGAGATGTTGATTTTGTCCAGTCTACATTACAATATAGAATCAAAATCAAATGAAAAAACTTTTAGTTACAGGTTCAAGCGGATTTTTGGGTTATAATCTTTGTGGATATGCTCAACAAACTTGGAAAGTTTATGGCACTTATTATAATCATAAACTTAACTCAGATAAAATTAATTATGTCAAGGTTGACGTTACAACTATTGACGAATTACAGATAATATTTAAGCAAATAAAACCCGATGCAGTGATTCATTTAGCAGCAGCATCAAAACCTAATTATTGTCAAAATAATCCAGAAGATTCCTATAAAATAAATGTAACTGCTTCTGTCAATATTGCTAAATTATGCGCTGATTTGAATATTCCTTGTGTTTTCACATCAACTGATTTAGTTTTTGATGGTTTAAATGCTCCCTATAAAGAAAGTGATCCCGTTTCTCCTATTAGTTATTATGGAGAACAAAAAATCAAAGCAGAACAAGAAATGTTAGCTATTTATCCCAAAATAGTTATCTGTAGAATGCCCTTAATGTTTGGTATTCCATCACCCTATGCAGCTAGTTTTATTGAGTTCTTTTTAAAGACTTTTCGAGAATGCAAAAAGTTAAGTCTTTTTACAGACGAATATCGAACACCCGTCAGTGGTTTAAGCGCAGCCAAAGGACTATTATTAGCCTTAGAAAAGTGCGAAGGTGAGATAATAAATTTAGGAGGGAAAGAAAGAATTTCTCGTTATGAATTTGGGCATTTAATGGCAGAAGTATTTAACTTTTCTCAACAACTAATTACCCCTTGTTTACAAAAAGATGTAGTCATGGCTGCCCCGCGATCGCCTGATACATCTTTAGACAGTTCCAAAGGGTTTAAATTAGGTTATGAACCCTTGTCTTTAAAAGAAGAATTAGAACAATTAAAAAATAAAATATAAATAAACCGCAAAGCATCCACCTATTCTAACTTTAACGCTAAGATATAATAGAGAAGTAAAAATTTTGTCCTTGATGAAATCCCCTTAAGTCGTCCTTATGAGCAGTCAACCCGATCGCATTATCATATTTGATACCACCCTCAGAGACGGAGAACAGTCCCCAGGTGCAAGTTTAACGGTTGAAGAAAAACTTACCATTGCTCGCGCTTTAGCACGACTTGGGGTCGATATAATAGAAGCAGGTTTCCCCTATGCAAGTCCAGGTGATTTTCAAGCAGTACAGAAAATTGCTGAAACTGTAGGCACAGAAAACGGTCCGAGAATATGTGGGTTAGCAAGAGCATCTAAAAAAGATATTAAAGCAGCAGGAGAAGCTCTAAAACCGGCCTTTAAGTCCCGTATTCATACATTTATCGCTACTTCTGACATTCATCTCCAGCATAAACTGAAAAAAACACGGTCTGAAGTCTTAGATATTGTGCCGGAAATGGTCGCTTATGCCAAAACCTTCACCGATGATATAGAATTCTCTCCAGAAGATGCAGGCCGTAGTGATCCTGAGTTCATGTATCAGGTACTAGAAACAGCTATCGCAGCCGGTGCAACCACACTTAATATTCCCGACACCGTAGGTTATACCACTCCTAGCGAGTTCGGCGCAATCATCAAAGGGATCAAAGATAATGTCCCCAACATTGACCAAGCGATCATCTCAGTGCATGGTCATGATGATCTCGGTTTAGCTGTGGCCAACTTCCTAGAAGCGGTCAAAAATGGAGCTAGACAGCTAGAATGTACCATTAACGGTATAGGGGAACGTGCCGGCAATGCAGCCCTGGAAGAGTTGGTTATGGCTCTTCATGTGCGTCGTCAATATTTTAACCCATTCTTAGGTCGTGCGGTTGATTCCACTGCACCTTTAACCCAGATTAACACCCAAGAAATTTACAAAACCTCTCGTCTGGTATCTAACCTGACTGGAATGATTGTACAGCCAAATAAAGCTATTGTGGGAGCCAATGCTTTTGCTCATGAGTCCGGTATCCATCAAGACGGGGTTCTTAAAAATAAGTTAACCTACGAGATTATGGATGCAGAGTCCATCGGGTTGACTAATAATCAGATTGTACTGGGTAAACTTTCGGGACGCAATGCTTTTCGCACCCGTTTGAGTGAGTTAGGGTTTGAGTTGTCGGATAATGAGTTAAATAACGCTTTTTTACGGTTTAAAGAGGTGGCCGATAAGAAAAAAGAGATCACAGACTGGGATCTTGAGGCCATTGTTAACGATGAGATTCAACAAGCACCAGAATTGTTCCGTCTCGAATTAGTACAAGTATCCTCTGGTGATCACGCTGCCCCCACCGCTACTGTTACCCTAAGAACTCCTGATGGGGAAGAGTTAACCGATGCTGCCATCGGTACTGGTCCAGTGGATGCTGTTTATAAAGCCATCAACCGCGTTGTCAATGTTCCTAATGAGTTGATCGAGTTTTCGGTTAAGTCGGTTACTGCTGGTATCGATGCAATGGGAGAGGTTACCATCAGGTTACGTCATCAAGGACGCATTTATTCAGGTTATGCAGCTAATACTGACATTATAACTGCTTCTGCCCGTGCTTATATTAGCGCGTTAAATCGTCTTTATGGAGCGATTCAAGAACAATCTAAGGTTAAAGCTTCTAAAGCTGTTTTAACCTCTCAAGGTTAAAAAAATACGCAATAGAGAGACAAATGGAAGTGGTTGCAACTGCTTCCATTTTTTTATTTTTTTGAGGATTTTTTGATTTTCAACCATTGATAATGAGCAATTTTTTTTCATCTGAGAAACTAGATAAAATTATTAGCGATCGCAGTTTAAAATTAGAAAAAGAACGACAACTTATCCTGAATAAAACAAAAGAATGGTTAGATAAAAATGGTTCAGAGTATGGAATCAAAAAAGCCTATATTTTCGGTTCTGTTACCTATCCTAACAAATTTCATCAAAACTCAGATGTTGATGTAGCGGTTGAGGAAATAAACCCTGACAAACATTTTTTAGCCATTAGTTTTTTATCCACTTATTTAGAGAGAGAAGTTGATATAATTAAACTCAATCACTGTCATTTTGCTGATCGTATTCGTCAAAAAGGTATCTTATGGATGAAAACACCTTAATTATTTTCAAAACTGATATTAATGCACAGATGGAACTGATCAAAAAAATTCATCAAACGTTAAATGATAGAAGTATCGGATTAACTGCTGATGATATGATTCGTTTAGAAAGTGTTGCTTATCATATTCACAACCTATACAGTGCAGTAGAAGATTTACTGAAAATTGTTGCTACTTATTTTGAAAATAATATTACAGAAACAGCCAAGTTTAATATTGCTTTATTAACCAGAATGACTCAAAATATTCCTAATATTCGTCCAGCATTAATCTCTCAAGAAACATTTTTAATGTTAAATGGTTTAAGAGGTTTTAGACACTTTTTTCGTCATGCTTATGGAACTCCTATTGAATATGAACAGTTAAAAAACAACCTAGATAAATCGATAAATATTTTACCTCTTTTAGAAAAAGATGTTGATACTTTTCTCAACACAATTTCTCAAATTTAGAAGATAAAAGCATCAAATTTTCCATTTTCTTCCAATCTTCATCACTTGCAGTTTCCCAAAAAATAAAGTCTTGTTCTAATGTTTCTATTTTATTGCATAATCTAAAAAACTACAAATCCAAACTTATTTTTATTCCTTTCATTTACCGTTATTTTTCAGCAATTTTTCATGCTTAAAATTACTTTATAACAACTAAAAAATGATTGCTATATTTTGAACAATAACCTGAATGATCGAGTTTCTTAATTATTATGTATTGAGTAAAAATTATATGAACAAATTATATGATTATCATGGGAACAAAGAAGAATTAGTTAAACAGATACTAAAACAAAAAGATAGTATCAATCTTCCTCAGAATATACCCGAAACCTTAACAGAAGATTACAAAATCTCTCGAACACTCGATAATTATTTAGAAGACTATTTTGATATTAATAGTCAATTTACATCCATATCTAATGTTGATATAAAAATTGATAAAATATTAGCTAAATTTATTCAAGAAGTCATGGATGGTGTATCCCAAGAAAAAGATAAGTTTAGAAAAGCAATGAATACTAAAAAGAAAAGATTTAAAAATATTTTTGAATTTTCAAAAAGTGAAAACTTATATTTATCTAATATTTATACTAGGTTTATATCTGAAAATTTAGGTCACAATAGGAAAAATACTATATATAATAGTGTTAGATTATAAGAGTGTAAAAATAAAATTATGAAAAAAGTAACACTAGAACAAGCTTCAGAAATATTAGGAATTGCTCCTAATATTCTAAGAACTTGGGAAAAGAAAAAATTAATACAAGGTGAAAACAATAATAATATTCGTTTATTTGATTTAGATTTACTAAAATCAGTTCAAAATAATCTAAATGGTAATAATTCAGGAAGAGAATTTAAAATCTTAAAATCTCCAGAAAAAACTGAATTTAAAACCATAGAATTATTTGCCGGTTGTGGGGGAATGGCACTAGGTTTAGAAAATGCTGGACTGCATCATCAATTATTAGTAGAAAAATCAAAAGATTGTGTTAATACATTAGAAAAAAATAGACAAAATTGGAATATTTCACAAGAAGATGTAAGTAATATAGACTTTAAACAATATCATGGAAAAATAGATATTGTCTCCGGTGGTTTTCCCTGTCAAGCATTTAGTTATGCAGGAAAAGGAAAGGGTGTTGAAGATACAAGAGGAACCTTATTTTTTCAATTCGCTCGTTGTTTAGCAGAAGTTGAACCTAAAATAGCGATCGCAGAAAATGTCAGGGGACTGTTATCCCATAAAAAAGGTCAAACCCTAGAAATCATCTTAAATACCTTCAAAGAATTGGGTTATAATCCTTATTATGAAGTTATTAGCGCACAATTTTTAGACGTTCCCCAAAAACGTGATCGCTTAATTATTATTGCTTGTCGTCAAGACCTAAATATTACACCTATTTTTCCCATAAAAAATAACTATACAATCTCTTTAAAAGAAACATTAAAAAATTGTCCAACCTCTCCAGGAGTTAAATATAATGAGCGAAAAAAAACTATAATGTCATTAGTTCCCCCAGGAGGAAACTGGAGAAACTTACCCCTAGAAGTGCAAAAAGATTACATGAAAAATAGCTTTTATAAAGGAGGAGGAAGAACAGGTTTTGCGAAACGTTTATCCTGGGATGAACCCTGTTTAACTATTACTTGTAGTCCAGCACAAACCCAAACAGAAAGATGTCACCCAGAAGAACTTAGACCCCTCAATATTAGAGAATATGCGAGAATTCAAACCTTTCCTGATAACTGGGAGTTTACGGGATCATTAACTTCCCAATATCGACAAATTGGTAATGCAGTTCCTGTTAATATGGCCTATCATCTAGGAAAATGTCTTATTAAAATGCTAACGAAAAAAGTCGATAAAAATAACAGTATTCAAAGCATAAAAAAACAAAAAAGTCAACTAAAACAGTTATCTATTCCTGGCTTAAATTATTAAACTATCAATAGGAATTATTATTTTTGAGACGGTTTAGGAGGTAATGGAGGTAACCCAGGTGACTCAGGTACAGGAATAGTAATGTTAATTTCCTTTTCTTCAAAGAATAGTTGGTCAATAATTTGCGGAGCGATCGCTGCTAGAATGGTAGCAATACCAGCAACAATGGCTGTGATGATAGCAATTTTTGTTTGGTTGTCAGACATTATTATTAAACTCTTCCAAGATTTAATCCCAATGTACCCATTTTTAGGGCAAAAGCCATCAATATAAACTGTTTTCTATCTCTTACGTTTCTTATTGTGTTTCAGGAGATTTTCACAACACTTTGATTCATTGAAATTAAACACTACAAAAAATCAATGAATTAATCAATCATTCCTTAAAAAAATTATTATTGTGTCTGATGATAAAGATCATAATCAGAATAGAGAATGCTAAAAATTCTATATTCTAAATTTCAGTCATGAACACTGCCATCAGGTAAAGTGGCCCCTTTAAGAATAGTTCCGGTTAATTTCACCATAATACGATTACCCGATCCAACTTTTGCTCCAGTTAGATCAGCCTCACTGAGATCAGCACCACTTAAATCAGCACCTACTAAATTAACTTGTTGTAGATTAGCAGATCGCAAATTAGCTCGCAATAAATTGGCCCGAAAGAGATTTGCGCGAAACAAATTCGCTTCTTCTAAATTAATTTTATGTAAGAAGGTGTCACTGAGATCAGCGTAACTCAAATCAGCTTTAATTAACTTACGTCCAGAAAGATCCTTTTCCTTTAAATTAGCACCTTTCAAATCAGCCCCACTCCAATCGCGATAATAAGGGCGTTGGGCTTGATTTCGAGAATAACCACTGTGGGGATAAGTCGAGGGTTTTTGGCGCGGTACAGAGACAGTTTTGGAGGGATGAGACACTATTTGATGGGTTTTCAGTTGTTCTCGGGCGTGATTAATCTCTTGTAACTTAGCCATTGCTTTGGCCAACAATCTATCATTGTTTTTCGGTAGGCGATCGGGATGCCAAATAAAAGCCAAATCTCGGTAAGCTTCATTAATTTCCTCAAGGGAGGCACCAACTTCTAATCCCAGTACTCTATAATACCGTTCTATCTCTTTCATTACCACGCAACTCAACGACAAGGACAACAATTTAGACCGAATGGGACAATTAGAAAAAATCCCCGTCCAAACTGACTCTACCTTTTAGGATAAGTGCTGTTTTAGGAAATTGGGCTTAAAAGATAAAAAAATCTGAGTATAGTTATCAGCAAATCTTAACAGTTTTTGATGATACTGATGATCCCATTAAAGTCTGGTGTTATGTTTTGCTAATTTCAGGGAAATATAAAATTGTACGCTCAAGGTTCATAGGGGGAACGATTGTGGATCAGCAAAAAATATTGGGTTATTTTATTGAAGAAGCCAAGGAACATCTAGAAACCCTTGAAACGGGACTTTTAGAATTATCTGCTGTGGTGGAAGATCAAGAACGACTCAATGAGATGTTTCGGGCAGCCCATTCTATTAAAGGGGGGGCGGCCATGTTAGGTTATAGTAGTATTCAGAAAATTGCTCACCGATTAGAAGATTCTTTTAAAATTCTCAGAGAAAACAAGATTTCTACGGATCAAAAGTTAGAATCTTTATTCTTAAAAGGATACGATGTTTTGCAGAATTTAATTGAAAAACTCCAAGGAACTTTTGGACTCAATGCAGACGAAGCGAATAAAATTGTTGAAGAAGCAGAACCTTTTTTTAAAGAACTTCAAGCCTATTTAACTCAAATTCTGGATAACGATCAGAGTTTTAGTTCTAGTAATGAAGATGTTTTTGCTCAGGTCAGAGAATTGTTAACTCAAATGTTATCCTTATTTCAGAAAAAAGCAAATACAAAAAGTCGTCAAAGTTTACAAAAGATATGTACTCAATTGGGTAAGCTTTTTCCTGATATTGAAAGTTGGCAAGATTTAACGCAAACTGCCTCATCCGCCATTGGCAACCCTCAACATTCTTATGCGACCCTTGCTCCTGTTATTATTAAAGAATTAAAAGAAAATAGCGATTATATTGAACTAAAAAAAGAAAATAAAGTTGAAACTGGTGAGGCTTTAGAACAATTAGCCGAGGCTACATTACCTTATGTTCTAGTTAGTTTAGATACCGCTCATATTGCCAAAACTTTACGTAATGTTTTAAATCATCAACAGTTATCTAAATTATCTCAAGCTTTAACTTAGTCAGATACTTTTACCTTAACAGGAGAGGTAATTATCCATTGTTCATTATTGAAACACCCTAGCACTTTTTTCAACAACTCATAGAATTATTTTTGGTCAATTTTTAGTTGAAACTTAATTGACTTCTGTGCAGTCTATGGCCTTAAAATTGTTTGAGGAAAAAAGTGATGAAGAAAAAATTTGTTTTATTTGCTTTAACTTTATTATTAACTGCAACTTCTCAAGGTGCAAGTTGGGCTGGTGAAATTCTCGAAAAAATAAAACAAACAGGGGTTATCACCGCAGGAACTCGTAAAGATGCTACTCCTTTTGCTTACATCAATGAAAAGGGAGAATGGGTAGGTTACTCTATTGATATTCTAGAAATTATTCGTCAAGATGTAGAAAAAAGATTAGGTCAACCTATTCGACTAAAATTAGTAGAAGTTACGCCACAAAATCGTTTTTATAAAGTTAAAAATAAAGAAATTGATATAGAATGTGCTTCTTCTACTTTTACTTGGCAAAGAGATGCAATTGTTGATTTTTCTGTTAGTTATTTTGCCAGTGGCACAAAAATTTTGAGGAAAAAAGGAAGTAATTTAGAGACAATTGATTCTTTAGCAGGTCGGAGAATTGGAGTTGTTCCTAATACAACTAATGAAAACGCGATTAAAATGCAACAACCTGCTGCAATTATTATTCCTATTAAAGATAGACTAGAAGGGTTAGAAAAACTGAAAAAAGGAGAAATAGAAGCTATTGCTGGAGATGGGATTGTTTTAGAAGGATTAAGATTAGAAACTAATAATGGCGATCGTTTTGAAGTGGTTCCGGAGTTTCCTTATATGTATGAAGCTTATGCTTGTATGATTCCTCAAGATGAATCAGCTTGGCGAGGTATGGTAAATTATAGTCTAGTTAAGTTTATGCAAGGTATTATTAGTGATCAACCTGAACAAGTAGAAATGTATGAAAAATGGTTTGAAGAAGAGACAGGGGTTGCACCTTATTCTAGGGAAGCAATTAATGATTATTTTCAAGGTATTGTTGATGGTTATGAATGGATTCCTTTAATTAGTTATTAGTTTAATCAGTGAACAGTTAACAGTTAACAGTGAACAGTGAACAGTTACCAGTTATCAGTCATCATTTACCAGTTACCAGTTACCAGTTATCGGTGTTTGATATTGTCCCTCTTTTGAGAGGGTTTTTTTCTAATATTTGAGACTAAATTATCCAGTTTTGATATAATTCAACTAAGTTAGGGAAAAATTGTTAGAGTAATGAGAATCATAAGTATAAAATCTCTTAATTGATGTGAATTTATCTCACTACAAATTACACTCTTTGAGGTTAAGTAGATTCGGAGTACCTCACCAATGATACTGGTAACTGCTAACTGGTAACTGCTAAAACGAGATTCCTCGGAGTAACAACTAAAGAAGTAAAAATACCTCCCTAAGAGTAGGAAGGTATGAATCAAAGAAGAAAAATTGAACTTCAATGTGATTTTTTAGAGATCACCACCCCGAAACGCCAACAAAGCGATGACGATAGGGCCAGCAATAACAATCAAGCCAACAAAACTTAATTGGAAAATCGGTTCTAAATTAAGGGCAGCTAATAACTCCATTATGTTCTCCTAAATCTACCTATTGAATAATATTTAAGGGCAAAAGGGCCAAAAAAACCATAGTGCCTGAATCACCGTACCATAGAAGAAGTTAAAATTAAAACACACGCATCAAGACGAAACTAACATTTATGCCAGATTTGTCAAACTCCATCGCCACTCACTACCATCAACGCACAAAATACGATCCCCAAACCATTGCGAGTAAAAACAAGGGATTAGATTGGTCACAACAACCCATTCCTTTTAAAACCTATAAAATTGGCAAATCTTACGATCTGACTCCTTATTTATCAGCAGATTTGCCCAATAGTCCCGACGCTTTACAATGGCGACGACTATCACGCCTGTTTGGTTGTAGTTATGGGTTGACGGCTAAAATTCCCACTATGGGTACACCTGTATATTTAAGGGCTGCCCCCTCCGCCGGTGGACTCTATCCGGCAGAAGTTTATCTAATTTCTCGGGGAACCCCCTTGTTACCGGCTGGACTCTATAATTATCAACCTCAAAGTCACAGTTTGTTACATTTTTGGGATAGTGATGTTTGGGAGAATTTACAACAAGGTTGCGTCTCCCATGAAGCGTTAGAAAATACAGAATTAGCTATTGTCACAACAGCTATCTTTTATAGGTCTTCTTGGCGGTATGAAGATCGGGCTTATCGGCGTATTTGTTTAGATACAGGTCATTTATTAGGTAACATTGAATTAGCTTGTACAATGACCGATTATCGCCCCCATTTAATCGGTGGTTTTGTCGATCATCTTGTCAATGAACTATTCTATTTTAATCCCGAAGAAGAAGGGGTAATTACAGTGATTCCTTTAACAGATTTACTATCAGAAAATAGTGAAAATGTCGATATATTAAAACCCACGGCTTTACCTTCAAACATTAAAACAGATTACCCAGAGGTTTCCGATGGAGATTTATTATATTATTTTCATCAGTCCACAGAAATTAAGGAATTAGAAGGAAATGAAGTTAAAAAGATACAAGATAAAACTGATAATTTAGAAGATAAATATAATTTCCCTTTTTGTTTAAAAGTTTCTACAGAAAGCACAGCTATTGACTGGGAAAATAATCTAGATGCCCTGGAAAGAACTATTTTAAAACGACGTTCTACAAGGGCTTATACAGGGGAAGAATTAACCCTAGATGAGTTAAAATCTTTATTACATTTTACCTATCAACCTCAAGATTATGTTACTCAAGGATTTGATAAAAATCCTGACTATTTTGATCTAAGTTTGATTGAAACTTTTGTTGCAGTTTCTGGAGTAGAGGGGTTAGAAGCAGGTTGTTATTATTATGCTCCCAAAGCACAGGAATTAAGACAAATTCGCTTCAAAAACTTTCGCCGTGAGTTACATTATCTTTGTTTAGGACAAGATTTAGGAAGGGATGCTGGAGCAATTATTTTTCATACCGCAGACTTAGAAAAAGCAGTGAAAAAATATGGCGATCGCGTCTATCGTTATTTACATTTAGATGCAGGACATTTAGGGCAAAGATTAAATTTAGCTGCCATACATCTTAATTTAGGGGTGAGTGGAATTGGTGGATTTTTTGATGATCAAGTCAATGAAGTTTTAGGTATTCCTGAAGATGAAGCAGTTATTTATATTACCACTTTAGGACGACCCAAATATCAATCTTTAGCATGAAAAGCTAACACTGATTAGTTATAGATTATCAGTGATTAAATTGACAGTAATATACATTATTTTGATGACTACAATAAATCGGTCATCTCTTATATTTTTCCTCTTTCTGGGCAATTATTAGCTTATCAGAAATGTCATGAATTTATGACATTTCTGATTGACATTTTATTATATATCGGTTAGGTTATATGCAAAAAAATTAGATTGAAACTAAACATTAATGACATGAAGAAAACTCTATTAGTTCCCCATGAGTATCTAAAAGTTTTATGCCAGCGATGGTTGACTTTAGTATTAAGTATGGTGATATCTATTAGTTTTCTTTCTCTTATTTATTATCTGATTAAAAAAGTAGACAATGCTCAGAAAGAAACGTCCTTGAATATTGCTTATGCCATGGATAAAAATTTGCAGTTGATTTATTCACAACTGTTAGTAAATTTAGTAGAAGAAGTGGCTCAATACAATTGGGTAAAAGCAATAAATTTAGCCCAAAAATAGAACCTTTACCAACTGATATAACTGTGTCTAATATTGTAAAAATGTCGCTAAAAAATTCATGAAAGTGGGGATTTAGAGAAGAATAAATAAACAATTTTTATTTTGCCGATTTACAACAACTACAAAAATAGATTATAATCAAGATAAGAATCAAGTGTTCAAACCAACAATAAAATGGAAAGCGACCAAAATAAATGGTTAGAAATCGGCACAATTGTTGCACCAAGAGGACTGGGAGGAGAATTAAAAGTTTTATCGAGTACAGATTTTCCTGAAAGATTTAAAATACCAGGAAAAAGATGGTTACAATCTCCTCAAAATGATTCTCCTCAACCTATTGAATTAATAAGTGGTAAACCCGTTGCTGGAAAAAATATTTATGTTGTTCGCTTACAAGGTATAGAAAATAGAAACCAAGCAGAAAACTTACGAGGTTATAAACTTTTAGTTATTGATGAAACTACCCCAAAATTAGACGAAGAAGAATATCACGTTTCACAACTCATTGATTTAGATGTGTATGATCAAAAAACAGGAAAAATCATCGGTAATGTAGTAGATATTTTTACAGCAGGCCACGATTTATTAGAAATAAAATTAATTCCTGATACCGAAACAGAAGTTAAGCAAAAGAAAGAAAAAAAAGTCTTCATTCCCTTTGTATATGAAATTGTTCCCGTGGTAGATTTAAAGCACAAGAGAATAGAAATTAATCCCCCAAAAGGATTATTGGATCTTGCCCATTAAAAATTAAACTATCAAAAATTAAGAATAACTTTGTAATTGAACCGAGCAATAAGGGGTCATAACAGGTTATAATGTAGTTTTGAGCAAATTGTATCAACTAATGTTAAGGAGGAAGCCATTCCTGAGCAATTAAACCTAACCGTGAGTTTAAGGGGAACTCGTGAAGTTAAAGGTAAAAAATACCAAATTTTCCGATTAACTGGCTTATTAGATGCCTTTTCAGAACCAGCACTTCGCAAAGTCGTTGGGGAATATATCGATGAAGGCCCTTATGATGTGATTCTTGTCCTCTCTCAAATTGATTTTATCGATAGTTCGGGACTAGGGGCATTAGTACAGTTAGTCAAACAAGCCCAAACCCTTGGAGGAAGTTTACAAGTAGTCACCAACCCAAGAGTGACTCAAACCGTTAAACTGGTACGTCTCGAAAAATTCTTATCCCTACAAGAAAGCTTAGAACTTGCGCTCGAAAGCTTGAAGAAACCGAAAAAATAGTTAAAATGGATAATCAACCTATCGTGGCTCACACTAATCCTCGTTATCCAAAGCAATGAGTAAGAGTCGTCCTGGGGTCTATTTTCAAGTTGTGATGGCGGAAAAAGACTATGAGAGCATAGATCAATTGTCCACTGCCTTTTTAGCCTACATTGGCGATGCTGTTTACGAACTGTATGTAAGGACTTGTTATTTATTGCCTCCGCGGAAAGTTGGGGCTTATCATAACGAAGTCGTTGCTCAAGTTAGGGCAGAAAGCCAAGCTAAGGCTCTGGAAAAATTAACCCCATTATTGACGACGGTTGAACAAGATATTGTCCGCAGAGGGCGCAATGCTGCTAGTGGTTGTCCCCGTCGTCTTAAGCCAGAAATTTATCAACAAGCCACCAGTTTAGAAACATTAATTGGTTATCTTTATTTACAAGATACTAAACGCTTAAGTGAACTCCTCAACATCCTTATTCCCTGAATCAGATTATGTCTAATAAACCCATCCTCCGAAGTGATCGCCACTCTTCACGGAAACGTAAGTTCTCGGAGAAGAAAAGCAAACGCGTTGTTATTTCTAATCCCCAACCCCGAGTGAGTCCACAACCTGAAAAAAATGAGGACGATCTCATTTATGGCCGTCATTCTGTCTTGGCTGCCCTAGAAAGCGATCGCCAGTTAAACCGTATTTGGATCACCAATAAACTACATTATGATCCTCGCTTTCACAACCTCATCCAAGCTTCCAAAGCCAAAGGTGCAGTGATTGATGAAGTCTCTTTACAACGGCTTTCTCAAATCACTAACGGGGCTAACCATCAAGGGGTGGCTGCTCAAGTAGCACCCTATACTTATCATGACTTGGATCAGTTAATTGCTCAAGCTAAGGCTAATAGCGATGAACCGGTGATTGTCATTGCTGATGGCATTGCCGATCCCCACAATTTAGGGGCGATTATCCGCACAGCAGAAGCTTTAGGGTGTCAAGGGATGATTATACCACAAAGACGGGCTGCTGGTGTTACCTCCGCGGTGTCTAAGGTGTCTGCCGGGGCGTTAGAGTTGTTTCCTGTGGCCAGGGTAGTTAACTTGAGTCGTGCCTTGGAAACCTTAAAAGCAGAGGGTTTTTGGATTTATGGAACGGTTGCGGAGGGAGGAAAACGGTTACAAGACTTTAATTTTCGGGGTGCTGTTGGTTTAGTTATTGGTTCAGAAAGTGATGGTTTAAGTTTGTTGACGCAACGCTGTTGTGATGATTTAGTTTCTATTCCTTTGGGGGGAAGAACTCCTAGTTTAAATGCTTCTGTTGCTGCTGCTATTAATCTTTATGAGATCTATCGTCAACGGTGGTCAGAAAAGGTTTATATTCAGTGAAAAGTTAGAAGTTAGCAGTTATGATTATTCTTCATATAAACTTTGTTGTACAGCGTGTCTAACGTGAAGAATTCTGACAAAATAACTATCCTGAGTTTCAATTACAGTAAAAATAACTCGATAAGTATTCCGTCCTTTTCCATAAAGAAGCTGACGAATTTCTTGACTAAAATGCTTGTTTTCTCTCACTAAAGCACAACGTTTAGGCATTTTTTCTAAAGACTGAATCGCTGTTAATAATCCTTTATACCATTCTTTAGCTTTTTCTTGAGAAAGTCTTTGAGAAATTGACAAGAAGATTTGATCAGTTTCTGCTTCAGCTACACTAGAAATAATAATTTGATATTTCATAAACTATCAAGATAAATTGTATTTCTCGTCTTGTTCTTTAGCAAACTCATCAAAAGAGCGATAATTCCCTTGCTCAAAATCACTTAATCCTCGTTCAATTCCTTTAATTGCTTCTTTTGAGTCTTCTATTTCCCATTCAATAAGGGTTGTCAGTAATTCAGTAATTACTTGATGAATTTCTTTACCTTCTTGTAAAGCTTTGTCTTGTAATTTTGTTTCTAAATCTGGAGAAAGATTAATCGTAATTGTCATAGTCTTTAAAATGAAACAATTAATTATAATTATACTAAAAAATTCACTGATTCGGTTATATTAAGACAAATTTGTTGTACTAATTGACTGCATAATCTGTGTATTTTCTCATATATAAGGGTTGAAAACCTAAGACAATATCTTGTTTCTCAACCCCTAAATTGACCAATTCTTCAGCAATATCAATATCAGTAGAATTACATTGTATCCAAATTTTTTCATCTTTGATATCTAAAATGAATTGAACAATTATAAATTCGTTTTTTATTTTCCCATCCCACACGAACTAATTGATAATGATCATGTTCGCTATCAAAAATAACTTGATTTTCAATTTCTCCGTATGAATTTTTATAACTAGCATATTGATAAAGTATCGTTTTAATTATTTTTCGATATTCGTCTAGTTTTGCCATTGGATAATTACCTCCCTTTCTACATTATAGACAATCAAGTTAATCTTATTATTGTTAATAACAGTTTGGGTAAATTCTAATAGAATTGTTAAGTTAGAGAACTATGCAAATAATAACCTTCCTTTGGGTTTAGGTACTGGAGGGCCTAATTTTTGCGCAGTTTCTATCCATTCTTGAATAACGATTTCAGAATTTTGTACAGCTTCTTGATAGGTTTCTCCATCGGCCATACATCCAGCTAATTCTGGAACTTCAACAATAAATGCTTGATCTTCTTCACTCCAATAGATAATTAGTTCATAACGAATTTTCATCTTAAGCTCCTAATTTATACTTTAAAATAAGATTCTCTTTTCGTAATTGACACAATCGTAGTATTTTATCAGTATAATTAATATGTTAATGGTGTAAAAGTCAATATGATTACGTTTGAAAATGTACTAGATATAGTAAGTCAACTTCCCAGAGAAGAACAAGAAATGTTGATTGAGATTGTCAGAAAACGGATGATTGAAGATCGAAGACAGGAAATCATGGCAGAATGTCAAGAAGCTTTAACAGAATATCGAACAGGTAAGCTACAAGGGATGTCAGCTACCCAAGCGATCGCTGATTTGCGTCATTATTTACAAGATAATAAGGATGAATGAAACAATTAATTCTAACTTCACGCTTTAAGCAATCATTAAAGAAATTCGTTCAACGAAATCCTGTTTTACAGAAACAAGTCGAAAAAACTTTATTACAAATGCAGGAGGATGTATTTGCCCCTAGTTTGATGACTCATCGCTTAAAGGGTCAATATGAGGGACTACGCGCTTGTTCTTGTGGATATGATTGTCGAATCATCTTTTCTCTGGAAAAAAATCAGCAAACTAATGAGGAGGAGATTGTTTTACTGAATATTGGAACACATGATGAAGTTTATTAAAATAAGCAGGACTCTCTCAAGCTTTTTAAGATTGTATCTGCAAGAATTTCTATAAATCTTCAAAGCTTGCTTAAGATTTTGGGGTGACAAATTTCTATACATGAGGTGTATTATACTGAGGTTAATGTACCTTGCAATATTAGCGATCGCACTAAGAAAAAATTTGTAATTTCTGAACTGATGATCTATAGTTGAAAAAGCTAGATACTTGTAGCTTATTGATTCCCTCTGTTGATACTGCGGAGGTTATGTTTCAAGGGGTAACATATACACCCTCACGACTTAGTTCTAAAAAGTTCGATGATGTGTGATAAGTTGGAATACACTGCAAAGTATCTAGCTATTTTGTTTTTGCTAATAGATATGAGGTCCACTTCTTTAGATTTACCGCGAGAAGAATTAAAAAGACACTTCGCTCAATTAAAAACACGCCAGGATGTTACTAAATTACTCCAGGTTAGTGATGAGCAACTGCGCTATCATTTGTATATTTACCCTAAATATAAAGCATATACTACCTTCACAATCCCCAAAAAGTCAGGTGGACACAGATTAATTAGTACCCCTAAAACATCTTTAAAGATTCTTCAACATAAACTTAATCAAGTTTTGAGTAGCGTATATAAAATAAAACCATCAGTACATGGTTTTGCCCTTCAAAAAAGTATTGTTACTAATGCTAATAGACATCTCAAACAACAATACATTTTAAATCTTGATCTTGAAGATTTTTTTCCCTCTATTAATTTTGGAAGAGTTCGAGGACTTTTTCTTGCACAACCTTATAATTGCACTAAAGAAGTTGCTACTATATTAGCACAAATTTGTTGTTATAATAATCCCCACATTCCGCACATATTTTGTCCCATAAAAAATTATGGCTTGGAACCCCGCTAGGGATGAGTGGGAAAACAGATGAACTGACGTTCGGGGTTGCAAGACATAATTTCAAGCTGACAAGATTAAAGTGTGAGGGTTAACTCGTTTTCAATTCTTTTTAAACAGTAAGGAGTGACTGTGGACAATTAGGCTAAAAAAAGGGATAATCAGAGTCAGTTGAGTTAAACTATTTTCTGATGTTATTATCACAAGAAATCGAGATAAAAAATATCAACCACTTGGGATTAGTTGCGGGAATTATTGATGATATTGGTCTTGAAAAAATTATTAATGAAGTTGTTGGTGAAGATCCCAGGGAACTGATAACATCAGGTCAAGTGGTCAAAGGGATGATTTTGAATGGACTGGGGATGATTTCTCAACCTATGCAACCTATTTCCCAAGTTTTTTGAAGATAAAACCACTGAACATTTATTAGGAAAAGAGATAAAAGCTGAATATTTAAACGATGATAAAATTGGCAGAGTAATGGACAAACTTTATGAAAAAGGTGCGGAATGCACTGCCGCTTTCCAGCTTGAATTGAATTCAAGCTGGGTCGGCAGGTTGTCATCAATTTTTATGATGATCGCTTTAGCTGTTGTTCAAAAATATCAACTCTTAACTAATTTTTCCCATCTAGACTCCTCTTCATTTTCTGTTCATGGTAAGTATTTAAATAATAACTTAACCCTTTCAAACCAAGATGAAGAAAAAACAGAAGAGCCAGCCCCAATTACTATAACAAAGGGTTATTCTCGTGACCATAGACCAGATTTGAAACAATTTATTATTGATTTAATTGTGAGTGGAGATGGTGGGATTCCCCTATTTTTAAGAGTAGGTGATGGCAATGAACAAGATAAAGTTGTCTTTGGAGAAATAGCCGTTGAATATAAATCAATGATCGATTTTGAGACAATGATAGTAGCTGATAGTGCTTTATACACTGCTAAAAACCTTAAATTAATGTCATCAATTAAGTGGCTATCTAGAGTTCCTTTATCTCTGGCAAAAGCCAAAGAATTAGTTAACCATGTTTTAGAAAAAGAACTAACCCAGAGTTCAATAGAAGGATATTCGTGGAAACAAGAAGTAATAACTTATGGAGAAATTAAGCAAAGGTGGTTATTAGTTCAAAGTCATAAAAGAAAACAGTCTGATTTGAAAAAACTCTTGGGAAGAATGGATAAAGAAAAAGAAAAAGCGTCTAAGGCTCTCAAATCATTAGTCAAAGAGAAATTCACTTCGCCTGAAGTGGCGATGGAGGTGGTTAATCGATTTTCTAAGAGTTTAAAATACCATCAACTTGCCGAGATACAAATTCAAGAAATTGAAGACAACAAAAAGAACCAAGAAATAGGGAAGAAATTGTTTCAAATTATAACCACTCTTGAACCTAATACAGACAAAGTTAATGAATTAAAAATAAGAGCAGGAAGATTTATTTTAGCTACCAATGAACTTGAAGAAAGTCAATTAAGTTCTGACGATATTTTGATTAAATATAAAGATCAACAAGCAGCCGAAAGAGGTTTTGGCTTTCTCAAAGACCCCCTATTTTTTGCCGATAGTGTTTTTCTTAAATCTCCTCAAAGAGTCGAAACAATGGCCATGTTGATGGGCTTATGTCTTCTGGTTTATTCTTTAGGACAAAGAGAACTACGCCGTCAATTAAGGGAATCCAATACTGGACTCAAAAATCAACTAGGCAAGCTGACTAAAACTCCAACTTTAAGATGGATATTCCAATGTTTTCAGGGAATTCATCTCTTAGTTCAATCAGGAAAAAAACAAGTGGTAAATTTAACTGAAGAAAGACAAACAATTTTAAGCTTTTTCCCTCTTTCTGTCCAAAAATATTATATATAGCAGTCGCCAAAGCTATTAGGACATTTTTCTGTTCCCTGTTCCCTGTTCCCTGTTCCCTTAAAATATAATTTATGTGTCCTAACTAGCCTGTCTATTGCTATATTATCTGGGTAAATAAGAACCGATGAATATCTTTTGACATCCAGTTTTTAAAACTCCATAAAAATCATGATAAACAACTGATATTATGTGAGCTTTTATTCTCAATAAACTATTGTTAATGCTAATAAGTATTCAAAGTCAAAAGTTCTCTAATAAAATAAGAAAATATAGATAAAAAATCAGCATCTTTTTTTAGATATTGTTTACACTACACTTTGAAGTGCGGAATGTGGGTTTCTAAGTTATTGCCGTCTAACCCACCCTACTATCTTATCTATTACTTGCAATTAGTTGGGGTAGTTCACCAACATGGTAGTACGATTCAAATCACTACGATATTGGCCTCACTCAAGTCAAGTCCTGAACCGAGGTTAGCGAGGGCAACCTGAGTAAAGTCAGCCCCAACACCATCCCTGTCGAAGAACAGAGAACCATTCTCGTCGTTGTAGATAAAACGTTGCTCTGTATTAACAGAGGCAGTGCCGATGACAAACTGTTCTGCTGAGAGGGTTCCTGTTTCTAAACCTCCGCCGAAACTCGCAGCAGCAACGGCGATCTCATCCTCACCTACATTGAAGTCGGTTATGGAATCACTACCTTCGATGACAAAGTTGAATTGGAAGCGATCGCTGCCAGCACCACCCGTGAGAGTATCGCTACCTAAACCACCTACGAGAAGATCGTCGGTGGGAGTGCCGACAAGAGTATCATTTTCAGGAGTACCAGTAATTTGGTTTGGAACGTTACGAGATAAAGCCAAAGTACCAACTAAACTAGCAGAGGGATCACCGATAGTGCCATCATTGTTGAAATCTTCTTGGAAGTTAGTTTCTTGAGTGAAAGCTTCAGATGAGTTCAAGGCAAATAGAGGACTAGATGACTGACGTTTCCAGTTGTTATCTAAAGTCCACAGTTGCAGTCTGTTATTGAGTTGCCAGATAGCTTGATTTTTTCCTTCAACTACTTCTACACTTTGTAGTTCCCAGTTAGGGAAAATACCTTCTGTAATCTCGGTATTGCCATTTTTGATAACTACAGCAGGGTTGCTACCTGTTTTGGCATAGAGTTTCCCCTGACCATCTTTCAACAGACTGGTGTTGCCAGTAGTTTCTACTGGAGACAAAATAATCTCAAATACATCATTAATATTAATGGTGAAAGCTTCTGAATAACTATTGTTTTCTGAATCGGTAGTTTGCACACGAATGCTATAAGTATCTTCAGTTTCAAAGTCGAAGACAGCATTAGTTTTGAGGACATCACTATCAATGGTAAATAAACTGTTATTAGTGTCTCCATCCCCTGTAACTAAGCTATAAGTAAAGGTGTCTTCTGTGTCGGGGTCTGTTGTGGTAAATGTGCCGATTGCTGTGTTAATCGGTTCGTTTTCATCAATGGTATTATTGCTCAGGGTAAGGTCATTTGGGGGTTCGTTCGGAGGCTCAGTAGCAGTTAAAGTTAAATTATAAGCGGCAGGGATAGAAGTAAACTCTATGGGATCAATAGGACCACTACCATTAATCGAAAATTCGTAGGTTCCTGCTGCCAAAGTTCGTTGATAGCTAACAGTCTGTTGAAATGAATCATTAGACAAAAATTCAAAACCGCCAAAACCTGACTCTAAAGAAATAGATGTAAAGTCTCCTACCCCATCAGTCAAGGTAAAATCTACCACACTCGGTTCAGTGAGGGTAAAGCTATAACTATCACTATCTTGAATACCAAGACCACCATCACCATAAAGGGGATGGACATAGTCACTTTGACTGACGGGAGTAGCAGTTAAAACCCCTAAATCTTTGGGGGTTTGACTAACACTATCCACATCATCCCTTGGCCCCACTAAGAGTTGAAGATCATAATTACTGACCGTACTATCTCCTGTTAATAGGTGTAAGTAATAAGTGCCAGCATTGAGGTTTTCAAAGATAATAGCATCGCCAAAGCTGAATGGATTAGTTCCAGAGAAACTCTTAATCAGAGTGCCATTGTTGTCAAGCAGTTCAACAGTTATAGTTTCCGAACTATTCCATCCTACGGAGACTCCAGCAGTATTATCTAAAGTAAATTGAAAATAATCATTAGTATCATCACCCCCAACAACTTCTTGAAATTCTGTGAGAATAGGAATGGTTAAGGGATTGGTGATACTGTAGGAAAATAACCCTAAGTCTTGAGCATTATCTAGAGTATTTCCTGCATCGGGAGGCTCACTAGCAGTTAAAGTTAAACTTGAATCAAGATTGTAAAAGACTTCCCCAACAGCTAAATTTTGTTGAGAGGGATCGATGGGTAATAGTTGTTCTAGTTTCATGAGTTCTTGTAGCAATATAAAGTGTAAAGAAGTTGTGTATAATGAGTTTAGCTTAGCGATTTTTGCCGATTTTCAACACCCTAAGTTAAACATACATGCCAATCGCTTGACAGGGTTACAAGAATTGAGAAAAACCGATAAAATTAAGGTTTCAAAATCTCATTTCACTAAAAAGTAAACCTTTTTGGGTAATATTCGCTTTGCGGTCTCGCGGAGCGAGTGCTGCCGCACCGCAAAGCCCTGAAATCATTATTTTTCGTCCACAATATATCCTAATACAATTTCAGAAAAAGAGATAAGGTTTTTAAATTAGAATTATTTTTGCTGAAACTCAGTTATAATAAAGTTTTAGGCTCTTAGTTTATATTCTGGAGATGTCTATTATTCTCACAGAAATTCTACAAGATTTTAGGAATGATTTAGATTACAGCATAGCTAAAAATTTGCTCACTTCATTGACAATTTTGGATTTATTGGGTGAAAATATGCCTATCAAAAGCGCAGAAAAATATCGTCAATTACGCAAACAAGTAATAACCATTAGAAAAAGGGCTGATGTAATTATTACTTCTTTCTGTATTGACAATAATCTACCATTACTTTGTTCGGACTAAAATGCTGATATTTTTTGAGGATTTAAAAACCCCATAATAAAACACGGTTGTTACCAGAGTCAGCAATAACTGCCGTTTCACCACAAACGGTAATACCATAGGGCCAGCTTAAACTTTGACGAGTGGGGCCGCCATAGGAACGGTTTTCACTCTTGCTACGAAAATGAGATTGTCCCGTTAAACCTTGCGCTACTTTCCCCATCATCAACTCATCAGTCCATCCTACCAGGCGAGAATTAGCGGTGTCAGCAGCTATTAACCATTGACCCATAACCGCTACTCCATAGGGCATACTGAGGCTGCTAGGGGTGGGAAAATAGCCTCCCTGGTTCAACTCTGCCCCTTCAAAGTTGCTTTGTCCCAAAACCATACCACAGGGGGTATTGTTTTCTGTAGGTATTCCTTCCCAAATCATGAGACGGTTATTACCAGCATCGGCCAAAACTAAGTTATCCTGCCAAATAGCCAACGCATGGGGCCAACGCATACTACTCGCGGTGGGACTATCTCCCCCATTTTCGTCCCGTCGGTTTATCTCTATTTGTCCGAGAACATAGTCTGCTGGTTGTCCGTTATGGGTGGGCAGTTCGTTCCATACCAAAACCCGACGGTTGCCAGTATCGGCCACAAATAACCGTCCTTGATAATACATTACTCCATAGGGCCAGTGCATTCTATCGGCTGCGGTGTCTATTTGTCCTCGGTTAAGCTGGTTATGATGAAAGTCTGCTTGTCCTAAGACGATATCCGCAGGAATATTATTATTTTCAGGCAATTTTTTCCAGATTAATACCCGATGGTTCCAAGCATCAGCTACTGCTAAACCTTCCCCACAAACGCAGATACCTGTGGGAACACTGACGGTGTTAGCTTGGGGGGTTCCTTTGGCGTTTTGTCCTTCGTGGTAAAAGTCTGGTTGACCGATAACCCAGTCTGCCGGTTGACCGTCGGTTTCGGGACGATGTTTCCACCCTAATAAGCGATGATGTCCTGTATCACAGACCCATAATGGACCATCTTCGGCAACTAAACAGGCCCCTCTGGGACCAAACATAGTGGTAGGAGAGGGTTCTAGGGGCATAACTAAACTTTCGGCGGTTTGTTCACCGAGGATAATATTCGCCCCATTAGGGGATAATATATCCATAAATTTTTCATCTTTGGGGGTGTTCGGGATAGGATTAATTTTTAGGGTGGTTTCCATCAATTGTTATGATTTTTCTTTCATTTGCCGTCAATTTTATGCTAGGAGTTTAAGAAGAAGGATAAATTATTAGAGTTTTTTTAGATTATTTTTAAGGAAGTATAACAATTATCCATTATCTATTATTAATTATTATGAAGTTTAATCTTAATGCTTATCCTTATGCTTCTCAACGTCGGGTTATTGTAGCTAAAAATTGTTCAGTTGCGACCAGTCAACCGTTGGCAACTTTAGCAGGAATAGAAATGTTTCAAGCAGGAGGAAATGCAGTGGATGCAGCTATTGCTACTGCTATTACTTTAACGGTGGTTGAACCAACTTCTAATGGTATCGGTGGTGATGCTTTTGCTTTGATTTGGGATGGAAAATTACAGGGGATTAATGGGTCAGGAAAAAGTCCGAAAAATTTATCATTACAGGCTTATTCTAGTTTAGAAAAAATGCCGGAGTTAGGCTGGTTAACTGTAACGGTTCCTGGGGCAGTTTCTGTCTGGTATGAGGTTTGGCAACGCTGGGGAAAATTGCCTTTTGAACAGTTATTTATTCCTGCCATTCGTTATGCTAAAAATGGTTTTCCTGTTTCTCCCGTAACGGCAGAAATATGGCGACGTAAAGAGGTGGTTTATCTTACGAAAAAAAGAACAGAATATCAATATTTTCAAGAAGTTTTCTTTCCCAAAGACCGCGCACCTAAAGCTGGAGAAATTTGGGGAAGTGTTCTTCATGCTGAAACATTAGAAGAGATTTCTAGGACAGGAGGAGAAAGTTTTTATAAGGGAAAAATAGCTGAAAAAATAAACAATTTTTCTGCTGATACAGGAGGTTATTTAACTTCTGATGATTTAGCTAATCATAGTCCTTTATGGGTTGCTCCCATTGCTACAAAATATAAGGAATTAGATGTATGGGAAATGCCTCCCAATAGCCAAGGAATTGCAGCTTTAATGGCTTTAAATATTTTAGAACATTTAAACATAGAACAATATAAACGAGATTCTATAGATAGCTTTCATTATCAAATTGAAGCCATGAAATTAGCTTTTGCTGATGTTTATAATTATGTTAGTGATCCTGATTTAATGAAAGTATCTAACAAAAATTTACTCAACAAAAATTATGCAAAACAACGTCAAAAATTGATTAATAAGCAAGCTATTCCTTTAGCTAACCCTGGAATCCCACAAGGAGGAACAGTTTATTTATGTACCGCAGATTCAGACTTAATGGTGTCCTTTATCCAATCTAATTATGATACTTTTGGTAGCGGAATTTTAGTTCCAGAAACAGGAATATCCTTACATAATAGAGGCTCAGCTTTTACCTTAGAAAAAGATCATCCCAATCAAATAGCACCTAATAAACGTCCTTTCCATACTATTATTCCTGGCTTTTTAACCAAAGATAATCAACCCCTTGGCCCATTTGGGGTAATGGGTGCGCCCATGCAACCCCAAGGACATCTACAAATGGTGGTTAATTTAACTGATTATCAAATGAATCCTCAAGCTGCTTTAGATGCACCGAGATGGCGATTTTTAGAAGGAAATAGCGTACTTTTAGAAAGGGGTACACCCCCCGAAATTGTTCATGGGTTAAGAGAACGAGGTCATGATGTTAAACTAGCCCCTGAAACTATGTTTGGCAAAGGTCAAATGATACTCAAAAATAACGGTGTTTTAATCGCAGGTTCCGAACCCCGTGCCGATGGTTTAGCATTAGGTTATTAGTAAGGATTCAGCTAAGAGATGAATGGGCAATATTAGGGCGTGTCTACAAAGTTCAAAAATCTTAGTTGAGGGAGGCAGAGGAAGCAGAGGAAGCAGGGGCGAATTTAGTTTATTTTTAATATTCTAATAGTTTGCAGACAGACCCTAGCCCAACTAATTGCAAGCAATATAGTTAGGGTTTCCAGATTCTTTATCCATGGATAATTGATAATTAATTACTTGGGTTTAAAATTGATAGCTGAAAGTTTTAAAACTCTTCTTTATCGTCAATTATGCTTTAAAAAATTTATAATTCCGAACTCCGAACTCCTAAATCACGTTGTTCACAAGTCAAAAATTAGCATTCAAAAGTAAAAAGTTTACCTCTTCTGTCAGTAATACTAAATCCTGTTGTCAAACCCATCTTATCTTTTAGAAATCGCCGTGCGACGGCGAGATTATCCGCACCAAACAATCATTATTTTCTTGTTTTTCTTATTCATAAATAAAGAGACTTTAAACCTCTACTTCGGGCTAAATTTTTACTTTTTACTTTGCCCGAAAGGGGGCGGTAAGTCATGATAAAGATTTTGATTATATAGACAAATTACGGATGAAGCGTTGCTCAAGACTTTCCTTAAGTTGAGATATTTTTTATAATAAATCTTAATACTAAACTCTGCGACGTTATCATATCTATGAATAGTACCTTCCTTAATCATCTCAAAAGTCCCAAACGTCCTGTACTCGTCTTTGACGGTGCCACAGGAACCTCCTTACAAAGTCAAAACTTGACCGCAGAAGACTTCGGAGGACCCGAATACGAAGGTTGCAATGAATATTTAGTGCATACCAAACCCTCAGCAGTGGAACAAGTACACCGAGGGTTTTTGGAAGCTGGTGCAGATGTTATCGAAACGGACACCTTTGGGGGAACTTCTATTGTCCTTGCAGAGTATGATTTAGCAGATCAAGCTTACTATTTGAATAAAAGAGCGACAGAAATCGCTAAAAAAATGGCCACTGAATACTCTACCTCAGAAAAACCCCGTTTTGTAGCCGGTTCTATGGGTCCAGGGACTAAGTTACCCACGTTAGGACATATTGACTTTGATACCCTCAGAGACGCTTACACTGAGCAAGCAGAGGGGTTATACGATGGAGGTGCAGATTTATTCATTATTGAAACTTGTCAGGATGTACTGCAAATCAAATCAGCTTTGAATGCAGTCGAAGAGGTTTTTGAGAAGAAGGGAAAACGTTTACCAATAATGGTTTCTATCACGATGGAAACTATGGGAACGATGTTAGTGGGAACAGAAATTAGTGCAGCGTTAGCTATTTTAGAACCCTATAAAATTGATATTTTAGGACTCAACTGTGCAACGGGTCCTGAACAGATGAAAGAACATATTAAATATTTGTCTGAACATTCTCCTTTTATTGTTTCTTGTATTCCTAATGCTGGGTTACCTGAGAATGTTGGGGGACAAGCACATTATCGGTTGACTCCTATAGAGTTAAAGATGGCTTTGATGCACTTTATCGAAGATTTAGGAGTACAAATTATTGGAGGATGTTGTGGAACTCGTCCCGATCATATTAAGTCTCTATCGGAACTTTCTCAAGAATTAACACCGAAAGAACGTCATCCTGAGTATGAACCTTCGGCTGCTTCAATTTATGGTACTCAACCCTACATTCAAGATAATTCTTTCTTGATTATTGGGGAACGATTAAACGCCAGTGGTTCTAAGAAATGTCGGACATTATTAAATGCTGAAGACTGGGATAGTTTAGTTTCTTTGGCAAAAACTCAGGTCAAAGAAGGGGCGCACGTTTTAGATGTTAACGTGGATTATGTGGGACGAGATGGGGTGCGAGATATGCACCAGTTAGCTTCTCGTTTGGTAAATAATGTTACTCTTCCTTTGATGTTAGATTCCACAGAATGGCAGAAAATGGAGTCAGGTTTAAAGGTTGCTGGTGGTAAATGTATTCTCAATTCTACTAACTACGAAGATGGAGAAGAACGCTTTCTTAAGGTATTAGAATTAGCCAAAAAATATGGTGCTGGTGTGGTGGTTGGAACCATAGATGAAGATGGAATGGGACGCACTGCAGATAAGAAGTTTGAGATTGCTAAACGTGCTTATGATGCAGCTATAGAATATGGGATAGCTGCTCATGAAATTTTCTTTGACCCCTTAGCTTTACCTATTTCAACCGGAATAGAAGAGGACAGAGAGAACGGAAAAGCTACTGTTGACTCTATAAGACGCATTCGAGAGGAATTACCAGGATGTCACATTCTATTAGGTATTTCTAATATTTCTTTCGGTTTAAATCCTGCGGCCAGACAAGTTTTAAACTCTCTCTTTTTATACGAGTGTATGCAGGTTGGTTTAGACGGTGCCATTGTTAGCGCAAGTAAGATTTTACCCTTGGCCAAAATTGAAGATGAACATCAAAAAGTATGTCGTGATTTAATTTACGATTTACGAGAGTTTGATGGTGATATCTGTACTTATGATCCTCTGACTAAGTTAACAGAATTGTTTGCAGGTAAAACAACTAAAAAAGATGCTTCTCAAACTGCTAATTTACCCATAGAAGAACGTTTGAAACAGCATATTATTGATGGGGAAAGGTTAGGGTTAGAAGATGCACTGGGAGTAGCTTTGAAACAATATCCTCCTTTGGACATCATTAACGTCTTTTTATTAGATGGAATGAAAACAGTAGGGGAATTATTTGGTTCGGGACAAATGCAGTTACCTTTTGTATTGCAATCTGCACAAACTATGAAAGCTGCTGTTGCTTATTTAGAACCTTTAATGGATAAAGAAGAAGGAGACAGTAATGATAGTGGAAAAGGAAAATTTGTCATTGCAACGGTTAAAGGAGATGTCCATGATATCGGTAAAAATTTGGTTGATATCATTCTCTCTAATAATGGCTATAAAGTCATTAATTTAGGAATTAAACAACCAGTGGAAAACATTATCCAAGCTTATGAAGAACATCAACCAGACTGCATTGCTATGAGTGGTTTATTAGTGAAATCTACTGCATTTATGAAGGATAACTTAGAGGTATTCAATGAGCGTGGTATTGATATTCCTGTTATCTTGGGTGGCGCAGCATTAACTCCAAAATTTGTCTATGAAGACTGTCAAAATACCTATAAAGGTAAAGTTGTCTATGGGAAAGATGCTTTCTCAGACTTACATTTTATGGACAAATTAATGCCAGCAAAAGCAGCAGCAAATTGGGATAATTTACAAGGTTTCTCAGGAGATTATAACGGCGAAAATAGTCTATTTCAAGAAGAAAGGGGCGAAAAATCTGCTGAAAAAGTTGCTGAGAAAAATGGTCAAGATGCAGATCCAGAAATACCTACAGTGATTGATACAAAGCGTTCAGAAGCTGTAGAAATTATAGAACCTGCTACTCCACCATTCTGGGGAACTAAAATCCTCAAACCAGAAGAATTTGACTTAAATGAAATCTTTTGGTACTTGGATTTACAAGCATTGATTGCAGGTCAATGGCAATTCCGTAAACCTAAAAACCAATCACGGGAAGAATATGAGGAATTTTTAGCTGAAAAAGTTTATCCTATTTTAGACGAATGGAAACAGAAAGTAACCAGCGAAAATCTGTTACATCCTACAGTTATTTACGGTTACTTCCCCTGTCAGTCTCAAGAAAATAGTTTACTGATTTATGATCCAGAAATTGTTCAAAATGCTAACAATAATATCCCAGAAGATTTAGAACCTATCTGGAAACTTGACTTTCCTCGTCAAAAGTCTGGCCGTCGTCTTTGTATCGCAGACTTCTTTGTTCCCAAAGAGTCAGGAAAAACAGATGTATTTCCGATGCAAGCAGTAACAGTGGGAGAAATTGCCACAGAATACGCACAAAAACTCTTTGCTGCTAATGATTACACCAATTATCTCTACTATCATGGTATGGCCGTCCAAACCGCCGAAGCATTAGCAGAATGGACACACACCAAAATTCGCCGAGAACTTGGATTTTCCGACAAAGAACCCGATAATATCCGAGAAATGCTCAAACAACACTATCAGGGTTCCCGTTATAGCTTCGGATACCCTGCTTGTCCCAATATCAAAGACCAATATAAACAATTAGAGATAATGGGATGCGATCGCATTAATATGTATATGGATGAGAGTGAGCAAATCTATCCTGAACAGTCTACCACCGCTATTATTACTTATCATCCTGTGGCTAAGTATTTTAGTGCCTAGTATCTCTATAAAATTCTAGTAGGGGTCAACGGCCGTTGACCCCTATTTATTCGTTTATTAAGATTGATAAGTAAGTAATGCTCACTTTAATTAAATCTTGTACATTATATTTAAAACAATATACAGGTGGTTAAATATTCAGATAGTGAAATTGATGACTTAATCAATGAACCGAAACAATTATCTTTAGATTGGAGGTTGAAAATTAAATTTAATCCTAATCAAAGAGGATCATCCCAAGAAGGAGGATTTAAAATTATGGGTACAAATAATAACAAATTTAGAGTCATTTTACGTCAAAGTTGCCATAATCATCTAGATTTTGCCATTATCTTTGGAGTTTATCCTCCAAGTTCAACTAAATTATTTAGATTAAAACGTTATGACGGAAAATCTCAACAACATACCAACCCTATAGAACAAGAAACCTTTTATGACTTTCATATTCATACAGCAACAGAAAGATATCAAATCTATGGGAATGGAGAAGAAGATAAATATGCTCAACCCACTGATAGATTTATCAATTTTGATGAAGCATTACAATGTATGTTAACAGATTGTGGGTTTATTGAACCCGATAATCCTCAATTAGAAATCCAGTTTATGAATTAAACAAAAACGATGATTACAGACACAGTTACTCAACAATTTAAACAACAAGTCTGTGACAACATCCGTCTTTTAGAAGAGGGAAAAAATCGCTTTCGTGTATTTACTCCCTTTCGTTTTGATGATGGTGATCATTTAAGTATTGTTTTGAAACAAGAAAATAACCAATGGGTAATTTCTGATGAAGGTCATACATTTATGCACTTAAGTTACTGGATTGATTCTTCAGACTTAAATAGTGGAAGTCGTAAACAATTAATTGATTACGCTTTAAATGAATTTCAAATTCAAGATAGATATGGTGAATTATTAGTTCCTATCCATAAGAGTGATGAATATGGTAATGCTTTTTATAGATTTATTCAAGCTTTACTCAAAATATCTGATGTTAACTATTTATCACGAGAAAGAATAAAATCTACTTTTTATGAAGACTTTAAAAAATTAATTACACAAAATTTTTCGCAAGATCAATACTCTTTTGATTGGTTTGATAAAGAACATGACTCTGACGAATTTTATAAAGTTGATTGTCGTATTAATAACTCCGAACAACAATTTTATATTTATGCAATCTCCAATGATAATCAAGTGAAAGATACAACCATTTCTCTATTTCAATTTGAGAAGTGGAATCATGACTTTCAACCTGTTGCTATTTTTCAAGATGAGAAATTACTTAGTAAAAAAGGAATAAAGAAATTGTCAAAAGTTTGTAATAAAACATTTACAAAATTACTTAACCATGAACAGGAAATTATTCATTATCTAAAAAATTAAACCATTCTAATCTTTTAGATTAGATTTTTCTGCAACAGAAGTAACCAAAGAAAGAGCAACCAAAGGTGCAGTAAAAGCACGAAGAACCCGTGACCCAAGGTTAACAGGAATAAACCCAGAAGTCACGGCCTCATTTATTTCTTCTTCTGTCCAACCTCCCTCACATCCTGTAGCAATAATCAGAGAATTAGTGATTTCGGGAAGCAAATAAGTTAGTAAATGTTTTGCTTTTTTTCGTGCAACACAAATATAACAATTTTCATTAGTTTTTTCTATATTCTTTAAAGCTTCTGAAAAAGAAATAGGTTCCATAATAGTAGGAACTATTTGTCTTTCTGATTGTTCTGTTGCTTCTTTAACAATTTTACGCCAACGTTCTAATTTATTGGAACTAGGTTTTAATAATGTTCGTTTACTAATAATAGGGATAATGGTATTAACTCCTAATTCTGTACAACTACGAATAACCTCATCAAACCCTTTATTTTTGGGTAAAGCTATCATTAAAGTGACAGTAATGGGTAATTCTGTCTGTTCTTCTAATTCTTTAATTATTTGACTGTTCTCACGATTTAGTTTAACTAAATAGGTTTTATTGTGACCGTCAATAACAATAAATTCACTGTCTTCTTTTAAACGTAAAACATTTTTCAAATAATGTTTTTGTTCAGGGGTTAGTTTAATAACTTCCCCCTGTTTTTGTCCTGGTTCAATAACAATACGATAGGTCAATGATTAATAATCTACTTATTTAAAACACGACAAATTAATTTACCCACTCCATCAGATTTAAAAGGAATAATCTCCCCTTGTTGGGTAATACGATGACGTTGACGACAATCATAAATTTCTATGGGTCTTGTTTCTTTCTCAATTTTAACAGCAGCACGATATTCCCAATAATTCTTAGCACTTCGCTTGATTTTAGTAATACAAATTTGCTGACTATTAATTTGACGACAAAACTCAGCTTGAGCCGATGGGGTTATTATAGTCCAATTAATAACTATTAAACCAAATATCATAATAATTTTTAACACTTTTTGCTCCTAAATTAATTAAAATAAAATAAGTAGATGATTATCAATCAATGGAAGGTGAGAAATATTAATAAATAGGTAACAAATCTTATTCAGAAATTATTTTATATATTGCCCAATCTACACCTAAATTGATTAAAATAAAATTAGAGTATTTTTTTAGTTTCTCATGAAATCAAATATAACACAATTCACTCATAATTTAGTTTTAATTGGTGGTGGTCACAGTCATGCTATTGTTCTAAAATTGTGGGGAATGAACCCTATTCCTGGGGTACGTTTAACTCTAATTACGGATAGAACCTATACTGCTTATTCGGGTATGTTACCTGGTCAAGTAGCCGGTTTCTATGATTTTGAGGAAACCCATATTGATCTACACTCTTTATCTCAGTTTGCTGGTGCTAATTTTTATTTAGATACTGTTAAAGATTTAGATTTAAAAAATAAGCAAATTATTTGTGAAAAACATCCTCCTATTGCTTTTGATTATTTATCCCTTGATATCGGTAGTGTTCCAGAAAAAAGTACCATTTTAGGAGCCTCAGATTACGCTATTCCTGCCAAACCTGTTAGTGATTTTTTAACTGCGTGGGAAAAGATAAAAACAACTATTAAAAATTATCCTAAACAATTATATACCCTAACAATTATTGGAGGTGGTGCAGGGGGTGTAGAATTAGCTTGTAATATGAGAGCTTACTTGACTAATATTATGAAAAATTTAGAGGTAAATACAAATAATTTAACGATAAATTTGATTCATAAAAGTAATAGTTTATTAACAGGACATAATCATTGGGTTGGTAAAAGACTTGAATCTATTTTATTAGAAAATGGTACTAACATTTATCTCAATGAAACTGTTTTTGAAATAACTTCTAATTCTTCGGATAATTATGTAATAAGTTGTAATTCTGGACTCAATATAAGCTCAAATTGGGTATTTTTGGTTACTCAAGCTTCTGCACCTGATTGGATAGAAAAAACAGGACTAAGGACAGATAAAACAGGATTTATTTTAGTCAATGATTACTTACAATCTATTTCTCATCCTAATATTTTTGCTGCTGGTGATATTGCTACAATGGAGAACTATTATCGACCGAAAGCAGGGGTTTTTGCTGTGCGTCAAGGTCAACCTTTGTTTAATAATTTACAATCTATCATTTTAGGTAATAAGTTACAATCTTATAGTCCTCAAAGGTTTTATTTAAGTTTAATTGGTACTGGAAATAAAAAAGCGATTGCTTCTTGGGGAAAGTTAGGTTTAGAAGCAGCTTGGTTATGGAAATTAAAAGATTATATTGACCGTAAGTTTATGGATAGTTTTAAAGATTTATCTACGGAGAAAAATTAGGGTTTGGTTTAGTTTATAATGGCTTTATTTTACCTAACGTAATTTTACAAAAAAGTGGTATAGTGGTATGAAAATTAATGATAGACTGATTTTAAATAAACCATTACAGGTGGAAACATTATTAGCAGTAGAAATGCTCGATAAAACGCAGAAAAACTGGATAGATAATGCCATATAATCTATGTTAATTTCTAATAAAAAAGCCTCAGAAATATTCCTGAAATTTGAAGCATCATCTTGTACTGATATATTAGTTTATTTTTAATATTCTAATAGTTTGCAGACAGAGCCTAAAAATTTTGTATTGCTGCTGCTAAACCTTGACAAACTCCTGTCAAAAAATCTAAGTCAATAGTGTCTAAAGTATCACTGGGTTGATGATAGTTTGGGTTACGAAGATTAGAGGTATCTGTAATCATAATTGCTTGATAATTATTATCCCAAAAAGGAGCATGATCGCTACGTCTAGTATCAGGAACAATTTCACCACGAAAAGGAACAGTTAACCATTCACAAGGAGTATTTTTTTTGCGTATAAAACGACTGATTTTTATTAAATCAGGAATAGTGGATAAGTTACCAATGAGTGCAATAAAATCCCCCGTTGATGGATAAAAATATTTTAATCCTGGGGGATATATTTGACTGTTTGGGTTAGGATTACAGTAACCTAACATTTCTAAAGAAATCATCAATCTTATCTTGATATTTTGTTGTTTTAAATAGTTGGCATAAGCATCACTTCCCACTAACCCATATTCTTCTAAATCAAACGCAACTAATTGAATAGGATAGTTACTAGGATAATGATAAAAGAATCTAGCTAATTCTAATAAAACAGCAATACCTGTTGCGTTATCATCTGCACCTGGGGAACCTATTACTGTGTCGAAATGCGCGCCAATTAAAATAGGTGGTTTTACTTTAGTATTTATTTTGGAAGGTAGATTTAAAATTAAATTTTCGTAAGTATTATTATTATTATTAAACTCAAAATTTTCTACTGTACCGTATTTTTTCAATTCTTGTCTAATATATTCTTTGACATAAAAATGTCCTTGAGTGGCTAAAAAAGGATCTCTTTCTCTTACAATTTCTTTTAGGTGAGTTTCTAGGTTTTGTTTGATGTTATTCGTCATTTGTTTGTTTGTTAGAGGTTGATTGTATAGATTTGATATACTGTTTTATTAAAGGAATTACTTGAAACCTAACATGATCATTTTTAGCTTCTGTTTCTAGTAAAAAGCGTCTTTTTAGGGATTGAATTCCATTAATAATTACAGAGGTAGATAGAGAAGTTTTATTTTTTATTTCTGGGATAGACAGAGGGTTTGATTGTTGGGCTAAGTATTCAATTAATCTAGTTTCAGATGGAGATAAAATTTTGAGAGTCTCTTGTATAAGGATTACGATATCGTTATGTAAAAAAGACTCTTCTTCGTTTAAAAATACTAAAACTTTACCCAAAAATAAATATTGAATGAGTTTAGCTGTAATTTCTAAGTATAAAGGATGTCCATTATAAATAGATATGAGTTTATCCCAATGTTCTTCTTGTTGTAAATTGTTTTGATGTAAAATTTGTTTAGTTTTTGTTCCTAAACCTGTAAGTAGTAATGAAAAAGAAGATGAGTTACTTGTTTCTAGTAATTCAATTTGTCTATTGTTTTGAGAACTAAGGAGAATAACACAACTTTGATGATGATTATTTGCTATTGTTTTGAAGAATAAATCATAATCCTTGTATCCATCTTTATAAGTTCCTGCGTAGTTTTCTGAAGCAAAGAGAAATTCTAAATCATCGAGAATAATTAAACATCGATATTGACGTAAATAGGAAGATAATGAAACATTATTAAACTGTTTTTTTGAATTGCCAATAAACTGAAAAATCTTATTGTGTAACTCTGTACAAGTTGGTGAAGAGGACAAAGATTTATAGATGACGTAATTAAAATGATGTTTTATTTTGTTAATTAATTGAACAGTTAATGCAGTTTTTCCTATTCCATTGATTCCTAAGATAGAAATCAAGCGATAATTTTCTGTAATAATTTTTTGTTCTAAAAAATTAAGTTCTTTTTCCCGTCCATAAAAGTTTTCATATACAGGTACATCACTTAAGTCCTCATAATAACTAGCGTTAGAAGCTTGATGATTATTGTTCAGATGAGCATCATTATTATGAGTTCCATAATCTTGCCATATATTACTATTATGAATCTGAAAACTTTGAATGATATTGCTTTTACTTAAAGAATTATGAAAGCGTTCTATTGTTGCTCTAATATTTGATTTATTAACTTTTTCTCCTAAAGCTTTTGAAAGAGACTTCCAGAGTTTACCCCCAGTTTCTTTAATATATTTCTCAGTATGATGAGTTTCATTAGCAATATCTAAATAGGTTTTTCCTTCTAAGGTTCGTAACAAAATCTTTTTTTGTAAATCATTAAAATGTTTGCCTGTGTGTGAAGCAAATAAGTCATCGGCGATCGCTAAAATTTCTTGTCTTCCTAATACATCCATAGCTATAGTGATCTTTCTTGATGCTGATATCTCTATCTTATTGTAGTCTACAACTGATAGTGGCTTTTGATGTCTTTTTTAATTGCTTTTGGGGTACATAAGATTGATTTATGGTAGTTAGGATGAACGAGTAAGATAATTTCGATGTTAGGAGAATCAAATGGGAGAATTTGTGAAAGGTCAAGTGAAAAATGTCTTAGACAGTGCTGTTAAACGAACAACTGAAAAAGTAGTAGACAAAGTTAGTGACAAGCTCACTAACAAGTCTGACAAAGATAAAGATAAATAGTAATGAATATCCCTAGACGGGATATTCTTATCAAGATTTAATCATAGGAATAACTTTGATACTTCCTATGATTAAACTTTTTTAGCTTACCCAAAATAAGGAGAAAATAATGGGACAAGAAGTTATTTTGAGTGGTGATCAATTATCTCTAGTACCACCAGGTTTATTTTTAATCAACCGATTAGATACTGATGATGTTGATCATGCGGTTGTTTTTGATTCTGGTAATGTGTTAGAGATTAAGATTGAAGAAATTGGTAATAAATCTGTGATTTATCACTTACCTAAGAATAAAACATTACACTCACCAACTCTTGAGGAATATTTAAAAAAACGAAGAGAACAAGGTGATTGTAATCCCCAGTTTTCTTTTCAGGGGAAATGTGTGGATCAAGTGGGTATACAAGCTGCAAAAAGTCGGTTAATTAAGATTCATCAACGGAAAGAAGAGTACAATTGGCTATTTAATAACTGTGAACACTTCGCTTATGAAGTCATGACAGGAAAGAAAAAATCTCCTCAACTTCGTTCCGGTATGGCGGTTGCAGGATTGTTGGCTATTGTTAGTGCATCATCCCTCTTGAGTAGTGGAAATCGTAGAGCATAATCAATAAATACCTCGAAAACTGTAGAGACGTTTCATGAAACGTCTCTTAATACAAAAGTTCACCACCAGACCATAATATACAGTCCCAGAAGTAGTTAATCAAAACAGTCTCAATGGTTCCTTTTTCAGCGATCGCTTACTGTTGCGCAATAGAACAAAAGTCAACTACCAGACCATAAAATATAGTCCCAGAAGTAGTTAATTAAAACAGTCTCAATAGTTTCTTTTTTTCAGCGATCGCTTACTGTTGCGCAATAGAACATATTTTCAAGACCAGACCATAATATACAGTCCCAGAAGTAGTTAACTGAAAAGGTGATAACCTCCTAATCAAAATTAGGAGGTTATGGAGATTATTCGTTCCTCACCAATGACAACTAAAGAAACGAATTCAAACCAGGAACATCAACCCAAGATCCTGTTTCATTTGATTGATGTGTTAAATCCATTAGTAACTGAGAATAAACCCCTTCGTATAAAGATGGGGCCAAAGATTGTTTTTGATCGATGCTTTCTACCCAGCGATCGACAATGCGAATAAATGGGGCCAAACGTCCATCAGTAAACACTTGAGGAAAAGTTAACCTTTTCGGTATTTCAACCTCTGTTAAAGGTTTTCCTGCGAGGCCAGCTTGTAAATGGAACCCATGCACATAATCTTTTAAATTATCGCTACCTAAAACTAATGTACCCCGATCGCCGTACACTTCCAACCAATGACCTCGACCATTATAAGTGACAGAACTAATGGTTAATTGCACCGGTGTACCGTCCGTTAACTCCAACATGATTAAACAAGTATCATCTGCGTCAACCGGCTTTAATTTGCCATTTTCCAGGGGATCTGGCCGTTGTTTGATAGCGCATACCAACCTAGCACATAACCGTTTCACCGGACCAAATAACCAATGGATATAATCAAAAGCATGGGAACCCACCGCACCCAAAACACCACCCCCTTTATCCTTTCTAGCGTACCAGTTCCAACCTCTTTCTGGGTTTGCGCGACTGGCCACTAACCAATCAATTTTTATCAGTCTCGGTTCTCCTATGTACCCTTCTTCTAATTTTTCCGCTAAAAGTTGCCAAGCAGGAACATAACGAAACTCAAAGTCTGCTGTAGCTACTAGATTATTTTTTGCTGCTAAATGATACAACTCCTTCGTTTCTTGCGCAGACATGGCCATGGGTTTCTCTAAAAGAAGGTGTTTCCCGGCGTTTAATATTTGTTTCCCCATCTCGTAGTGTAAAAAAGGGGGAGTCGATAAACTCACCGCGTCAAGATCGGACATAGCTAAGAGTTTGTCCAAGTTGTGGAAAGCATAGGAAATATTGTTCTTATCGGCGATCGCTTTTGCCTTACCTAAATCTCTATTGTAAACCGCAACCAACTCAGTGCGAGGGTGATGTTGTAACCCAGGAATATGAATAGCTTGACCAAAACCGGTTCCAACGACGGCAACACGAATAGGAGAATTAGAACTCATGATCTGTAAATAGGATGTTGATTCCCACTAATTATAAAATGGCAATTGACCATCCCCTCTATTTATAGCAATTTTCATTTGCATAGATTAAACATTAAAATTGCTTGACTCCCCACACTCCCCACACCCCTCCAACCGAAATATTGATACATCCAATTGAAAAGTGCTATGAGTGGTCATAAAAGCCAAAAAATCTTAAACTTATATTAAGTTATGTAAACATTGGATAGTATTTGTGAGTATTTTAACAGCTTATAACAGTCTCCAACCCCAACAAAGACGCAGTTTAGGGTCTTTATTGGTCATAGGTTTATTATTTTGGATTAGTATTACCACCTTATTGCCTACCTTACCTACCTATATTAAAGAACTTGGAGGAACCCGTTCACAAATTGGTTTAGTGATGGGAAGTTTTGCCATTGGTTTGCTTTGTTCTCGTACTTCTTTGGGCTATTTAGCTGATAAAAAAAGTCGTAAATTAGTGCTTGGTATTGGCATCATTGTAGCAGGACTTGCTCCCCTTGGTTATTTATTAATTAACTCTGTTTTTCCTTTAATTGGAGTTCGTGCTATTCATGGGGTAAGTATTGCTGCTTTTACCACAGCTTATAGTGCTTTAGTGGTTGATTTATCCCCCATCAAACAACGAGGGGAGTTAATTGGTTATATGAGTTTAGTTAATCCTATTGGTATGAGTATCGGGCCGGCATTAGGTGGTTCTTTACAACAATTTTTAGGCTATCAAGCCTTATTTATGAATTCAGCACTTTTCGGATTTTTAGGATTATTTTTCTTATTTTCGATTCCAGATAAATCCTGTAATAATGAACAAAAAAATGTTGTTAATAAAAGAAAAATTCGCAATTTTAAGCAGATGTTATCTAGTCGTTCTTTAATAATTCCTGCCTTAATATTGTTGATGATTGGCTTATTATTTGGCAGTTTAATCACATTTTTACCTTTATTTCTCGAGGAAACAGAATTAGGATTTAGTGCCGGTTGGTTTTACACAACAGCAGCGATCGCTAGTTTTTCTTCTCGCATTTTTTCGGGTCCAGTTTCTGATCGTTATGGTCGTGGTCCATTCATAACTGTTAGTCTTCTTTGTTATTTCGTATCGATGATATTGTTAACCCAAGCAACAAGTGGCAGACAAATATTAGTAGCAGCTATTTTTGAGGGTATCGGTGCAGGGACACTAATTCCCATGATTATCGCTTTAATTTCTGATCGATCTTCTTCCTACGAAAGAGGACGAGTTTACTCAGTTTGTTTAGGTGGTTTTGATCTAGGAATGGCTTGCGCTGGCCCATTAGTAGGAAGCTTAGGAAATCATTTAAGTTATCAAGTTATTTTTACCATGACTGGTAGTCTTGCTTTAGTTGCTTTTTTCTTATTCATTAGTCAATCTAACTATAACTTCCAGACTTCTTTGAGTTTTGCTTTAGGTAAGGAAAAAGATTTATATGCTTTTGATGATTAAATAATTAATAATTCGTTCAGTTATTGCCAATGACTCTAAGTGTTAAGTGATATTAATTAACTGAACATAAAAGACTTAAATGGAGTAGACTTATGGAGGTAAACTGATTTGACAAATTGAGGCAATGGGACGTAAAGCTAAATTGAAAAAAGAACGAAAATCTAACCCTAAGAAAGTTGACAGTTCTGGGGTTAATTCTGATGAATTTGTCAAACATTTAGAAAGACAAGGTTATTCTCTCAAAAAGCCGAAAATAGCTCCAGAAATGCCCGAAAAAAAGATTGAACCTCAAGTATAATAGCGATGAATTAATTATGACATCTAATCAGATTTTCACCGTTGATTCTTTAGTGACTGAGATTTATGAAAGCGAGGAAAAACTAGCGATCGCTGCTGCTAAAATCGTAGAAATTTATATACAAGAAGTCCTAAAAAATCAAGAAGAAGCAACAATTCTCTTAGCAACAGGAAACTCTCAATTAAAATTTCTTGATCTTATTATTGCTGCTCAAAAAATTGATTGGTCAAGGATTAATTTATTGCATTTAGACGAATACTTAGGAATTGAAAGTAAGAATCCAGCTAGTTTCCGTTTTTATCTCCACGAAAAGGTAGAAAAAAACATTAATTCTAAATCATTTAATTACTTAATAGGTGATACCTTAGAACCAATAGAAGAATGCGATCGTTATACAAAATTACTCGACAAATACCCTGTTGATCTGTGTTTTTTAGGCATTGGAGTCAATGGACATTTAGCATTTAATGAACCACAAGTTGCCAACTTTAATGATCCTCATAAAGTAAAAATTGTTAAATTAGATCCACAAACTCGTTCTGCACAAGTTAATCAGGGACATTTTTACATTCTTGAGAAAGTACCAAAATATGCTTTTACGGTCACTATTCCTACTATTATGTCAGCAAAAAAAATACTCTGTTTAGCATTAGGAGAAAAAAAAGCAAAGATTATCAGACAGACTCTAAAAGGTAAAATTTCTCCCCTTTGTCCCGCTTCCATTTTAAGACGACATTCCCAGGCAACTTTATTACTAGATAAAAAATCCGCAGCTTTACTTTAGTAAATCATAAAAAAGTTAAGCTATTAGGGATTTAAAACACTGCGCAGTAACTTACGGAGAGAGAGTTGGATGGTTTGTTTACTAATTTGTAAATACGTCGTTTAAATGCGTGTTACTTATTAGTTTTTGTTAAGAAAGTAATGGTTAATTAAGACAGGAATGATAAACTATTATTATTCAAAGTAACCACCGAATAGTAATAATATGACCACTGATGATAAATCTCAATTAATTACCATTAATGACGCTTTTTATCGTTCGTTTGAGAAACGAGATATCAAAACAATGAGTCAAATATGGTGGCAAGGTTCAAGTTGTACTTGTGTTCATCCTGGAGGCAATTTTCTTAAAGGATGGGGTGTTATTCGTTCCTCTTGGGAAACTATTTTTAAAAACACCGATTATTTAGAAATTGACACAGAAATTATTAACCTTGATATAGGTCAAGAAATTGCTTATATTGTCCTCATTGAAAAAGTGACACAAGTTAATAAAGGAAAAAGATTAGAAGCAGAATCAATGGCAACAAATAGTTTTAGAAAAATGGCACAAAAATGGTATTTAGTTCATCATCATGGTAGTCCTATTATAACAAGATAAATTCTGATATATGGAATAATGATCATCATGCTTTTGTCACTATTTGGGAATTATATAAAGTCATAAACTAAAAACATAATTCATTAATTTTTATGGGAAAATCATTACAATTACCATCTCAACCAGGAACTTATTGTTTAGTTTTCTCCTGTTCAACGTCATCAACAGTAAGCATAGGAAAACTAGGAACTTATCAAATAAACCCTGGTTATTATTGTTACATTGGTAGTGCCTTTGGACGAGGAGGACTCAAATCAAGAATTAACAGACATCTACAGATTAATAAACGAAAACATTGGCATCTTGATTATCTTAAACCCCATTTAACACCTGTTCAAATTTGCTACTCAACTGATACTATTAAACTAGAATGTCAATGGGCTAAATTACTACTTAAAGATAAACACTCAAGCATTCCTATTAATAAGTTTGGCTCATCAGATTGTGATTGCACTGCCCATTTATTTTATAGCAGTCGCCAAAGCTATTAGGACATTTTTCTGTTCCCTGTTCCCTGTTCCCTGTTCCCTTAAAATATAATTTATGTGTCCTAACTAGCCTGTCTATTGCTATATTATCAAGTTCAACCTGAATTAAAGACTTTTCTTGCTCAATCTGTCATTTCATTTATCATTTAACATTTATCGAGGTAAGTATTTCCGATTAGTTGACCATCGTGGTACTAGCCAAACTTGTCCTAACTGTCGAGCAGAAATCAGAAAAACTCTGTCTGATAGGATTCATGATTGTCCTGAATGCCACTATCGCTCTGACCGTGACGTGGCATCAGCCCAAGAAATCTGTAATCGAGGAATAGAAACTACTACTCTGGGACTCAGAGGAAAGGAAACCGTCTGTCAAGTCGAGGTATCGGGGGTTATGAACCTAGATAACTGGCGTAGGGGCATACCCCTGTGGGCAGAAATATCCCGTCGTGAGTCGGGAAGCCCACGCTATACTGCTTAGCAGTTAGCGTGGGAGGATGTCACAGATTAACCTTAACAGAACTTTGTAGAGACTCTACCAATGAACGAACAGCAGCCACCATAGCCACCTCATCATTGAGTTTGTTAATCGCTGAACCAACACCAACCCCTGAAGCACCGGCAGTAATAGCCATTGGTGCAGTGACAGTGGATAGTCCCGAAGCACAGATGACGGGAACAGAAACAGCCCGAGAAATGCTATGGGCAGCTGCTAAAGTAGGAGCTGCTTTTTCAATTAATCCCAAAGTTCCAGAGTGGTTAGGATTACTGCCAGTTCCTCCTTCCGTTTGAATCAGGTTTGCCCCTGCCTCCACTAACTTCTCTGCTAATGCTACCTGTTCATCCAAGGGTAGGATGTGGGGAACTGTGACACAAAGAGTAGTATTAGGGAGTAAAGCACGGGTTTTTTCGGTTAATTGCAGGACTTCTGGGGCTTCAAAACGTCTTCCTTGGGCATAAAAAGCGTCAAAATTACCGATTTCGACTAAATCTGCTCCAGCTTCCACCGCATCGGCTAATAATTGAGCCTCAACCGCAGATACACAAATGGGTAAATTCGTCAAGGAACGAACCTGACGGACTAAACTAGGAGAGGCCGCAATGTCGACAAAAGTTGCTCCTCCTGCTTGGGCCGCTTTTGCGATCGCTGAAACGTTACCAGCATCAAAATTAGTCAAACCACTAATAATTTTCAAGGCCCGACGTTCTTGGAGTGCGTTGTCTAATTCAGGGTGCATCATTATTATCTATTTCAATAGTTTCTTACAACAATGATCAGCCCATACAATTCAAGTTCTATGGACTTTTCATCACTTCATCCTAGTTTAGCTCAATTTTGAGCAGAATTCCCTTATCTTCTGAGTATCAGAAAAATACAAGCAAATCAAGAAAATTATTATTAAAATTAGTAAATATTTGTCATAATAAAATAAATTATTCAAAGATAGTTAACGGTCAGAGATTTATATTTTTCCTATCTCCTAATATGAAGTTAGCTGATTATTAGGAGTTAAAAAATTATGAAAGTAAAAATGATTTTACCCGCTTTAACCGAGGCATTAAGCCCTTTTTGGCGACCGATTAAATATCATTTATTTCCCCCTCTTGGTTTAGCATCTATTGCAGGTTTTTTTGATGAGTCAGATGACATTTATTTACAAGACGAACACGTTGAACCTTTAAACTTAAATGATCAACCTGATTTAGTAATTATACAAGTCTATATAACCTCGGCTTATCGTGCTTATAAATTAGCTGATTATTACCGTCAAAAAGGTTCTTATGTTGTCTTAGGAGGGTTGCACATTACTGCTTTACCAGATGAAGCAGCTAATCATGCTGATACTATTTTTATGGGGCCAGGGGAAGATACTTGGCCGTTATTTTTGCAAGATTTTAGAACAGGAAATCCTCAAAAAGTTTATCAATCTAAACAGCGTTCTTTAGTCGATATTCCTCGGGTTCGTCGAGATTTAATTAAACGACATTTATATTTAGTACCTAACTCTATTGTTGTTTCTCGTGGTTGTCCTCATCATTGTGATTTTTGTTATAAAGATGCTTTTTATCGTTCTGGAAAGTCATTTTATACCCAAAAAGTTGACGATGCTTTAACAGAAATTGACCGATTACCTGGAAAACATTTATATTTTTTAGACGATCATTTATTCGGGAATGAAGCTTTCGCCTCAGCTTTATTTGAAGGAATGAAAGGAATGGGAAGAGTTTGGCAAGCTGCTGCTACAGTAGAATCAATTTTAAAACCAGGATTATTAGAAAAAGCGGTAGAATCTGGTTTAAGAAGTTTATTTGTTGGCTTTGAAACATTGGATTTTAATAATCTCAAAGAACAACATAAATATCATAATTTAAACCGAGATTATTCTTTAGCTATTAAACGACTTCATGACCATAATGTGATGGTTAATTCTAGTTTTGTTTTTGGCATGGATAACGATGATAAAACTGTCTTTCAACGTACAGTAGATTGGGCAATTTCTCAAGGATTAGAAACAGCAACTTTTCATATTTTAACCCCCTATCCAGGCACTCCACTTTATAATAGAATGGTGTCAGAAAATCGCATTATTACTGATAATTGGGACTTATATGATACCCGTCATGTTGTCTATAAACCAGCAAAAATAAGTGCTGAAGCGTTAGAATCAGGTTATTGGCAAGCTTATCAAGATTTTTATAGTTGGCGGTCTATTGTTCAAGGGGCCTGGGTTAAATCTGACTGGAATAGTCGTTTACGTCATTTATTTTATGCCGGTGCATGGAAAAAATGTGAACCGATATGGGATGTTTTAATTCGTTTGAAACAAGTTAATCATTTAATCCCTATTTTAGAACAAGTTCTGATGGGTTTTACTTCTGATCAAAGTTTATCGGAAAATGAAATAATACCAAAGTTTGATCAAGTATAGTATTTATTAATTTTGTTGGGTTTTGTTCTTTAACCCAACTTAAAATATCGGCTATTAAATATTACTCATTCAGAATTTATTATTCTAATTGAGATAGGATTTCATTCCATTTTATTTTATGAATTGCTTGTAATTCTTGATCAGATTCTACTAAGTTTGAATAGCTTTCAATAAATTTTTCAACAGAAGTTAGTAATCTAAGATAGTATTTTAAAGTAGGAATGATCCCATTAATAATAATTTGGCAGCCGTGAGTATCTCTTATATTTTTAATTTCTTCTTCAATTAGTTTTGATTGTTCTGCTTGAATATTAGCAGATGAAAAGATACAGTAACGACGAGGATTGAATTTTATAATTTTATCTTTAGCAATAAGAATTATTTGTAAATCGATAGGTTTACCATGTTTAATTTCAATCGCTTCTATTAAGTTTTTCTTGCTTCCTATAATTTCAATATCTCCTGCTGTTTTTGATGTTCTATCCGATGCAGTATGACTTCCTAATGGATTAAGTGTACATGATTTATATCTTTCAACTTCTTGGATTAAATGTTGATAGATTGCATAAAAAGCTAACACTGGTAACTTAGACGCACCATGAATTTTATAGTTAAAATGGAAATGATAGTCTAAACAGTTAACAACAGTAATAATATCAAATTTCTCAGGATTGTTTAATTTAATAATTTTAATTTTATTGGCTTCAGTTATTTTTCTAACCTCCGAAAGCAATATTCTAATAACAACTTCTGTATTATCGGGATAAGTTTCTACAAAATCAATTAACTTTAAGAAAGCTTCTTTAACTTTTTTATTACTAATATTACCATTATAATCTAGAGTATAAGGATAAGGTTGTTCAAGAGAACGAGTTAACCATCCACTTTCCGCCATTGCAGGAAGTCCTAATTCTTTCAAGGTTGGTGTAATGTATTGAGTGTCAATTGTTCTTCCTGAAAAACCACCAGGTAAATTTTTTTGATGATATCTAATATCTTGATTTGGCTCAATAATTTTATGAATTAATAAAGTTATTAAAACTGTGTAAACACCTTTTTGTTTTTTACAATTTTTAGCAATAATGTTAATAAAATTTATATAATTTGAAGAAATTAGTGTTTCAATATCACTAATATTTTGAGATAAGTCATATAGTTCTAATAATTTCTCTCTATGATTCATAATAGTCATGCCTGTTATTTCCAATTGTAATCTTAGTTTTTTTGGGTTAAGTTTGTAAATATTTTGTTTATATTCAATATCGTGGTCTTGTTGTTTAAAAATTTGCTCTTTTAATTGAATTGCTACCTCTTTAAACAAAGGAATACAAATAGAATTACCAATTTGTTTATAAGCTTCTGTAACAGTATGATGAATAATAAAATTATCAGGAAAACCCATAATTCTATAACATTCTTTTAAAGTCAATTTACGTACTGCATTTTCTTCAGGAATATAAATAAAGAAACGTCCTGATGTTTCTTGAGATGGGATAGTAGGATGAACCCCGTCTATTGAGTAAATTCTATTAGGTTGACGATGAACTCTAGAAAGATGTTCTGTATTAGGTCTTATACCTTTTTTCCATATATTTTTATTACGATAACCAATAAAAATTAAACCTGATAGTTGTCTTTTAGGTTCTTGAATTAATGTATATTCTTTCTGTTCTAAATATTCAAAATTTCCTTGTTTATCTAAAAAATTCCTAATACTAGGAACATTTTTTTGAGTATGAATAAGTCCAAAATTAAATTTTCTATTAATTGTTCCAATAATAATAATTCTTTCTCTATTTTGAGGAACACCAAAATCTTTAGAATTTAAAAGTTTATAATCAACTAAATAGCCTAAATCTTCTAAAGCATAAATGATTGTTTCTAAGGTCTTGCCTTGTTGATGATGAATTAAATGTTTAACATTCTCAAGAACAATGACTTTCGGTTTCTTAACTTCTATAATTTCACATATATGAAAAAATAAAGTTCCTCTTGTATCCTTAAATCCTTGTCTTTTGCCACAAATACTAAAAGGTTGACAAGGAAAACCAGCCGTTAAAACATCAAAATTAGGAAGATTATCAGCAACTATTCTCGTAATATCATGTTCTGGTAATTCACCAAAATTCTTATCATAAACTTGACGACAATGTTCATTAATTTCACAAGAATAAACACATTGATAACCTACTTTTTCAAAAGCTAATCTAAAGCCACCAATACCAGCAAATAAATCAATAAATTTTAATGTTTGTTTGTTCACTTATTTATTCACTATCTCCCTAGTCTTGTAGGTTGGGTTAAAACAATTCAACCCAACACTAAACTTATAGAGGAAAAACTAACTAAAATGTTCTCCCATTCCATCCCCACATACTACCTTTAGCATCAGCAAATTCGATGTAAATGCGATTTTTAGCAACACCTAATTTATCTTCAATAACTTGACAAAAATCTTTACTCATGCTTTCAGTTTGTGAGGGACTCATGCTACCAATGCTTTTAATTTCTAGGTAACAAACGGGGTCAAAAGTTCCTGCAAAAGTCATCTTAACATCTGCATCAAAGGAAGTCATAACATAAGATTCAGGTTTACCTAAATGTCCTGCTAATTTACCAGATAAAGTTGTGAGCAAAGATTCAATAACCGTTGATTCTGGTGGAGAAACCGATGTTTTTACTTGAATTAAGGGCATGATTTAGTTCTACTTTGAGTGATTAATAAAGTCTATTTTTGCAATTGTAAAATCTCAGTTTGTAGAGACTTATCCCCCATATTGCCACCCAGTACTTTCTAGGTTTAAAGCTTTACCTTCTCGGTGAATTCCTGCACCAATAACTTCACCAACATAAACGGTATGATCTCCTTTTTCCACTGCTCCCACAACTTGACATTCTACATATCCTAAAGAGTCTTTGATGATGGGACATCCTGTTTCTTCCCCTTCATAAAATTCCACATCTTCAAATTTATTCCCCACACGACTTTGAGGTTTAAAAAATTTAGCAGCTAAATCTTTTTGTCCATCTTCTAAGAAACTTAGAGAGAAAACACCGCTTTTTTTGAGCATTTCGTGGGAACCAGAATCTTTTTTAACACAGTTAATAACTAAAGGGGGTTTAAAAGAACCTTGCATTACCCAACTAGCAGTAAAACCATTAAGGTTATCTCCATCTTTTACTCCACAAATATAAAGTCCGTGGGGAATTTTTAGCAGCATTGTTTTTTTTGCTTTTTCGTCTAACAAAGTAATGTTCCTCCTGAGTTTATTAGGATTATTTATGGTTATACCTTTGACTTTCAGATAATAAGTCCATAAGGCTTTCTCTTATAATATCAAAAAATGAATGCAATTTGCTCGATGCTCATAAATTAAGCTAACAAGCATTTAAAAAACATATTCTCAAATTTATTAAAAAAATCAAATTGTTGATTCTAACTGAGCAAATAAATCTGCTAAAATAGTATTCGATAATAGAAAGCCATCGGGATCACTGAACATAACTCTGTTGATATTTTGCCAATTATTATCAGTAATATTGGTAATAAAATTATCATTTATATCTTTAAAATAAACTATTTTTTTTTGATGATACGGTAATAGTATTTTGTAAATCAATTCAACTATTTCTTTGCCAAAGAATGTAGAGATTTGTAATAAATCAACACCTTTTTTCAACCGCAATCCTAACATTAGTGTTTCCAATAGAATATCAATCTTTTCTAAATAATCACAAGATAAAGAATAATCTGAGTTTTTAAAGTTTTCTATCCATTGATAGTAATCTTTACGAGTTCTTGGTCTAGTAAATCTTTGGTTATTGGTATAACTTGCTGCCCCCATTCCCAAACCATAATAAGGCTTATTTTCCCAGTAAACAAGATTATGATGACATTGATAACCTTCTTTAGCATAATTAGAAATTTCGTAATGTTCATACCCTGCTTCCCTTAATATTTTTTGTGCAATCTTATACATAATCATAGTATTATTATCATCCGGTAAAGGAAATTTTCCTGGTTTATATTGTTTCCCAAAAGCAGTTACAGGTTCTAGGACTAAATCATAACAAGAAATATGATTAGGCTCTATTTTAATGGCTGTTTCTAAAGAAGATTGCCAATCTTCTAAACTTTGGTAAGGTAGACCAGAAATTAAGTCCAGGCTAAAATTTTTAATATTATTTTGATGAATAAAATTAATAGACTGTTCAATATCTTGGTAACGATGAAAACGGCCAGACTTTTCCAGTAACTTGTCATTAAAAGATTGAATACCTAAACTAAAACGATTAACCCCTAAACTTTTGTAGTCAGATAACTGTTGTAAACTAAACGTTCCAGGATCCATTTCTAGAGATATTTCTGCATCAGCACAAATGCCAAAATGTTGCTCTAATGTTGCTAAAATTTTATCCAAATAACGGGGAGGCAATAGAGAAGGAGTACCCCCTCCAAAAAAAACAGTTTTTAACGGGAAATTATAACTAGGAGTAATCTTAATTTCTTCACATAAAAATTCAACATATTCTGCCACTGAACCCGATGTATTGCTATTAGTTTTATCTCCTAAAACAGAGATAGGAAAATCACAATAATAACAACGACGACGACAAAAGGGAATATGAAGATAAGCTGAGACAGGAATGATAAAGTCCATAGATTCTTAAAAGTTCTTAAAAGTTGTCAAATTTTTAGCAAGATGGTTAGCAAGGTATTAAGAATCAATAATAATTAGTTATATAAGAAGGATATAATAGATAAAATCATCTCAATCAAGTAGAAAAATATCATCATTTTTTCTTCTCAACTAGCAAAATTATAGGTTAAAATCAAAACTATGATTGATGCCATTATTATTCTCATATTCATCATAGCAGCCGCTGGTGTAGGCTTCGATAGCGTTGATTTGCTTCCGATGGAAGTTCAACGACAGATATCCAATATTGACGCTTTAAGGTGGTTAGCAGCAGGGTTTACCTCAATTTTGGGGTTAGCCCTGGGTTTAGTTGCTCAAACCAGTTATCGGCGTTTAGAAACCCGTATCAGTAGCACCCCCATTGAAGTTATTTTGACACGGGCAGTAGGGTTAGTGATTGGTTTGTTGATCGCAAATCTCATGTTAGCCCCTATTTTTTTGCTGCCTATTCCCAAAGAATTGGCTTTTATTAAGCCCATGACCGCTATATTGGGTAGTGTCATGTTTTCCTTTATGGGAGTCAGTTTAGCCGATATTCATGGCCGCACTTTTTTGCGATTAATCAACCCTAATAGTATTGAAACTTTGTTAGTGGCTGAGGGAACTTTACAAGCAGCTTCCCCTAAAGTTGTTGATACTAGCTGTATCATTGATGGTCGTATTGAACAACTGCTGCATACCGGGTTTATCGAAGGACAAATTTTGATTCCCCAGTTTGTGCTACAAGAGTTACAACAGTTGGCCGATGGTAGCAACGATCAAAAAAGAGTAAGGGGACGAAGGGGTTTAGATATCTTAAATAGAATGCAGGAATCTTTCCCCAAACGTATTGTGATTCATTCTGCCGACTATGAAGATATCCCTACAGTTGATGCTAAATTAGTGCATTTAGCTCAAGAAATCAACGCAACTCTTTTAACCAATGATTATAACTTAAGTAAAGTCGCTAATCTACAAAAAGTAACCATTCTCAATGTTAATGATATTGCCCAAGCTATTCGTCCCATTTATTTACCTGGAGATACCATAGATTTAAAAATTCTCAAACTAGGGAAAGAACCAACTCAAGGGGTAGGTTATCTCGAAGATGGCACAATGGTAGTAGTTGAAGAAGGGAAAGAATACATTGGGGAAGAGTTAGCAGTTGTTGTAACTTCTGCCTTACAAACTTCTGCCGGTCGCATGATTTTTGCCAAACCCCAGTCAGTTATTGCATCCTCTTGACCAAACATTAAACATTGAACATTGAACATCTTTCATTTTGGTTTCAAGTCTCTCCGTTTAGGGAGAAAGAAGTTTGGGAGAGGTTTGAAGCCTACTTCCAAACGAATGATAAATGATAAATGTTAAATGATAAATGAAATGACCGAAAAGTTAGGAAACTTCTTGACGGGGCCAGCATCGCTTAAGGAAGTCAGAAGTAGTTTTTGAAACAGAGATTTATGCTCCGTTTCAAAAACTATGCCCCTTAAAAGGCTGGGTTTTGGACCCAACTATTTTCCATAAGGTAGAATCAGTTTTTTTAGCTTAATGTCATCCCTATTTTCCTAATTATTGAAGGTGCAGAATGTGAGTATATGGAAAAAATAAGAAAAATACTTATTCGACTTGAGAACTAATGACAGCAATAATAACACCAATTAAGATAATAACTGCTCCTATTAATACTAACATTGAAGGCATTTCCTGGAAGAGAATAAAGCCCAAAAAACTGGCACCAATGGGTTCAAATAGAATCCCTAAAGTAACTAAAGTAGGAGACAACCAACGCACTGACCAATTAATGCTAGTATGACCTATTAATTGGGAAAAAATCGCCATTAGAAGTACATAAAAATAAACATAATTAGGATAATTAGTATAACCATCACCAAAGATAAAAGGTAAGGGAAAAAGCAGCATGGCAGCCGTTGTATAAACAATGACACTGTAACTACTAATTTTTAAACCTTCTTGTTGTGATATCTTGCCAAAAATTAAATAGAAACTAACAAAAAAAGCTCCCATCAAAGCTAAAATATTGCCTAACATGGGTTGGCTATACAAATTGTTAATATCACTACCACCTAAAGCGATAAAAATTCCACCCAATAAAGCAATAATAATTCCTAAAATTGTTACTTTTTTTAGCTTTTCTTTAAACAAAAACCAAGATAAAAGAGCCACCCAAATCGGATTTGTGGTAACTAAAGTTGTGGAAGCAGCAATAGAAGTAAAGGATAAAGAAGTAATCCAACAAACAAAATGTAATGCTAAAGAAAAACCCGAACCAATAGCATAATAATAGGCCTTAATTGTTACTTTATGTTTAACAACATTTCGCCAAGCAGGAAGCAAAACTAAAGAAGCAATAATTAAACGAGAAGCTGCTAAAAAAAGACTAAACTCTAATCCTACTTTTCCCGAAGCTTGCAAAGCAAGACGGATAAAAATTGCTGTGGAAGAAACCGATAAAATACCAATAGTTAAAATAAGAATAACTTGCCATATTTGAGGCGATCGCATTGATGATAAACACCTATTTTTCAAAAAGTTGATATTTTGTAATATTTAGACGCATTATACTAGATAAAAATGTTATAATAGATGGAATGAATAAGTTTTTATCCTAATTAAACGCCACAAAAATTATTTAGGGAAAAACGTAGTATAGGAGAGAAATACCATGAATAGTCCTTTTAATAATCGTATACAAGCCGGACAACAATTAGCAGAAAAATTACAACCCTATCAAAATCAAGATAATACTGTAGTATTAGCCTTACCCAGAGGTGGGGTTCCCGTTGCTTATGGTATTGCTAAAAAATTGCATCTTCCCCTAGATATTTGTTTAGTGAGAAAATTAGGAATTCCTGAGCATCCAGAACTAGCAATGGGGGCGATCGCATTAGGAGGGGTAAAAATTCTTAATATAGATGTCATTGAATGGCGGAAAATATCACCTCAAATTATAGAAGAAGTTACCCAAAAAGAACAACTGGAATTACAGCGTCGAGAACAAGTTTATCGGGGTGAGCAACCCTTTCCCAAAATTTATAATCAGACAGTTATTTTAGTAGATGATGGTATTGCTACGGGAGCAACTATCAAAGCAGCGATCGCTATTATTAAAAAACAACAGGCCAAACATATTATTGTTGCTGTTCCCGTTGCACCTCCTTCTATTTGTCAAGAATTAAGTCATGAAGTAGATCAATTAATCTGTTTGAAAACTCCAGAAAATCTCCATTCTATTAGTTTTTGGTACGATGACTTTTCCCAAAGCACCGATGAAGAAGTGTGTAGTTTATTGTTTCTTTCAAGTCAATATTATTTGATCTGATATCCAACTTTTAATAAAAGAGTTCATAGAAAATTACCTAAAAAGGAAATCGTAAACCAACCCCAACCGCCGTACGATTTTGATTACGGACTCTTAGTTGTTGCCAAGAAGAGAAACCAACACGATTAGTGATATACAAATCTAGATGAGGATAGCCCAGTTGATTATCTGTAGAATAACCTAACAACTTGCCCGGATTCCAACGGACTGCAAAAGTCCAAGGAATAGAATCACGACGAAAAGCCCCACGAAACCCATTACCATTTTCCGTAAGATTAGCCCCTACTTCTCCCACTAAACTCCAATCCCCAATAACAGGAACTGATGTCCCGACATTAAAACCTGCCAACTCAATATCATTGTCACTTCTTTGCACATAACCAATAGTTGGAGTAAACCATAAAGCTAAACCTTGTTCAAACTGGTAATGTAAAGGAATAGAAACCGTAGCAATTAATAATTTTCCTGTTTCCAGACTATCCTCATCTGCTATCCAAGGCACACTTTTGGGTAAACCTCGCTCAAAAAACTCGTTACTATTATCGGTGAAGAAATTGATAAAAGGTTCATTGGTCATACCAACAGTGATCCCTACACTTCCCGTGAGCGGATCACCTTGCTCTTGATTTAATAATCTCAGTTTTGCACTTAATCCCTGTTCTGATTCATCTACTCGACCCCTAATATAATCGAGAAAAATCCCTAATTCTAGGTCTTTAAACAGACCATAACGAAAAGCAGAAAGAAATCCTTGACTACCCCCTTTGAGATCCAGAACAAAACGATTCATAGGAACAGTTCCCCCATCAAAAAAGTTCAGTCCATCCTCAGTTACAGGAGAATCAATCCCAAAATCCCCCGAAAAACTATCAGGATAACGCAGATTTCCCTCAAACCAATTAGGCATGAAAGTAACTTTAGTCCCAAAGGCCATTAACTCTCGATCTGCCGTTAATGATAGGGGTCCGACAGAACCTAGAGCATTGGAGCCAAAGATATCTACGGAAAGACGAGGATTAACCTTGTAACGTAGTCCCCCATTGTAAGCGATCGTTTTAGCTGTTCTTCCTGAGTCACGATTAATACTATTATTCCCCGTGGCAGGAACAAAGGCATCCCCCCAAATAGTTAATCTTGGATTGATAGTATAAGAAACACCTCCTGCTAAGCCAAAGGTAGTACCAAACGAACCTGGATTTTCAATAGGCGCACGATGTAAATGTACCGCATTACCTTGATTAAAAAACGCTACAGTGGGGGATAAAGTCAATTCCCAATTATCCAAAATAGCCGTAAAGGGGAATTGTAGAGCCGGTGTTACTTTACCCCCTTCTCCTTCAATAATTTCGCCTACTCGAGAAAATCGAAAACCTCTTTCTCCAGCCGAGATTGAGAAAACGCCGCTCCAAGAAAGGGTTTGATCATAATATTGCCAGAGTCTTTGCTTGACTTCCAGGGCAAAATCTGTATTGGCCTGAGATTTTCTACTAGCTTGAAACGGACCTTGACGACCTGGCCCACCACTATCTACAATCTGTGCTTCAAAGCTCAATTCTAACTCATCCGTAATCCCCCAACTGAAACCTAGATTGGGATAAGCTGCCGTTTCTTCACCAACTCCCGAACCCGACTCAGAAAAGAAACGATTAGTAAAATTAATGATTACATCTCCTGTACTTAAGTGTTTAGCTGTCGGTTGTCCTAAAAACATATTCATGGCCGAAACATTTGTGGATACCTCAGTTTCCGGGGGTTTATCTTCAGATATTTCTTCTATATCAGTTGTGCTAGAAAGCTCAGTTTCTGGGGGTTTATCTTCAGATATTTCTTCTATATCAGTTGTGCTAGAAAGCTCAGTTTCTGGGGGTTTATTTTCAGAGACTTCTTCTATGTCAGTTTTGCTAGTATTTTCTGTTATGATAGGCTGCTCATCATCAAGACAGCATGGGGTCAATAATTCAATCCTTTCCTCTCTAGAAAGTTTTTGGTCAAACCTACTTTTGGGGGGACTTTTTGGGGAACTAATAGGAGCAAGGGGTGGTAAGAGATGGGGTAACATTAACCCTTGATCATCTTTGGTATTTTGTGCGATCGCCATAGAGTCAAATGAGGCGAAAATCCCAATAATTGGAGCATAAAGAATTAATAACCTAATTAACATCGCCCGTTCATCCTCACGAATCATTTTTTTGAGCAACATAGTCTTATAGTATACTTAACTGTCATTAAACTGATTTAGGTAACTATGATAGCACCAGCCCAAAAAGGAAAGCCCAGGTGAGAGATGAAGCTCTTACACATAATCGATTTGAACTTTAGGTAATAAGAGCTTGTTCTTGCAAAAAACCCTAAACCTTGAACTATTTGGTTCTTTCGATAATCACCTTAAAACTAACTCTGACCGACTTCATTCAAACGTTGAACACTCAATGCTGATGGCTGAATGCTTACAAAAAGCCCGATCATTACGCTCTGTGTTAAAATTGCGAAGTCGTAGCTTATTTTCCCTAACTATTTAATTATCTCAAAATAAAAATTAGAGGTACACTATCAAAAATGAGTATAAGAAATACCATAAACTCTTTAAAAGCAAATGGGAATCAGCCGGAGCCACATCAAAATATTATTTCTTATGTAGCCAAAGAGGATGATCAAGAAATTTCTTTATCTTGGACACAAATGAAGTGTTGGTTCCGCCGTCGAGTTTGGTTAATAGGAAGCGTTTTTTTAGCAGTTAGTGGTAGTGCGATCGCCTATGCTTGGATTAAACCTCCTGTTTATGAAGAATCGTTTAAATTATTGATAGAAGTACCCTCGGAAACCCCAGCAATACCTGGACTAAATTCTGCAATAGCGAATCTTGGGGGACTTTCTGCACCAGATGAAAGCTATGTTTTAACACAAATACAAGTCCTTTATGGCTATCAGCTTGTTTCTACTGTCTTAGAGAGAATTCAAGAAAAGTATCCTCCAGAAACAGAAGAAGATATTATAAAATATGAAGATTTTGTAGAAGATTATTTAAGAATTAATAACCCCAAAGACACTAATATTATTCAAATTAGTTATAAAGATGAAGATCCAGAAAAAGTCAAGTTTGTTCTCAATGAATTAGCGGAAACTTATCTAGAACATTCTCAACAAGCTCCTCAAAATAAACAGACTCAAGGGTTAAAATTTGTTGAACAGCAATTACCAGAATTACAAGGTAGAGTATCTCAACTCGAAGGAGAATTAAAAAGATTTCGCCAAAGGCACAACATTGTTGATCCCGAATCTCAAAGTCGTCTGCTGACGAGTAATTTAACCAAACTCTTGGAAAAACAACAAGAAAATCAAGCTCAACTCTATCAAGCAAAAATTCGCTACGGGAATTTACAGCAACAATTAGGGATGGAGAAAAAACAGGCTCGTGTATTAGCTGCTTTGAGTGAATCTCCTCGTTACATGAGTTTATTGGAGAAATTACGGGAAATAGATACAAAACTGGCCACAGAAACCACTCGTTTTACGGGAGACAATCCCGCTATCAGAAAATTAAATCAAGAACGTCGTAATCTTCTACCTTTAATCGCAGAAGAAGCGAGGATAGTATTAGGTAATGTCCCCCAGGATATATCCACTGATGTAACGAGTCTTGCCTCTCCTAACACCATTCGCTTAGAAATTTTGGGTGAGTTGCTCAAAACCGAAACCATGATTCGAGAGCAACAAGTTAGACAAAGGGAGTTGATGAACACAGAAATGACAATGCGTCAAGAGATAGATAACTTAGCCGAGATTATTCGTGAATATGTTGATTTAAGCAGAAAATTAGAAATCGCTAATACCAACTTAACCCGTTATTTAGCCACCCAACAAGAACTTGAGTTAGAAGTAGCTAAAACTATCAATCCCTGGACTTTGGTATCAGAAATTAGAACCCCAGAAGAACCCATTTCTAGTCCCCTGAAAATGTCTATTCTGGGTGTATTTGCTGGTTTAATGTTAGGGGTTGGTGCTGGCCTCTTAGCAGATAAAATTATTGATAGTTTTCATTCTGCTGATGAGCTTAGAGAAGAAACAAGATTACCTTTATTGGGAACCATTCCTGCACTCAAATACGATCCGCGCAGTACAGAGAGAATGTTGTTGCACAATGATCCCAATTATTCGATGTTTCTGGAAGCATTTTCCTTTCTGCACACTAATATTTTTGTGACTAATGCTAACAAAAATTTCAAATCTCTAACAGTTAGTTCGGCAATACCAGGAGAAGGAAAGTCAGTAATTGCTGCTTATCTAGCGGAAACCGCAGCAAAAATTGGACAAAAAGTGCTATTAGTAGAGGGTGATCTTCGTAGACCTCAAGTACAAAATAATCAACATTTCAGGGTCTCTAGTGAATATAGTTTAGAAGATATTTTGAATAATCAAATCACTCCTGAACAAGCAATAGAAGTTTCTCCTTTAAACGAAAACCTTCATATTATCGGGGGAAATCCTCAATCTAAGAATGCCCCGGCCTTATTAAGATCAGAAAAATTTGCTCAATTAATGGAGCAATGGAAAGAAAAGTTTGATTTAGTAATTGTTGATTGCCCTCCTTTGGTGGGGCTTCCCGATGCTAAACTGGTGAGCCAAAATACAGATGGTTTATTATTAGTGGTACGCTTAGACAAAACCATGAAAGATGTGGTCAAAGAGGCTTTAGGAGAAATAAAATTAGCGCAATTGCCTTTGTTGGGTGTAGTTGCTAATGGGGCTAAACAATATACACTGAAAACTTATGGTTATTACAAACAATATCAGCAGTATTCTCACAAACTTTAAGCAATTAATTCGTTGATCACTATTTTTGATAAAAATTATGAAAAGGAAAAAAGGGATGATTTCGGCAATATCTCTGGTGTTGTTGCTGATGTTGTCCCCAAAATTACCAGCCCAAGTTACTCCTACCACCCCGACTTATACCTTACGTCCTGGCGATCGCCTAAAATTGGATGTACTGGATGTACCAGAATATAGTAGTGAATATCAAGTGGGAATCGATGGGACGCTCAACTTACCTGTGATTGGGATAGTGGATGTTCAAGGACTAACCATTGAAAAATTAGACAACTTGATTACTGGTCTTTATAGTCGTTATGTAGTAGAACCAGAAATTACCGTCAACATGATCGCCTATCGTCCCTTTACCATTGCGATCGCAGGGGAAGTGGTCAAACCTGGCTCCTATACCCTAGAACCTAGTAATAATCCCAATTCTCTGATTCAGCTACCTACTGTCAACGATATTATTCAACTGGCAGGAGGTATTACCCGTTCCGCTAGTGTGCGACAGGTTAAACTTCGTCGTTCTATTCGGGGAAAACAACAGTTATTTCACCTTAACTTATGGGAGCTTTTTACTTCGGGAGATTTAACTCAAAATCTTCTGCTGCAAGATGGAGACTCTATTATTATTCCTAGCACGGACGAAATTAGACCAGAAGAAGTGCGCCAGTTGGCCTCATCTAGTTTAACTGTTGATGTCAATAGACCTGTACGAGTCAATGTAGTGGGGCAAGTGCGTCGTCCAGGAACACACCTTCTTGGTCAACAAGCAGCTATCATCAACCGTACCATTGCCCTACCGACTCTCACCCAAGCTTTAGAAGAAGCAGGAGGGATTACGCCTTTAGCTGATATTCGTCGGGTGACACTGCGTCGTCAAACTCGCTCTGGACAAGAGAACATTCTCGAAGTTAATTTATGGGAACTCTTACAAGAAGGTAATGCCCAAAGCGATCTTATTTTGCAAGACGGAGATACTATCACCGTTGCTGAAGCAATCATCATTGATCCCAGTGAAACTCCCACCATCAGACGAGCCAGTTTTGCCCCCGAGAAAATTAGGGTTACCATAGCTGGAGAAGTACAAAATCCCGGCACTGTTGAAGTTTTACCAGAAAGCCCTCTCAATCAGGTTTTACTGTCCACAGGGGGGTTTGATAATCGTCGGGCTAACACTGTTTCAGTAGACCTGATCCGTCTTAATCCTAACGGTAGCGTCTCCAAACGAAATATTGAATTGGATTTTACTAAGGGGATTAATCCAGAGAGTAACCCCACTTTATCCGATGGAGATGCAATAATAGTGCGTCGCTCTGCTATAACCAGCTTTTCTGATGGTTTCAGCGAATTTCTCCGACCTCTTGGAAGTTTACTGCCTTTTGGTGTATTTTTCCGTTAATATTGTTGATCATTGTCCAAATTTTAACTTAGAAAAATTCATCAATTAGATAGACAAAGTACCCAAATTATGTTGTTATGAAAAGTATTTAACTGACACATTTAACACCGCCCGCTTATGAGTAAACATATATATCGGCTAGGTCAATTTTTTTTAGATGGTGCTGTTGCTTTTTTATCCTGTTATTTGGCTTATTTAATCCGCTTTGAGGGAGATGTAGCCCCCACCCATGAAAGTTTAGCCATCATACTTCCTGGGATTGCTATTATCGGTCGTCTTGGAACCCAGACAGTTTTTGGTTTATATCAACAAATTTGGCGTTTATTTGGATTAAAAGATGGTATAAGACTGTTGTATTCGGTAACAGTTTATTCAGTCTCTATTTTTATCATCACTCGCCTTATTATTCCTCAAATTTATCTTTCTTTTGTTGGCATACCTTTGGGTGTTGCCGTGATTGATTGGAGTCTTTGTTTATTGGCAATGGCCGGTTTAAGACTTGCTAGGCGATGGTACAAACAAAAATTGACAGTCAGTCCTTATCAAAGTTCCAGCAAAAAACGTCGGGTTCTGGTGATTGGTGCTGGATATTCTGGTTCTAAAATTGTCCAGGAAATACAACTAAACCCTTATTCTCCGTTAACTGTGATGGGATTTCTCGATGACGATAGCAGCAAAATTGGCAGAAAAATTGAAGGAATTAAGGTTTTAGGCAAGATTTCTGAGATTAACAAGTTAGCCGAAGCTTACCAGATTGAAGAAGTTATTGTTGCCATGCCTTCTGCCAGCAATGAGAAGATTTGTAATATCGTTGAAGCTACCCAAGGAATGCCTTTTAAACTAAAAGTGCTACCTGGAAGACCAGAGATATTAACGGATACACCGTTCACTAATCAAGTAAGAGACATTCAAATCCAAGATATTCTAGGAAGACCGGAGGTTATTCTCGATTTTAGGGAAGAATTTAACGGTCAATTTCCCTCTGCTTACGAACAGGTTTTTGAAAGTCGTGTTTTAGTCACAGGAGCAGGAGGAACTATTGGCTCCGAGATTTGCCGTCAACTGGCTCGATTAAAGCCCAAAACCCTACTACTGTTGGGAAGGGGTGAAAATAGTATTTTTAAAATTAAACAGGAGTTAGGTCGTCTTTTTCCTGAGTTGGACACGGTAACAATTATTGCCGATATTCGCCATAAACAACGGATGGATACAGTTTTTAGAATCTGGCAACCAGAATTAGTTTTTCATGCCGCCGCTCATAAGCACGTTCCTTTGATGCAGGAAAATCCCACCGAATCCCTGGAAAACAATGTGTTTGGCACGGGTAATCTAGCACAATTAGCGGCTGAATACGGTGTTAAAACGTTTGTGATGATTTCCACAGATAAAGCAGTGAATTCCACAAATTTTATGGGATTGAGCAAACGTTTAGCCGAGTTAACGGTTAAATCTCTATCAGTTAAAAGTGAAACTCGCTTTTTGATTGTGCGCTTTGGTAATGTCTTAGGTAGTCGTGGTAGTGTAGTCCCTATTTTTAAAGAGCAAATCGCCAGAGGTGGTCCGTTGACAGTGACACATCGAGATATGACTCGTTACTTTATGACCACACCTGAAGCTTCTCAATTGGTTATTCAGAGTTTAGCGGTGGGTAAATCAGGACAGATTTTAATTTTAGACATGGGGGAACCAGTAAAAATCTACGATTTAGCACAACGGATGATTGAATTAGCTGGTTTTATTCCTGAGAAAGATATTCCTATTAAGATTGTTGGTTGTCGTCCAGGGGAAAAACTCCATGAATCATTGGTTAATGATAGTGAAAAAGCCTTTGACACCGAGCATCCTAAGATTATGGGGGTTTCTGAAGCTATGCCATCGTCTGATGCTTGGCAGGAGATAAAAGAGGAACTTGCACAAGCTATTGACAATAACCTGTCCAGTGAGGAATTATGGAAAAGGGCGATTAGTTGTCAAAAAAGAGGTTATAAAATAAAGAGCTAGACTTTAAAATTAATAATTAAAAATTGTTGATTTCAGACCATTTTTAGTCGATATTTTTAACCATTCACGACCCTTGATTTAGTAATATTTGGTATTTTTTATTCCTTAACCTAACTTTTAAAGTTTATCTTTGTTACCCTATTAGCTTTCATAAAATCAAACAAAACTTAATCAATAAAATTTCATGAACTCTAATCAATATCATTTAACCCTTAAAGAAAAAATAACTAAACACACGGCGGTAGTTGGTGTGATTGGATTGGGATATGTGGGCTTACCTTTTGCCGTAGAAAAAGCAAAAGTTGGCTTTCAGGTAATAGGAATTGAACGTAATCCTTTGCGAGTTGCTGATGTTAACCAAGGAAAAAATTATATTAGTGATGTAAAAGATGATGAGTTAAAAGAAGTTGTTAGCCAAGGTTATCTTAAAGCTACTGAAAGTTTTAATGTGGTTCCAGAAATGGATGTTATTGTTATTTGTGTTCCCACTCCTTTAACCAAAAATCTTGTACCAAATTTGACTTATGTTGAAAGTGTGACCACAGAAATCGCCAAAAAATTGAGGCCAGGTCAATTAATTACCCTGGAATCAACTACCTATCCAGGCACTACCGATGAGGTAATGAAACCAATTTTAGAGGGAAAAAGTGAACTGCAACAAGGACAAGAATTCTTTTTAGCTCATTCTCCTGAAAGGGTCGATCCTGGTAATAAAAGATACACGACAAAAAACACTTGTAAAGTGGTCGGTGCTTCTGATAGTAATTCCCTAGAAGTTGCTGATTTATTTTACCAACAAACTATTGATAAAGTGGTAACAGTTAGCAGTGCTAAAGCTGCCGAGTTAGTGAAGGTTTTTGAGAATACTTTTCGCGCCGTTAATATTGCTTTAGTGAATGAATTGGCTTTATTATGCGATCGCCTGGATCTCAATGTTTGGGAAGTGTTAGACGCAGCCAATACTAAGCCTTTTGGCATCATGCCTTTTTATCCGGGTCCAGGAGTAGGTGGCCATTGTATACCGCTAGATCCTCACTATTTAGAGTGGAAAGCCAAAGAATTTAACTTCCAAACTCGTTTTATTCGTCTAGCAGGGGAACTTAACCGCAAAATGCCGGAATTTGTACAGGAAAAAGCTTGGCGAACCCTGAATAATTTAGGTATTGCGCCCTCTCGTTCTCACATTCTAATATTGGGGGTATCTTACAAAAAAGACTTGGCTGACTGTCGAGAGTCTCCTGCTCTAGAAGTGATGAAACTATTACTGGCCGATGGAGTCAAGATCACTTATCACGACCCTTATATTCCAGAAATTTCCCTAGAAGGGCAAATATATAAATCAGCCAATCTAGATGATAATCTAATCAAAAATGCTGACTTAGTAATCATTACCACTGACCACAGTAACATTGACTATGTTGGTCTGGTTGAGAAAGCTAAGGCTGTTTTAGATACACGAGGCGTAACTCGTAAACTAAACTTTAATCAAGAAAAGGTCACATTACTATGAGCCAGGTAATTGTTGTTGGTGCTGGTAACTGGGGTAAAAATCTAATCCGTAATTTTTATGAGTTGGGTTCCCTAGCTGCTGTTGTCGAACTCAATGATGAGTTACGTTCTAAGGTGGAAACAGATTATCCTAATCTCACCACTTATAAAGACTATCAAGAAGCTTTAAACACAGATGTTTCTGCTTTTGTCTTGGCTACTCCTGCCCCCACCCACTACCCTTTAGCCAAAGCTGCTCTCGAAGCAGGTAAAGATGTTTTTGTGGAAAAACCCATGACCTTGAAGGTTTCTGATGCACGTCAGTTAGCTGAGTATGCTCATAGTCAGTCCCGTATTTTAATGGTAGGTCATTTACTCTTGTATCAACCTGCTGTTGATTGGATGGCCAATTATTTAAAGACAGGAAAAGCAGGAAAAGTTTTTCATGTGTCTACTCAACGGGCTAAACTAGGTCGGGTTCGTCGGGAAGAGAATGTTTGGTGGTCTTTTGCGCCCCATGATGTTTCCGTGGTTTTAGCCTTATTAGGCAACCCCACAGTAGAAGAGGTGAAAGCCAGAGGTCATGCTATGCTGCAAACCGACATTGAAGATAACGTCCATGTTGATCTTCGTTTTGTTGGAGGACAAACAGCACACCTTCATTCTTCTTGGTATTGGCCGTTACTGGAACGGAGAACAATCGTTATGGCCGAAAAACAAATGTTAGTTTATGATGAGGTTTCCCAAAAAGTAACGATTTATAACAAAGGGGTTGACAAAAACCTAGCTAATCGAGACGAGGGCAGTGAAGAGGTGATGGTAGCCAATGAAGCTCCTTTGCGCATAGAATGTCAACACTTCTTAGATTGTATCAAAAACCGTCAAACCCCTCGTTCTGATGGTTGGAATGGGGTGACCGTGGTAGACATTTTAGAAAAAGCGGAGAAAGCACTCAATGACTGATTTTTTTATACATGAATCATCTTACGTTGACGAAGGGGCCGAGATTGGGGAGGGTACTAAAATTTGGCATTTTTCCCACATTATGGGTAAGGCTAAAATTGGCAAAAAATGCAATTTTGGGCAGAATGTTCTCGTCTCTAATAATGTTATTGTGGGGGACTTTTGTAAGATTCAGAATAATGTTTCTTTGTACGAAGGAGTCATTCTCGAAGATTATGTTTTTTGTGGACCGAGTATGGTTTTTACTAACATCAAAACCCCCCGTTGTGAGTTCCCTCGCAATACCAGTGCTGACTATCAAAAAACCTTAATTAAACGGGGGGCGAGTATCGGTGCTAATGCCACCATTGTTTGCGGTATTACCCTCCATGAAAGGGCTTTTGTGGCAGCAGGAGCAGTGGTTACAAAAGATGTGCCAGCTTATGCTATGGTGGCTGGAGTTCCTGCTAAAATTATTGGTTGGATGAGTGCTTATGGAGATGTATTGGACTTCGATAATGATGGTTATGCAGTTGATTCTACGGAGACCAAATACCAAAAAATTTCTGATAATAAAGTTATCGAAGTTGAAGATTAGGAACCGATGAAAAAACAACAAGCTCTTGATATCCTTGCCCAAAATAAAGCTCTACTTCAGGAAAAATATGGGGTTACAAAAATTGCTCTATTTGGATCCACTGCTAGAGATACTGCGACCCAAACAAGCGACATTGATATATTAATTAGTTTTGACGAAAAAGCCAATTCCAAAAAATACTTTGGTGTATTGTTTTATCTTGAAGATATCTTCAAATGTCCTATTGATCTGATTACAGAAAACGCTCTACGTCCTGAACTACAACCCTATGTAGACCTAGAAAAAATCTATGTCTAGTAATACGCCAAGAAGAGAATGGCGATTTTACGTCGATGACATGATCCTTTTCGCAGAAAAAGTTCAGCGATATACCCAAAACTTTGACCAGAAATCCTTTATCAATAGCGAACCTTACTATGATGCAACTCTCAGAAATCTAGAACTCATAGGCGAAGCTGCAACCAACATTCCCCAAGAGATTAAAACAAATCATCCTGAAATTCCTTGGCGACAAATTATTGCTACCCGTAACCGAATTATTCATGGCTATCTTGGTATTGATAATGAGATTATCTGGAGCATTATCACCGAAGACATTCCCTCATTAATTACGGATCTCAAAAACCTAAAAGACTCATCAAAGTACCCCAACTGACTAGCAAAGTAAGAGCATATATTAAATACGTGATTTTTTTCAATAATTGAATCTGAAGAGATCGCCAGACAAACTATTTCTAAAATATATCTCTCAAAAATTTGTTGACAAGATTAACCCTACCTAGTAGCATTAGATGTCAATGAACCAATTTTTTACTTATTATCACAATAATAGGTGTTGAAATGAGCCAGCTTAAAATCCCCATCCTTAATTTAAAACCGCAGTATCAAAGCATCTCTGAAGAAATCAAAGAAGCTATTAATCGCGTCGTAGAATCAACCCAATTTATCATGGGTCCAGATGTCAAACTTTTTGAGCAGGAAATAACAGAATATCTGGGGGTTAAACACGCGATCGGAGTGAATTCTGGAACTGATGCTTTAGTGATAGGATTAAGAGCATTAGGCATAGGAGAAGGGGACGAGGTTATTACCACTCCCTTTTCTTTTTTTGCTACAGCAGAGTCTATTAGCAATGTGGGAGCAACCCCAGTATTCGTGGATATCGATGCCAATAATTTTAATATTGAACCTACAAAAATTAAGGAGAAGATTACCCCGAAAACTAAGGGAATTATGCCAGTTCATCTCTATGGTTGTCCAGCTATGATGGGACAAATCATGGACATTGCCAAAGAGTATGGTTTGAAAGTTATTGAAGACTGCGCTCAGTCATTTGGGGCGCGTTATTATGGGAATTGTTCTGCTTGTGATAGTCAATGCAAACAAGAAACACTTTCCACTATCAGTGGTAAAGCTACTGGTACTATTGGTGATGTGGGAGCCTATTCTTTCTTTCCTTCTAAAAATTTAGGAGGGTATGGAGATGGCGGTATGATTGTTACCAATGACGATCAAGTAGCAGAAAACGCTCGAATGTTACGGGTACATGGTGCTAAGAAAAAATACCACAATGAGGTATTAGGATATAATTCCCGTTTAGATACCATTCAAGCTGCCATTTTAAGGGTTAAATTAAAGTATATTGATCAGTGGAATGAGGGAAGACGAAGAGTAGCTAAAACTTATAATCAGCTATTAGCTGATGTTCCTGAGATAATCACTCCTGAAATAGCTGATGGTCATGTATTTCATCAATACACAATCCGCATTACTAATGGCAAACGAGATCAAGTTAAAGCCTATTTAGCAGAACAAGGTATTGGTAGTATGATTTATTATCCCGTTCCTCAAGATAAATTACCTGTTTATAATGGTAAATATCCTATTCATTCAGTTAGTGATTTATTGGGTGAACAGGTATTAAGTTTACCAATTTGGCCCGAGTTAGAACAAAATAGTCAAAGCAAGGTTATTGAAGTTCTTAAGCAAGCTATAAAGTAATGAAACTGAAACAACGAATTAATCAATGGTTTGTTCAAGGTAGTTTTGTAAGAAATGTCCTGACTTTAATGACAGGAACAACCCTGGCTTACGGTGTAACAGCTATTGCTGAACCATTTATTGCTCGTATTTATACACCCGACGCTTATGGAATATTTGCTGTTTATTTGAGTATTGTTAGTATCTTATCTATTGCTGTATGTTGGCGTTATGAACTGGCAATTGTTTTACCAGAAACAGAGGAGGATGCTATTAATGTTTTGATTCTCTCACTAGGTTTAGCCTTAATTACAAGTTTAATATTTGCTCTAATATTTTTCCTATTCTCTCAACCATTGAGTAAGTTATTGGGCATCAATAACTTATCTGTTCTAATTGTGATTATACCCATTAGCATCTTTATTACAGGATTTTATCAATGTATAAGTTATTGGCTAACAAAAACAAAAGACTTTAAAACTCTGTCATTTTTCAAGTTTATTAAGGTATTTTTACTAATATTATTACAAATAATATTAGGTTTTTTTTATAATGATAATAACTTAGGATTAATAATTGCCTATACTTTATCGTTAGGCTTAGCTAGTTTGTTTCTGGGAATCAGGGTATATAATAAAATAAAATTTAAAATAGTTAGGTGTTTATCTTATCAGAGAATGTTTAGGCTGATGAATCAGTATAGGAAGTACCCGATTTATTCAATCTTACCTTCGTTTTTAAACACATCAACACTGCGAATGCCAGTTTTTTTTCTATCTACTTTCTTTACAGCTTCTGTAGCTGGACAATATTCATTAAGTATGCGTTTATTGTTGTTACCAAGTGCTTTAGTAATTGCTGAGATATCGAAAGTAAATCACCAAAAATTTGTCGAAGATAAATACAATAAAAGGCTAAGTAATAGCATGATCAAGGCATTTTGGCTTTTATTTGGCATTTCAATTTCTGGTGGAATTTTAATATTTATTTTTGCCTCTTTCATCTTTACCAGTTTATTTGGTTCACAATGGGAAACAGCCGCAATATACACTAAAGTTTTAGCTCCTTCTCTTATTTTGAGAATGATTGTTTCCCCTTTAAGTATAGTTTTTGGAATCATGGATAGACAGGAGGTAGCGGCCGGTTGGCAGATAGCATCAAATATTACAACTATCGCCTTTTTGGGATTGAGTCTTCAGTTCAATGATCCTTTAATTAGTTTATATTTACTGTGTCTAAATGATCTAATAATGTACACCATCTATTTACTTTTAATTTTTCGCATTTCTCATGTAAAACTTTCTAAGTTGTTTTCTTTAAATTTTTTAATCTAATAGATGCTTTGACTGTTTGTAAAATGTGGTTTTGTTGGAAAATAAAAAAAATGACGGTATAAGAATAAATTATCTAATGACAATTTAATTTTACTAAACAATATTTATAGTACACAATTATGAATTTTTTTTCACCTAATAACCTTATGAGTTTTAATGATATAAATTATTTGGCATGTCTAATTACATCATCTTTATTACTATCAATATTTATATTTAGGAAATATCTATTTCTCAAACCAAGTTTAATAGTTATTGTTTTGTTTCATATTCTAATTCAGTGGTCTGCAGCAGTTAATTCAGAATACATAAAAAGTTATCTTCCTTTTCACTGGGATTTTTTTATTATAGTACATGGATTTCCCTTGATCGGAATTTATTTATCCTGTTTTATTGTTTCTAATAAGCAATCAAAAAAGATTTGGGAACGTTTGCTCTATATAGGTCAAACAATAGATTCTAAACAGATTAAACTACAAAAAAAATCTCTAATAATTTTGTTGATATTAACTGTTTTAATAACTCTTGTTTATTTATCTTATGTCCCCCTATCACAAACAGGTTTGTACAGTATATTGACTGATCCACTTAATTCTTCATCAGCGAGAGAAGAATCCTTCAAACTTATTAATAACAAGATTCTAAGATACGCATACTCTTTTATGCGTGAAAGCTTTGGTCCTTTGTTAGTTGTTTTGTGTACATTACAAATAAATTTAGCTTTAAGCCAAAAAAAAATTTTACTAGCTTTCTATTTTTCTTTTATTCTCATTATGACTTCAGTAGTTATAAGTCTAGCAGGCTCAAGGGCTACTTTAGGAGAAATTATCCTTGCTATTATATTAGCGAATATGTTGAATAATATTAGAAAAATCAATCCGCTGCTTGTTCTTATTGGTTTTGTATTAGTAACGGTTCCTATTGTTTTATTATCATTGTTACGAGAAGGTAGAGCATTGACTTTTGAAAATTTTTGGCTGATGTTATCCATAGGAATTTTCGGTAGAATTTTTTTGACCCCACTAAAGACAGGTATATGGTACGCTCATTATGCACAAACTCAAGGGTTTTGGGGAATCGTAGGAATTAGCAAAATAGCTTCTTTTTTGGGGTTAGAAGGTGTTAATATACCTAATTATATTGGTTTAAATTATATGAATGTATCCATTGACAGTGTGAGTGCAAACACTAGCTTTGTTTTTGCCTACTATAGTTATTTTGGATTAATAGGTTTACTGTTATGCTTAATTTTTCTATTATGTCTAGACTATGGACTTATTGTAGTAAGTCAGTTATCTGATGGACTATTAATACCTTGTATATCTGTACTGGCAATCAATTGTCTAGGTTTTATATCTAGTGATTATACAACTGTTTTGTTAACTGGTGGTTTTCTGGTTACATTGTTAACTGTAACAATTCTAGATAAAATTGTAACTAATTTAAGGATTAAATAATGAAAAGCAACACAAAACCAAGCATTAAAAAAACTTTTAAAATTGTTCATGTCACATCAGTGCATACCTATAAAGATACTCGAATTTTACTGAAAGAATGTTCTAGCTTAGCATCCAATAACTATAAAACTTATTTGGTTGCTCCTAATGCTCCTTTAGAAGGGTGTACAATTAATAAAGTTAATGTTATTCGGGGAATCAAGGATATTCATAAAAACCGTGTTGAAAGAGTTACTAAAAGTCTTTATCAAACTTATGAAACGGCCAACGATCTGGATGCGGATTTATATCACTTTCATGATCCCGAATTAATACCCGTAGGTTTAAGCCTCAAGAATAAGGGGAAAAAAGTAATATATGATGTCCATGAAGATTTGCCCCGTCAAACCCTGAGCAAAGATTATATTCCTCAAGGAATTAGAAAAATTACCGCATTTGGCTTAGAAAAAATTGAAAATTTTGCCGTTAAATATTTTGATGCTCTGGTAACAGCGACACCTCATATTAGAAATCGTTTTCTCAATCTAGGTTGTCATGCTGTTGACATTAATAATTACCCAATTATATCGGAGTTACATATTCCTAATTTAGACTGGCAAGAAAAAGAAAAGGCTGTTTGTTATGTAGGTGGCATTACAGAAATTAGAGGCATTTTTACTATGATTGAAGCTATGTCTCAGATTGACGGCACGTTATTATTAGGAGGAAATTTTGCTAATTCTCAGGAACAAGAGCAAGCTAAGAAAATGAAAGGTTGGGCAAAGGTTCAAAAATTAGGATATTTGAATCGAATGCAAGTTAGTCAAACATTAGCAAAATCAATGGCTGGTTTAGTCGTTTTACATCCTACAATGAACTATTTAGATTCACTACCTGTCAAAATGTTTGAATATATGTCAGCAGGTTTACCTGTAATTGCTTCTAATTTTCCCCTCTGGAAAGAAATAATTGAAGGAAATAATTGTGGAATTTGTGTTGATCCTCTAGATACCAAAGAGATTTCTCAAGCTATTCAATGGATATTTGAACATCCACAGGAAGCTCAAACAATGGGAAAAAATGCTCGTCGAGCGGTAGAAAACAAATACAATTGGGAAAACGAAGCTAAAAAACTGTTATCTTTATATGAAAGATTTTTAAAATCATAATCAATTGGAGATTACTAATTTATTTTCTGAAAGTTAATCAAATGAAAATTTTAACCATTTTCGGAGCAAGACCTCTAATACTTTTATCATTATTCACCATCAATCAAACTACACAAAGAAATCAAGAATATATGGACATAATTACTCTTTTATGAAATAATAAATCTAGTTTCTCTTGAACCAATCTTAGCCTAATTAATACCTCTGATAACTTGCAAAGTTTTGAAGGTTTATGTTAGTTTTATGCGGATTTTAGATATGGACACTTAATATAGATATGAAAATATTGCTAGTACAAAAATACGAGCCAACCTGCCATGATAATACCTAAAGTAAACGAGCCATGAGAATAGGAAATTCCTAAGATAAGTTTGGAACTTTGGCTATTTTTCTGAGTCACATCATAGAGATGGCGAAAGAATAGAGGGTCTCACCAATCTGCAATTCTTTGACCCCTTGACAATCAAGTCAATTGCAACTAGGCTGTTTGATGCTAAATGAACTGACACTAAGGATTGCAGTATTACCGAGTTTTATATTTAGCAATTAAATGTTTACGATTCATTAATTATCTATGAAAATTTGGGTTATCAAAATAGGGGAACCTGCACCAAACGATGCAGACGATACAAGACTTTACCGAACTGGAATGCTTGCGCAAATGCTAGCTGAACAAAATCATACAGTGACTTGGTGGACATCGACTGTTAATCACTACCAAAAAGAGCAGAGGTTTCATGAAAATACAACAGTTAAAATCAATGAAAATCTAGACATTGTTTATCTTCATTCCCTACTTTATAAAAAAAATATTAGTATTAGTAGAATTATCAATCACATAGGTACAGCTCATCAGTTTGAAAAACTGAGTAAAACCAGAGAAAATCCTGATATCATTCTTTGTTGCTTACCGATTTTAGAACTATGTGAAGCAGCAATTAGATATGGAAAAGAACATAACGTTCCTGTTGTTATTGATGTTAGAGATTTATGGCCTGACATTTTTCTAGAATTCGGAAAATCTTGGTCAAAACCCTTGCTAAATCTGCTGTTGACTCCTATGTTTAACACTGTTCGCTCAATTTGCACTCAAGCAACGGGCATTACAGGGGTTACTCCGGAAGTTGTTGATTGGGCATTAGAATATGCAAATCGCTCTAAGTCGGAGTGGGATCAGGATTTTCCCCTAGCATATGCTCCTGAAATACCAACACAAGACCTCATTTCTCAATCAATTGATAAATGGAAAAGTCTGGGTATTTGTCAGACTAACAATAAGTTTATCGCTTGTTTTTGTGGGACAATGGGTAAACACTCGGAACTTGAAACTCTCATTGAGGCGGCATACCGTTTAAAGCAGACAAATCGCGAATTTCAATTTGTTTTCTGTGGCTCTGGGGATCGCTATGATTATTATCGAAGCTTAGCTAAAGATTGCGATAGTATTATTTTTCCAGGTTGGGTGGGAAAAGTTGACCTATTTACATTAATGAAAATGAGTTCGGTTGGTTTAGCCTCTTATGCCAGCACATATATCCATTCCAAAATTTTGACTAATAAACCTATTGAGTATATGTCATGTCATTTGCCTATTGTCTCTAGCCTTGATGGAAAATTAAAAAGCTTTTTGTCAGAAAACCAATGCGGCATAACCCATCCCAATAGAGATGTTGATAGCCTAGTGAATATCTTAATAGAACTATATGAAAATCCTCAAAAATTACAAGTGTTATCAACAAATGCCAAAATAACACATGAAAAAAACTTCTGTCCCGACAAGGTATATGGGGCAATGATAAAATATTTAGAATCTCTTGATAATTCTGTTAAACAGTGTTTGTAACATGGTTTTAATTGATTTTGCTTATGTTTGACCCATTGTTACTTACAATGGATTTTATCAGCACGTCTGTTATTGTTTATTTTGTTGTATTGCATGGGTAATTAGTCATGGTTAGTCAAAGAATTCTAATCACTGGAGCGGCCGGTTTTATTGGTAGCCATCTACTTTTTAGATTACGCAAAGAAAACTATCATATAGCTGTTGCTACTCGTAAAAATAGCTCTCAATTTCCAGATCATGTGACAGTCCTCAATGTGGGTGATATTGATGGTTTTACCAACTGGAAAAAAGCCCTTAAAAATATAGATATAGTCATACATCTTGCCGGGCGCGCCCACATATTAAATGAGCAAAATTATAACCCTGAAGCAGAGTTTTTAAAAGTTAATGTAGAGGGAACTAAGAATTTAGTTAATCAATCTATCCAAGTGGGTGTTAAGCATTTCATTTTTATGAGTTCTATTGGTGCAATGACGACTTTAAGTAATCAACCTCTCACCGAAAACTCTTTATGTAATCCCGATACATCTTATGGAAAAAGTAAGCTTAAAGCAGAAGAAAACTTAATTGAATTAGCTAGTCAAAGTTCTATGAGCTATACGATATTAAGACCTAATTTAGTTTATGGTAAGGGAAATCCCGGTAATATGGAACGTCTTGTTAAATTAATAAAAAAAGAGAAACCCCTTCCTTTTGGATTGATCAAAAATAATCGTAGCTTTATCTATGTTGGCAATTTAGTAGATAGTATTGTTACTTGTATTACTCATCCTCAAGCAAGGAATCAAATCTTTTTAGTCAGTGATGGTCAAGATATTTCTACTCCGGAATTAATTAAACAGATTGCTCAAAACTTGCATTGTCGTTGTCAACTATTACCCATATCTCCTACTATACTTAAATGGTTAGGTTATTTTGGAGATATAATTGAGTCTATTACAGGGAAATCTGCTCCCGTTAATAGTTCAACAATTGAACGTCTTTTAGGTTCTTTGATTGTAGATAGTAGTAAAATTAGAGAAATTTTAAACTGGCAACCTCCTTATACCATTGAACAAGGTCTAAAAGAGACTTTCATCGATTAAAATTTACATTAGACATCTCCAGAAATTAACCTTAAACCCTTATATCATCAAGGTCAAATCTTAATTATTGGAGATGTCTATTTTAGTCTTGAACCTCAATTGTTTCTATATTAACTCAGATATTGAGTGAGATTTACATTTGAGTGACATTACACCAGTAAAAATATATGAAAATGTTATTACCACTAGAAATTTTTAGTTACTTTATTAGTCTGATGATAACCTTTATAATCAAACAACGTTTTAGTCAACAATTACTAGATATTCCTAATGAAAGAAGTTCCCACACTCAACCCACTCCTAGAGGGGGTGGATTAGGTTTTATTATCGCTTTTGCTATTACTAGCAGTGTTTACACTATTAATAATTCATCATTTGAGCAACTCATTTTTCTTTGGTTAGTGTTAGTACCTTTAAGCATTATTGGCATTATTGATGATAATCAGAATGTACCCGCTACTATTCGTTATCTGGTGCAATTATTGGCTGCTGGTATTGCTATTTTTCACTTCCACCCTTTTGTTTTTCCAGGATTGGATAATTTAGGAATGACAGGATATTTAATAGCGATCGCTTTAACAGTTATTGGTTTTACCGCTATGATTAATTTCTATAATTTTATGGATGGTTTAGATGGTATTGTTGGCGGTTGTAGTGCCTTACAATTAGGATTCTTAGCTATTTACTTGAATCAACCTCTTTTATGGCTTTTAGTAGCTGGTATTATGGGTTTTTTATGGTGGAATTGGTACCCTGCTAAGATTTTTATGGGAGATGCTGGCAGTACGGTTTTAGGGGCAACAGTGGCGATCGCTCTTTTGAACAACCACACTGATATCATACACGCTTGGTCAGCAGTAGCTATTATTTTTCCTTTAATTGCCGATGCTATTTATACTCTCATCAGACGCATAATAAAAGGTGAAAATATTTTTCAGGCACATAGAAGCCATATATATCAAAGATTACAACAATCTGGATGGCCACATAGTCAAGTTGCTAGTACCTATATTGGGGTAAATCTTGTTATTGGTGTTAGTGTATACTATTTTGAATTGAGGGGTTTTTTAATGAGTTTTCTGGTCGTTATACTAGGAATTATTTTAGGAGAAATATATTTAGTAACCCATGATAAAAATTATGTCTAAACTACAGAAATCATTCGGTTTAAAACCTCTCCTTTCAAGTAGAAAAAAGTAAAAAGCGTGACCTTATTCCAATCCTCTTCCCTTAACCGGAGAGGTAATTGTCCATTGTCTATTATTGAAAAAGTTTTGGAAACCTTTAGCCATCAACTTACATAAACAAGGATAAATGAAAATTAGTCAACCTTTTGCCTTACAATCTTTTGGGTCTCACTTAAGATGCGTTTACCCTGTTCCCCCCTCCCTCTCTCTACCCTTTGGCAATAACTAACATTTCATAATTATCTGGTGATACGCTATCATTGCGACTAAACGCCCCAAGAGTTGCCCCAAAAATATCAATTTTTTTAAAGTTTAGTGTTTGTAATAACCAGGTAATTTCTGAGGGTACATAATACCTTTCGTTGCAGTTAAGGGTTTTCTGTTTCCCCAGATCATCTTCAATATTAAAAATACTAGACTCTCGAAAAGTCATTAAATCAAAAGAATGATTTTCCGTGTTTCCAGAATTAATATTATCATCCATCAAATCTTGAACAGAATGATAGAGAGGATATAAAGCATTTAAAGCCGTAAAAATAAACAGTCCACCAGGTTTTAAAGCCTTAGCTGCACTGGTAAGAATTTGGAAATTCATCTCATCGGTTTCCATCAAACAAAATCCCCCTTCACACATAATATACACCAAATCGAACTCATCAATAAAAGGTAAATTTCTAGCATCATATTTATAAAAATCAAGAGATAAATTTTCCCCAACTGCCTTTTCTTTAGCCCTTTTTAATAGAGATTCTGATAAATCGATGCCTACTACTTGATAACCTCGTTTTGCCAATTCAATAGAATGTCGTCCGGTTCCACAACCGATATCTAAAATTCGAGTATTTTTATCATAACTAATCTCTTGCTCAAGAAAATCACACTCACCAATAGTCCCTTTAGTAAAGCCTTCTTGGTCGTATTTAAGAGCGTAATTTTCAAATAATTCTTCGTACCACTGTTTCATTGTTTTATCTTGAGCCAATAAATGTGACATCGATATGATAACTTGGTAAGTCGAAAAAATAACAACTCCGAACTCCGTTGCATAACTAATCAACGATAACGGTTGACAATTCGATACAATATTGTCAAAGAGGCATAATCAAGCTAAACTCTCGAACGAACACCATCCGCCATTAAATGGAGTAGCTGGAGAAACAAACACACATGGGCAAAGTAGTCGGCATTGATCTGGGGACAACTAATTCTGTCGTCGCAGTAATGGAAGGCGGAAAACCAGTCGTGATCGCCAACTCAGAAGGAATGCGTACTACCCCTTCTGTGGTTGGCTTCAATAAAGATGGAGAATTAGTCGTTGGACAAATGGCCAGACGACAAGCGGTTTTAAACCCCCAAAACACTTACTATGGGGTGAAACGGTTTATGGGGCGAAAATACCCAGAATTAACCCCCGAATCAAAACAAGTTCCCTACACCATCCGTCGGGATGAATACGGCAGCATTAAAATTAAATGTCCTCGCCTCAAAAAAGACTTTGCTCCCGAAGAAATTTCAGCTAAAATTCTCCGTAAATTGGCAGAAGAAGCGGAACGCTATTTAGGAGAACCGGTCACAGGCGCAGTAATCACCGTTCCGGCCTATTTTAACGACTCCCAACGTCAAGCTACTAGGGACGCAGGAAGAATCGCCGGATTAGAAGTTTTACGCATTATAAACGAACCTACCGCAGCGTCATTGGCCTACGGTTTGGATCAAGAAAGATCGCAAAAAATCCTCGTCTTTGACTTAGGAGGAGGAACCTTTGATGTCTCTGTCTTGGAAGTAGGGGATGGAGTGTTTGAGGTGAGAGCAACCAGTGGGGATACCCAACTGGGAGGAGGAGACTTTGATAAACGCATTGTGGACTGGTTGGCTGAGCAATTTATTGAACAAGAAGGCATCGATCTACGTAAAGCAGATAGACAGGCATTACAACGACTGACAGAAGCAGCAGAAAAGGCAAAAATTGAGCTATCAGGGGTCAGTGTCACCGATATTAATCTCCCCTTCATCACTGCCACCGAAGATGGTCCTAAGCACATAGAAACCCGTCTCACACGCCCCGAATTTGAAAACCTCTGTGGGGACCTAGTGAGTCGTCTCACTCGTCCCATTAAACGCGCCCTCAACGATGCCAGATTAACCCCTGTACAGATCGATGAGGTGGTTTTGGTGGGTGGGGGAACCCGAATGCCAATGATCAAAGCCCTGGTGCGGAGTTTCATCGACAAAGAACCCAACGAAAACGTTAACCCCGATGAAGTAGTAGCGGTAGGGGCGGCCATTCAATCGGGTATTTTAGCAGGAGAAGTCAAAGAAATCTTATTATTGGACGTGACTCCCTTATCTTTGGGTTTAGAAACCATCGGTGGTGTCACTAAAAAATTAATCCCCCGTAACACCACTATTCCTGTACGTCGTTCCGATATCTTTTCTACCGGGGAAAATAATCAAACCATGGTAGAAGTTCATGTGGTGCAAGGAGAAAGGGAAATGGCTAAGGATAATAAGTCCTTGGGACGATTTAAACTAACAGGGATACCACCGGCACCGAGAGGTATTCCTCAAGTACAGGTGGCCTTTGATATCGACGCTAACGGTATTTTACAGGTGACAGCCCGCGATCGCACTACAGGCAGAGAACAAAGTGTAGTTGTTCAAGGGGCCTCTACCCTCAGCGAAGGGGAAATTAATCGTATGATTAATGAAGCAGCCGAGTTTGCGGAGGAAGATAGACAGAGAAGGGAACGGATCGAAAAACGGAATAAGGCCAAAGCTTTAACTGATCAGGCTTTACGTCGCTTAAAAGATGTTACGTTGGACTTTGGTACTCAATTTACCAGTGGTTATCGTCGTCAAATCGAAGCTTTAAATGCAGAGATCATGGAAAGTTTGGACAAAGACGACGAAAGACGTTTAGATAGGGCCCAAGCAGACTTACAAGACGTTTTATACGAACTGAACCGAGAAGTACGCTTACAATACGACGATGAAGAGGATGAGGGTATTTTTGACTCTATCCGTCGCACCCTAGTCGGAGACGATGACGATGACTATCCTTACACTCCCCGTGATTCCAGTTATGGTAACGATTATGGCACACCTCGTTACCCAGAAAGACAAGACTATGGACAACCACAACCCCGTTATGATGAACGTCGTTATGATGAGCGTCAAACCTACGGTTCTCCTGCCCCTCGTTACGAACGCAATGATCGTTACGATGATCAGTATGACGAATGGGAAGAAGATCGCCCCAGTCCGCGATCGCGTCGTCCTTCCCCTGAACCACGTCGCTATCCTCCCAAAGACTCAGACACCTATTACACCCGCGATCGCTCCCGTCGTATTCCCAAAGAAAACCAATGGGATGAAGAGGATGATGATTGGTTCTAAACTACTAAGATATAGCAACCGCCAGGGCAGTTAGGAAATTTCTCAAACCTAATAGTAGCAAGGTTTTTACCTCCTGCCTCCTGCCCCCTGCCCCCTGCCTCCTGCTATAACTACAATAACAATTCTAACCAGATTCCCAGTCCCGTTTTACACTGATATATGCAGCAACTTCGTAACTACTACGCCATTTTAGGGGTTTCTCGAGATGCCACCGCCGAGGAGATTAAAAAATCTTTTCGCAAACTCGCTCGGCAGTATCATCCTGATGTTAACCCGGGAGATAAGACAGCAGAGGAAAAATTTAAGGGTATTAACGAAGCTTACGATGTTCTGTCCGATGAAGCTAAGCGCGCTGAATATGATCGCAGTCGTTTTGGTAAAAGCAAACGTCGTCCTACTCGTCCCCAACCTCGACCCCCTCGTAATGGCAGCAATAGTAGTAGTTACAAACGAGATAGCGATTTTTGGCGGTTCCAAGACTACAACCCTGGAGGGACAAAACGGGCTAAAGTGGTTAACCCTTCTCGCAGTGCTAGGGATGTGGAGGCAAAGTTAAATGTTCCCCTAGAAAAAGCTTATCGGGGGGGAAGGGAACGTATTCGTTTAGAAGATGGGCGATCGTTGGAAGTAGATATGCCTTCTAGTATGATCGATGGGCAAAAAATTCGCCTCAAGGGTCAAGGTCTACAAGGAGGGGATCTCTATCTCAAGATTACTATCACTCCTCACGCTTTTTTTGAGTTACGGGGCAGCGATATCGCTTGTCAAGTGCCTGTAACCCCCAGTGAGGCTATTTTAGGGGGTTCGGTGGAGGTTCCTACTATCGACGGTTTGGTTAAAATGACTGTACCGAAAGGGGTACGTCCTGGGCAACGGTTACGTTTAGCTAATAAGGGATATCCCGACAGTTCGGGAAAACGGGGGGATCAACTGGTGGAAATACAAATTGCTATTCCTTCGGAGGTAAGTGAGGAAGAAATGGCTTTATATCAACAAATTCGCGAAAAAGAGCAGTTTAACCCCCGTCAGCATTGGCTTTAACTCACATCCTGCATCTTCGATAATAATAGCTAGTTTAGAAAGGGAAGTGGATGAGACTGAATATTATTTAGCAGGGTTTTCCAGCCTTTGCCTTTATCCCATAACTCATGATGAAAGAAACGTTTTTTAAATTGGATTCACGGTGGAATTAAAAGACTCACTCAGCAAACAAATCATCAAGTAAGCTGACTCTTTTTCTTCTAAAATTTTTAAAAGAATCTCCCATTATCCTGATAATTTTTAGTTCCTGATTACTAATTGCTATATTAAAATATATAACAAGTTATCCCACAAAACTTGAAGTTTAGTCACTTGATGATTTATATTCAGTTTGTTAACAATAAAATAGAGAAGAAATACAATTGCTCAAAAGAATGAGGTTCACTTGAACTTTATTTTTTCCCTGTTAATAAGTTCCCTATTACCTAAAATCAAGAAAAATTAGAGCTTATTAGTTAAGTCAACATAAAAAACTTTTGCTCTCTTTCATTCTCTCTATTTGATTGTCAGTTGAATTATGAAATCTGATAGAAGTTTCTATGATCTTAGTTAACAATAAATTCGCAAAAATTCTCATCATTCTCCTACTCCTTACCTTATTAATCATAGGAGGGGCTAATTATTTTGTTTGGTACAATTTTAAGCGAGAAGTTCCTATTGTTTATAAATCAGCAGAGGATCATTTCAAATATGGTTCTATCAATTCTGGAGGTGTTCCTTTCTTCATTTGGGAAGTATTACCAGATTTATTTGCAGAACATTTACCCGGGCCTGGAGGTTATAAATCTCTAGGATTTATTTGGGAAAAAGGCCAAGAAATGCCCGTCGGCGTTTCCAAAACCATTGTCGGTTTTCCCCGTCAGGGATCGACCTGCGCACTGTGTCATAGTACAACCTATCGTAAAAGCCCTCAAGATAGCCCAAACCTCGTTTTAGGGGCCCCAACTCAAACCTTTGATTCTGTAGCTAATATTCGTTTTTTAGCAGCTTGTGGCAACGATCCCAAGTTTACCCCAGACAACCTAATACCAGCGATCGAAGCCAAACACCCTTTGTCCTGGTCAGATAAACTCTTGTATCGTTACCTGATTATTCCCCAAACTCAAGAAAGTTTAATGGGTTTAGGAATGGCCTTTGCTTGGACTAACTCCCGTCCAGATCCAGGTCCAGGGCGAATACCCTCGTTTAACCCTGTAAAATTTGTTCAGTTTAGACTCCCCTTAGATGACACCATCGATAATGTTGACGATCCCCCCATTTGGAACGAAAGACAACACAAAGGATTTGACTATCACTGGGATGGGTTAGAAACCAATCTCACCGAAACTATTATTATGGGAGCCTTAGCAGCCGGAACTCCAACGGACAATGTACCCCTCCAAGACTTACAACGAGTAGAAGACTTCATTCGTTTAATTCCTCCTCCTGATTATCCTTTTGCCATCGATGCCGTTTTAGCGGCCAAAGGAAAGCCCATTTTTAACAATAACTGTGCTTCCTGTCATGCTTTTGGAGGCGATCGCACTGGAAGCTTTATCCCTATTGAAGAAGTGGGAACCGATGATCATCGTCTTGAAATGTGGAGCCAAGCAGTGGTTGATAAGTATTTAGCATTAGGAGATGCCCAATCATGGGATTTTACCCATGTCCAGAAACAAAACGGATATATAGCAGTTTCTCTGGATGGTATTTGGTTGAGGGCCCCTTATTTACATAATGGTTCTGTACCTTATTTAAGGGATCTTCTGGAAGTTCCAGAAAAGAGAACAAAAGTATTTTATCGAGGCTATGATGTTTACAATCCTGATAAAGTTGGTTTTGTTTCTGAGGGTACAACAGCAGAAACTGAAGGGTTCAAATACGATACCACTCTTGATGGTAATAGTAATAAGGGACATCTTTATGGAACCGAGTTATCTTCTGAGGAGAAACAGGCTTTAGTAGAGTATTTGAAAACTCTGTAAACGGCTCTTCCAACAATATGGAGTAAAATGTAGCGGTAGCTACGTTTTATACCAAATCCGCTTATTATCGTAGAGTAATCTTCTTTCTCTCCCTGCTTCCTCTGCCTCCCCTGCCTCCCCTGCTCCAGAACGATGATTGTCTACTATCTAAAGCGGATTTAGTATTACTCCTGCCCCCTGCCTTATCCTTTGAGCGACTGCTTACTCCCAAACCTCCCACCAAATCTATATTTGAGATTGTTAGCTATCCCATAATGATCACGGCCATTTCTTAAATTATTGAAAAAATATCTCATTACTATTGACAAAGATTACTAATAAGCTCTATGATGAAGTCAATAAGTGTTCTCCTCTCAAGGATGGATCGGCAGGTGGAATCGTTCAGCAACAGAAATAGCGGTTCCCCTTTTTTATTTTTGTTGAAAATCTGATTGCGAAAAATAATTGACTATTGCAAATAGCTTAGTTTTCTGTGCTTATGTCCTGAGCTATTAAAAAACTTTCTCATCACTGTTGACAAATATTTCCAATAAGAGATATGATGGCATCAATAAGTGTTCTCCTTTCAAGGATGGATCGGCAGGTGGAATCGTTCAGCAATAGAAATAGCGGTTCCCCTATTTTTTTTGAATTAATCAAGAAATTCCTAGTCAATAGTTCCTGAGAAACGTTAACATAAGTTAACAAGTGTTTTTCTCGGAAAAACCATACCTGTATCTTCAGGCGTTATCATCTGGTTAGCTCATTAACCTTGATATATTTAAAGATAACCCTATCTTCCCCTTTAGTATAATAAGAGGCCGACAGCGTGAACAAAAATAACAAAAAATGGCGCAATGCTGGACTATATGCACTTTTGCTGATTGTCGTATTAGCTTTAGCATCAGCCTTTTTAGATAACAATAACACTCAAAGTCGCGAAACATTAACCTATAGTGAGTTTATTGACCGTGTAGAAAACGACCGAGTGGATCGAGTAACACTCAGTTCTGACCGCACTCAAGCCAAAGTGCCTAACCCCGAAGGTGGCGCACCACAACTGGTTAATCTCCCCAACGATCCTGATTTAATCAACATCCTGTCCGAAAACAAAGTAGATATTGCCATCCAACCCCCCAACGACGAGGGAGTCTGGTTCAGAGTAGCTACCAGCCTATTCCTCCCCATTTTGTTATTAGTTGGATTATTCTTCTTGTTACGTCGGGCGCAAAGTGGCCCTGGTTCCCAGGCCATGAACTTTGGTAAATCAAAAGCACGGGTACAAATGGAACCCCAAACCCAAGTAACTTTTGGGGATGTAGCAGGTATCGAACAAGCTAAACTAGAACTTACCGAAGTTGTAGACTTCCTGAAAAACGCCGATCGCTTCACCGCCATTGGTGCCAAAATTCCCAAAGGAGTCTTATTAGTAGGGCCTCCTGGAACAGGTAAAACCCTCTTAGCTAAAGCCGTAGCCGGAGAAGCAGGTGTACCTTTCTTCAGCATTTCTGGTTCCGAGTTTGTGGAAATGTTCGTAGGTGTCGGTGCATCTCGTGTCCGTGACTTATTTGAACAGGCCAAAGCAAACGCCCCTTGTATCGTTTTCATCGATGAGATCGACGCAGTTGGTCGTCAACGGGGTGCTGGTTTAGGAGGTGGTAACGATGAACGGGAACAAACCCTCAACCAACTCTTAACCGAGATGGACGGGTTTGAAGGCAATACCGGCATCATTATCATCGCTGCTACCAACCGTCCCGATGTTTTAGACGCAGCCTTATTACGTCCCGGTCGTTTTGACCGTCAAGTAGTGGTTGATCGTCCCGACTACGCTGGTCGTCAAGAAATCCTGACAGTTCATGCTCGTGGCAAAACCCTCTCTAAAGACGTAGACCTCAATAAAATTGCCCGTCGTACTCCTGGGTTTACCGGTGCTGATCTCTCCAACCTCTTAAATGAGGCTGCTATTTTAGCTGCTCGTCGCAATTTGACCGAAATTTCTATGGATGAGGTCAACGATGCCATAGACCGCGTTTTAGCAGGGCCTGAGAAGAAAAATCGGATCATGAGTGAGAAGCGTAAGACCTTAGTTGCTTACCATGAAGCCGGTCACGCTTTAGTAGGTGCTTTGATGCCTGACTACGATCCCGTGCAGAAAATTAGTATTATTCCCCGTGGTCGTGCTGGTGGGTTAACTTGGTTTACTCCCAGTGAAGATCGCATGGAGTCCGGGTTGATGTCTCGCTCTTATCTACAAAATCAAATGGCTGTGGCCTTGGGTGGCCGTGTTGCTGAAGAAATTATCTTCGGTGAGGAAGAAGTCACCACAGGTGCTGCTAGTGACTTACAACAAGTAGCCAGAGTTGCTCGTCAGATGATCACTCGCTTTGGAATGAGCGATCGCTTAGGACCTGTAGCTTTAGGACGGCAAAACGGAAACGTCTTCTTAGGGCGCGATATTGCCTCTGATAGGGACTTTTCTAACGAAACCGCCTCTGCTATCGATGAAGAGGTTCGCGGACTGGTAGACACTGCTTATGCGCGGGCTAAAGATGTTTTAGAAAGTAACCGTCACATCTTGGATACCTTAGCGGATATGTTAGTGCAAAAAGAAACCGTTGACTCTGATGAACTACAAGAAATTTTAAGCACCAATGAGATTAAAATGGCTAGTTTAGTCTAGGTTTCAATCTAAAAAGAAATATTTCAGCAGCACTGTTATCGGTGCTGCTTTTTTTATTTGCATAGATTAAAGATTAAAATATCAACACTCCCTAACCTGAGTTCAATATAAGGAAATTTCGAGAAAACTGACTCAAATTAGAAGTCTCAAACCTTCATTCTCTCGTTAACAAAATTATAACTCCGAACTCCGAACTCCTAACTCCTAACTCACGTTGATACACTCAATTGAAAACTACTATATTGTCTAACATTAAGATTAATTAAAATTAAACCTAAAAAATGTTGCTCAAATGCCCTTCAAACCTCTTCATAACCGGTAATGTAGCGTTTTTTTGCTTATGTAACATTATTTAAGCAAACACTCAATCAAAGCAACAATTTTGAGACAATCAAAAACAGCTTATTAGCGTGTTATTATTCACGTCTTAAATATCTTAGGAGAATTCTATGAAACTGGCCTATTGGATGTATGCTGGCCCTGCACACATTGGCACTCTACGCATTGCTAGTTCCTTCAAAAATGTTCATGCTATTATGCACGCACCTTTAGGAGATGACTATTTTAATGTTATGCGATCGATGTTAGAACGGGAAAGAGAGTTTACTCCTGTTACTGCTAGTGTAGTCGATCGCAACGTTTTGGCTAGGGGTTCCCAAGAAAAGGTAGTTAATAATATTGTGCGCAAAGATGGGGAAGAAAATCCTGATTTAATTGTTTTAACCCCTACTTGTACTTCTAGTATTTTACAAGAAGATTTAGCCAATTTTGTTGATCGCGCGCAAATGGATGCGAAAGGGGATGTTTTATTAGCGGATGTTAATCATTATCGTTATAACGAGTTACAAGCTGCTGATAGAACTTTACACCAAATTGTTAGATTTTACCTGGAAAAAGCGAAGAAAAAAAATCAATTACCTACGGAAAAAACAGAAAATCCTTCCGTTAATATTCTCGGTATTTCTACTTTGGGATTTCATAATCAACACGACTGTAGAGAGTTGAAAAAATTAATGGCAGATTTGGGAATTGAAGTTAATGAAGTGATTCCCGATGGTGCTTCTGTTCATAATTTAAAGAACTTAACCAAAGCATGGTTTAATTTAGTTCCTTATCGGGAATTAGGGTTAGCTACAGCACAATATTTACAAGAAGAATTTAACCTTCCTTATGTAGATATTACACCGATGGGTGTGGTAGAAACTGCCCGTTGTATCCGCAAAATTCAACAGGTAATTAATGAGCAAGGGGCTAATGTTGATTATGAAGAATTCATCAACGAACAGACTTTATATGTGTCTCAAGCTGCTTGGTTTTCTCGCTCTATTGACTGTCAAAATTTAACTGGTAAAAAAGCCGTTGTTTTTGGAGACAATACCCATGCTGCTGCCCTTACTAAAATATTAGCACGGGAGATGGGAATTCATGTAGTTTTAGCCGGAACTTATTGTAAATATGATGCAGAATGGTTCAAAGAACAAGTGAGCGAATATTGCGATGAGGTGTTAATTAGTGATGATAATGGTGCTATTGGTGATGCGATCGCTCGTATCGAACCTTCTGCTATTTTTGGGACACAAATGGAACGTCATGTAGGCAAAAGATTGGACATTCCTTGTGGAGTTATTGCTGCACCTATTCACATTCAAAACTTCCCTATTGGTTATAAACCTTTCTGTGGTTATGAAGGTACAAATCAGATTGCAGATTTAATCTATAATTCCTTTACTTTGGGTATGGAAGACCATCTTTTAGAAATCTTTGGTGGTCATGATACTAAAGAAGTTATTACCAAAGGAATTTCTGCTGATTCTGATTTGAATTGGAACAAAGAAGCACAAGCAGAATTGAATAAAGTTCCTGGTTTTGTTCGGGGTAAAGTGAAGCGAAATACCGAAAAATTTGCCCGTGAACGTGGACTTTCTGAAATTACTTTAGAAGTAATGTATGCAGCAAAAGAAGCAGTAGGAGCATAGTTAATATGGGGTGGGCAATGCCCACCTTTTACAATTTATAATGACTATAAACTCATGAAAATGTCATCTAATTTAGTCATCGAAAATACAAAGTTGACTAGATATTTACTTGTTTATCAGAAAAAAGATGATAAATCAAAATATTTATCACAATATGGCTATACTTTAGATAATTGGCAACTTCTTAAACAGGCTATCATTCAATCAGTACAAGGACAAGAAATTGAAGAAATTACCGAGACAGATTGGGTAAAACGCTTTAAGATTAAAAGTAAATGGAATAGTATTAATGGGAAATTAATTAAAGTCATTACTGTTTGGCAGCAAACTGAAGGAGAAGATATAATAAAATTGATTACTTTATATCCCGATAAATGAGAGGACAAACAATCATGAACCATATCCAATTATTTCAATGGGTAGAATTAAAATACGATGTTCCTAACAGTCTGATCAAAAAAGGGGATAAAGGAGTGGTCTTAGACTATTTACAACCAACAAAAAAACAATCAGAACCTGGCTATAATTTAGAAGTATTCAAAGATGGAGAAACTTTAGATATTGTTTCTGTTCCTATATCTTGGGTAATAGCTTTACCTGAAGTATGGGGAGAAAATAAACATGATCATCTAAAATTAAACGAGGTGATCTAATATGGACCACTTAAAAATTTATCATGATCAAGAAGCAAAAACATTAACTATTTGGTTTGATGACCCAAAGAAAGAATTTTTAGTTGATGAGGTAGAAGAAGACTTATCTTTAATTAAAAGATAAAGATGGAAATATTATTGGAATTGAAAGGTTAAACTATTTAGGAACTAAACTAGATGCTTCAAAAGTCAAATTTTTTGATTTTTAACTATACTTTAAATCATAAGGTGGGCAATATCTATAGTTTTAAGTTACTATAGATTCTGGAGTTAAAACTTATCTTGATACAGTAAAAATTAAGTATGGTATATCAATGGACTCAATCAGAAAAAGAGAGAATTGTTGAAAAATTTTTAGAGATTGCTGCAAAAACCCATGAAACACCCAATCCAAAAGGCAGAAATGTCAACTTTTCAGTTACATATAAAAATCAAGGTAAAATAACTCATAAAATTGAGTTTAATTTATCTAATCACTATTTAGGGTTTGCTGAAAAAGTTACTCCGAAATTTATCCTGCATTATTCATGAAGAAAAAACAAAACCTAAAAAATAAGAAATTGGCATCAAAAATTATTTTTTATGAAATGGATTTTTTAAAAATCGTGAATTCGGCTAATTCAATCACTAAAAACTAGCGAAAAAGTGGA
>NZ_JASJEB010000134.1 GCF_030064895.1 Crocosphaera sp. | reverse complement strand
TATTTTTAATCATTAAATAATCAATAGTTAGTAATAGATAAAAATTACAGACTGTTATTGGGGTCAAATCTCCATATTCCTTATTATATAAGGCTTTCAGGCTTGTTCTCAATTCTCTCATGAATAATGCAGGTTAAAAGGGGGTATGGCAATCGGATTTAGTATAATACCAAGATGTAGACTAAACAAAAAATTATGTTTAAGTAATTTTAAGATTGTAGGGGTTAACGGCCGTTAACCCCTACTTTAGCAAAGTGGTATAAATATAGGAAAAATGCAATTTTGCTCACAATTTTTGCAGAATCATAAAGATGAAATGATAGCCAATATAGCTAACCCTGCATTCATTAAATAAAAAACTCCAACAATTTGGGTTTCGGCCCAACCGCTTAACTCTAAATGATGATGCAAAGGTGCCATTTTCAGCAATCGTTTGCCGATACCATCGGGGCCTTTCGTTGCTTTATAATAACTCACTTGAGCAATGACAGATAGAGACTCAATAAAGAAAATACCACTAACCACAAATAACGCCCAAAGATTACCACTAAGAATCCCTACCGCAGCCAAAGAACCTCCTAAAGCCAAAGAACCCGTATCACCCATAAACACAGTAGCAGGGTTACGGTTATGAAGGACAAATCCTAGACAACCACCAGCCATACAAGCACAAAAAATTCCTAACTCGGGTGTTTCCCTAGCCACCAAAATACCTAACCCAAGAAAGGCTAAAGCAGCAGTTCCAGCAGCCAAACCATCCACACCATCGGTTAGGTTGGTGGCATTACTTTCCGCTACCAAAACAAACCCTGCTAAACCCCAAAATAAAACCCCACTAGGTAAGATTAAACCCAATGGTAAAGCAATATTAGTGATGCTAGAAGGTTGTGTTAAAGCTATCCAGAGACAAAAAGCAGAGGCGATGGCAATTTGTAAGATCAGTTTCATACGGGGTGTCAGTCCCTTATTAGATTTTTGGCGTAAAATTTGCCAGTCATCAATCCAGCCGATAATCATATAAGCTAAGGTGACTAAGGAAACAGCGATCGCCCCTTCTGCCAGTTGCGATCCAATTAAAGCAACTATGATTACCACAGGAACGAAGAAAATGCCTCCCATAGTTGGGGTTCCTGCTTTGCTAAGGTGGGTTTGTGGCCCATCTTCTTGGATTACTTGTCCTGCTTTCAAGCGTCGCAAGAAAGGGACCATTCCATAACCGATCAAACCAGTCACAGCAGCAGAAATTACCAAAGGAAGCAGCAATATTTCACTAAAACTAGCTAATTGATCGAATAATTGAGCAAAACCTAGAATCAGAAACAGTAATAACACCGTTAGTAACACTAACAAGTTATTTCCTGATGGTTTTTTTAGGGAGATTTCAGGAGAAAATTTTGCATCTACCACAGCAGTTAAATTACCATTACAAGCTCAACGTCAACTAGATGGGTTGAAAGGGGAATCCTCATAATTGTTCCCCATCAACCTATATTCACTGAGTTAATCTTCACTCTCTAAATCAATATCCTCCTCATCATCGTAGTTGTCATCGACATCAATTAAGTCTGAGATTTCTGCATCTTCTTCAACTTGACCTTTTGTCTCTTCTTGTTCACGATAAATTAAGCGATTTGTTGCTTCTAACCAGTTGATAATAGAAGAGTCCTGTTTCACAGGAATTACTGCTGCTGGTTCATATCGCGCTTCTTGGGAAATAGCAGGGGATAAATTATCGTCTTTAGACATAAAATTTAGAATTTAACAGTTCTGTTCATCATCCATCTTGATTGAATAACCCTACCGTGTAGACGGGTAGGGACTCTTTATGCGGAAAACGCAAAGGCGTATCCAATTGCCTCTAATACCTCACCCTAGAGGGTTTGGCTTTACTTTCTTTTCTTCTCTGTCTTGAGTGCGTTCTACATTTGCCGTACTACAACAAATCACGCACTCCCTTTTATGAGAGACTTAGCCGAAGCTAATAGGGTTTTTTGGTTAGCTTAGTTTCGACCCCTGACCATTTTCGCTATTTTTAGTAGGTACTAGGCGGTTGTGTCCCTGTATTGCAACAGTGCTTTTGTGTTCATTGTACCTTAATTTTTCTTCTTAGTCGACGCTGAGCGGTTTATATTTTGGTCGCTATTTATCCCTAACTTTTAGAAGATTAGGGTATTCTGGCGACATCAGGATAACTTAGGTGACAACCTCGACGATATAAATTATCAGGGCATTATTCCTGTGGATAACGTCGCCATAAATCAGTAATCCTGTGCAAACTGCAATGGTTCCCTTCTCCTAAGATAAGATGATCGATTAAGGGAATGTGGAGTAGTTGCATTCCTTGAAGTAATTGTTCTGTTAAGTCTAAGTCTTCTTGAGAGGGTTCAACGTTGCCAGAAGGATGATTATGAGCCACAATTAAGGCATTAGCTCCTTGTTTGAGGGTTTCTCGGAAAATTTCCGTTGCATCAACTAGACTTTCTGTCGCGGTTCCAATATTGATGACTTTCGTCCCTAATAATCTATACTTACTGTCTAAAAAAACAGCCGCAAAATGTTCTCGTCTTTCCCACATTAAATCATGACTCAAGGCCGCTACAGCAGCTTCTGGACTGTCAATAGTTACTCGTTCCAAGGGTCGCACCTGAAAAGTCCTTTTCCCTAATTCCACGGCAGCAATTATGGTTGTCGCTTTAGCAGGTCCAATGCCATCAATAGCCATTAACTCATTAGGACTAATATCCCGCAAAACGTCTAAGGGATCACGACGATGTTTACTTAATTCTTGCAGAATATGATGACCTAAACCCACTGCTGAGAGTTTACCTTTTCCTTGCCCTGTTCCTAACAAAATGGCTAAAAGTTCAGCAGTTGCCAGATTTTTTGCACCGACAGCTATTAAACGTTCACGAGGTCGTTCGCTACAGGGAATATCAGCAATTCTTAGGTTATAGGTCATATTCAGTTAAAAACGAGCAATACACTTATCTCAATGTTGTCCCGTTTTAACCTATTTTTCAGAAAATGTCTGTGATCTTCTTGATTAAACGTTGAGGACTAACCTAAATCTGGAGTTCGGAATTATTGTTTTGTTAAGGAGATAATAGAAGTTTTGGAATTCAAACTTGTTGCACATTATCAATAAATCTACTTTCATCAAATTCACGTGACTGAGAAAATATGAAAATATTATTAATATAGTTATATTTTAACAAAGATTGACATAATTATGAGAGATTGTATAGAAAATAACAAAACTTATTATTGAGGAAAATAGTTACTTAATGCGATCCATTGATTAATATCCAGATTTTCTGCACGAACTTGTTCATTAAGGTCTATTTCTCTTAAAAATTCTCCCAGGCGATCGCTATCAATCAAACTTTTTAAATTATTGCGCAACATTTTACGACGGTTAGAAAAACCGAGATTAATTAAGGTTTCTAAACGTTTAGGATCAACAGCAGAATGAGCTAAAAAACGGGGACGAAAAGTGATTACAGCAGAGTCTACTTTTGGGGGAGGAGAAAATGCTTTACTGGGAACATCACAAATATAATTACAGTCAGCCAAATATTGCATTTTAACCGATAAACCACTATAACTTTTATTACCAGGATAGGCAACTATTCTTTGGGCAACTTCTTTTTGAATCAATAAAACAATCAGATCATAAGATGGATTTTTAGGAGAAGAAATACGACCTAAAACCTTTTCTAAAATAGGACTGGTAATATTATAGGGAATATTAGCAACTACTTTATTAATGGGTAAAAACTTAGGAAAATCTTTTGCTTCTGTGGAAATATCTAGCTTAAGAATATCTCCTTGTAGAAGTAAAAAATTATCATAATTACCAAAACCTTTAACTAACTTTTTACAGAGATCCCAGTCTAATTCTACTGCAAGAACAGACTCCACTAAAGGTAAGAGACGACGGGTTAAAATACCTGTTCCTGGGCCTATTTCTAAGATGCGATCGCTGTTTTTTAGGTTCGCAGCTTGTATAATCTGTTCTAGTGCCGTTTCACTGCGTAACCAATGTTGAGCAAACCGTTTACGGGGTTGAGGCATAATTGATACTTTATTAATATACTTTTTTTATGACATCACCTAATACTGAGAAACTCCATTTTACCACAAAATTAGCCTATGGTGCTGGTGATTTTGGACCGGCGATTACTGCTAATATTTTAGTGTTTTATTTATTATTTTTCTTCACCAATGTGGCCGGTTTACCTCCTGGTTTAGCTGGCAGTATTTTAATGATTGGTAAAATTTCTGATGCTATTAATGACCCTATTATTGGGGTATTAAGTGATAAAACTCGTTCTCGTTGGGGTCGTCGTCTTCCTTGGATTTTAGGGGGGATTATTCCTTTTGCTTTCTGTTATACTTTGCAATGGACAATTCCCCAATTTAGTGATAATTTAACCATCAATCAATGGGGTTTATTTGTTTATTATGTAGTTATTGGTATCTTGTTTAATATTGCTTATACAACAGTTAATTTACCCTATACAGCATTAACACCAGAATTAACGCAAGATTATAACGAAAGAACCAGTTTAAATAGTTTTCGGTTCTCTTTTTCTATTGGTGCTAGTATTTTATCATTAATACTTTATATTTTAGTTTCTTTTGCTTATCCCGATAATCCTCAATTTAGATTTTTGATTTTGGGTTTAAGTTGTTCTTTTTTAGCCATTATTGCCCTTCTTTGGTGTAGTTTACGGATTCAAGAAAAAGGCAAAAATCCTATTTTAAATTTAAACCAAAAGAAACAATTAGGAATACTCTTAACTGGAATTGGTGTTTTAGGAATTATTTATGTAATTTTGAGAATAATCCCAGTAACATCGAGTTTGGTGGGAGGAAATAGTCAGTTTGATTATATTAGCTTTTTTTCCTTACTATCTAGTTTATTATTGCTAGGATTTGGTTATAGTTTATTATCAGCAAAAGTCGAAGATCATTTACTTATTCAAGAGGTTAATCAGAGTCAAATAAATAGTCAGCAAGAAAGTAATATTTCTTTTACACAACAATTAAAGATTGTCTTTAATAACCGTCCGTTTTTATTCGTTATTGGTATTTATTTATGTTCTTGGTTAGCCGTTCAATTAACTGCATCGATTTTAGTTTATTTTGTTGTTAGTTATATGAAATTAAGGGAAGATCAATCTGGTTTAGTTGCCTTAGCTGTACAGGGAACTGCGTTAGTTATGTTATTTTTTTGGCAAGTAATGTGTCGAAAATTTGATAAAAAAATTGTCTATTTTATGGGAACAGGAGTCTGGATTATTGCACAAATTGGACTCTTTTTATTACAGCCCGGACAAGTTACTTTTATGTTTATTTTAGCCATAATGGCAGGATTTGGAGTATCCGTTGCATATCTAATTCCTTGGTCAATGGTTCCCGATGTTATCGAATTAGATGAACTAGAAACTGGACAAAGAAGAGAAGGAGTTTTTTATGCCTTTATGGTACTCTTACAAAAGTTTGGTTTAGCCTTAGGATTATTTCTAGTTGGTGTAGTTTTAGAAGCAGCCGGATTTGTGGAACAAATCCCCGGGCAACCCTTACCAACTCAACCAGAAACCGCTTTATTTGCCATTAGAATTGCTGTTGCTCCTTTACCAGCTATTATTTTAATTATAGGCTTAGTTTTAGCTTACTTTTATCCTATTACCCGCGAAGTTCACGCCGAAATTCGTTTAAAACTAAAAGAAAGAGCGCAACAAGAAAATAATCAAGAATAATAATATTCCTGTCTAAAAAGGTAAGCATTCAGCCGTCAGTGTTCAGGGTTCGGCATTGAGACTTAGTTTCTGTCGTAAAAAATTTCAAAAAGTACAATAATCCTACCTTTTTCTAACTTTTTAAGCAGCAATTATAAAACTTCTCTAGTCCAAGTTGATGAAAATAATATAAGCTGATGGCTTATAGCTGAATGCTCAACTAAAGAGTGCCTTTAAAAATACCTTGAGGACGAATAAAAAGAATAAGAATCATAATCAATAAAGCCACCCCTAACTTATAATCAGTTCCCAACCAAGGGACACTTAATTCTTGAGCAACTCCAATCACTAACCCACCAGCGATCGCACCATAAGGGTTGCCAATACCCCCTAAAATCACAGAGGCAAACATGGGTAAAATCAAAAACCATCCCATATTAGGTCGTATGGTACTGGTAATTAAACCCAACATCACACCCCCAAGGGTAGTTAAAATAGCAGTAATAATCCAAGTCCAGAGAACAACTTGCTCCACATTGATACCCGAAACTCTAGCTAAATCAATGTTATCAGCCACTGCCCTCATAGCTTTACCAATTTTTGTTCGTTGCAAGACCAAATGTAAAATAGCGATCGCCACCACAGCTAAAGCGATCGCCCAAATGCGATCAGTAGCTAATCTCAAACCAAAAATCTGTTGAGCCGGAATAATAGGAATATCATAACGTTGATTATTAGCCCCCCAAATCATTAAAATTCCGTTGCGAACAAAGAGGGCCAAACCAATAGAAATAATAATTAGAGTGGTAGAACTTGCCCGACGATTACGCATTGGTTTCCATAATAAATATTCCGAGGCTAACATGGCTAACATGGTTCCCCCTGACGCTAAAATGGCAGAAAGAACCAAATTTAAGCCTTGACTATTGAGTAACCAGGTTAAATAAGCTCCCAGAGTCATAAAGTCCCCGTGGGCAAAATTAGACAGCCGTAAAATGCCATAAGTGAGGGTTAAACCCACAGCCGCTAAAGCGATCACACTGCCAATAGCTAAACCATTAAATAAGTTTTGTGCTGTCTCTAAAATAAGTTGTGGTGTTTCCATGCCCCTAAATTTTCCTATCCTACCCGTCTCAATGACCATACACCATGTCGGGAAATTTTGTTAATATTCTCCTCATGATAGGTAGTGCTATATTAATTTTCATTTGCATAGATTCAATATTAAATAAAATTGCTAACTCCTCACACTCCCCACACTCCCCACACTCCCCACACTCCCCACACTCCCCACACTCCCTATTTGGTGGTCTTCCAAAAAGAACAATCTTGAACTAATATGAATAATGCTGAATAAACTTTAACTGTAAAATCTACTCTAGGAAATGGTAAACTCCGCCCCATTTCCTCCTCGTCACGGCTAGTCCAACGGGGTTGTTAGCGGTAAATTTGAAAATTAATGAACCAAGAAATATTTGAAAAAGTAAAAACCGTTGTTGTTCAACAACTCGAAGTTGAGGAAGACAAAGTGACCCCAGAGGCCAGCTTTGCCAATGATTTGGCGGCTGATTCTTTAGACACAGTAGAGTTAGTCATGGCTTTAGAAGAGGAATTTGATATCGAAATTCCCGATGAAGCTGCCGAAAAAATTGCAACAGTAGGAGATGCTGTAGACCACATCGACAAAGCAAAAGCTTAAGCTTGATAAAAACACTCAGTATCATTTCATTATCCCCCCATTTCCTCTCCTAAGCACAGTGTTGGGTAGATCAATCTTTTAGTAAGGGAAAATCATGACAAATTTAGAATTAAAGCGAGTAGTAGTGACTGGGTTAGGTGCGATCACCCCCATTGGCAATACCTTAACAGACTATTGGCAAGGTTTAATCAGTGGAAAAAGTGGAATCGCTGAGATTACCCATTTTGACCCGTCTAAACACCCTTGTCGCATTGCCGGTGAAGTGAGAGGATTTGATCCCCATGACTACTTAGATCGCAAAGAAGCAAAACGGATGGATCGTTTTGCCCAATTCGGAGTTTCAGCCAGCTTACAAGCTGTAGCTGACTCCAAGTTAGTCATTAATGACCTTAATGCCGAACAGATTGGGGTAATTATTGGTACAGGAGTGGGGGGAATCAAAGTTCTCGAAGATCAACAAGAAGTTTATTTGAACCGAGGGCCGAGTCGTTGTAGTCCTTTTATGATTCCCATGATGATCGGTAATATGGCCTCAGGGTTAACAGCCATTCAAACGGGAGCAAAAGGACCCAATACTTGTACAGTAACCGCTTGCGCGGCTGGCTCTAATGCCATCGGAGATGCCTTTCGTCTAGTACAACGGGGTTATGCTAAAGCCATGATTTGTGGCGGTACTGAAGCGGCCGTTACTCCTTTATCTTTGGCTGGTTTTGCTTCGGCCAGAGCTTTATCCACCCGTAACGATGAGCCTCAACGAGCTAGTCGCCCGTTTGATAAGGATCGAGACGGTTTTGTGATGGGGGAAGGATCAGGCATTTTAATTCTTGAAGAATTGGAACACGCTTTAGAACGAGGGGCAACAATTTACGGGGAGATGGTGGGTTACGCCATGACTTGTGATGCCTATCATATGACCGCCCCAGTACCAGATGGTGCCGGTGCTACCCGTGCTATGGAATTAGCTCTCAAAGATGGGGGTATTTCTCCTGAACAAGTGACCTATATCAATGCTCACGGAACCAGTACCGCAGCTAACGATGTCACCGAAACCAAAGCTATTAAAAAAGCTTTAGGGGATCGTGCTTATGGTATCGCTGTGAGTTCCACTAAATCCATGACAGGTCATTTGTTAGGGGGTTCTGGAGGTATCGAAGCAGTTGCCACGGTGATGGCCATTGCTAATAACCGCATTCCCCCAACCCTTAATTTAGATAGTCCTGATCCTGACTGCGATCTTGACTATGTGCCTTATGAGAGTCGTCCTTTAGAGATTGATGTGGCTTTATCTAACTCTTTTGGTTTTGGTGGCCATAACGTGACTTTAGCCTTTAAAAAATATCGTTAATTCGCTCTTTTTTGAGCAGTTAATCATTGAAAAAATAGGTTTTATGACTCCTGCATCTTGACAGATGTGGGAGTCATAGTATTGAGAACTTTTAATAATTGTAAATTTCAGATTATTCCTAACCAGCACTAAAAAAATCATTTATAGCAGTCGCCAAAGCTATTAGGACATTTTTCTGTTCCCTGTTCCCTGTTCCCTGTTCCCTTAAAATATAATTTATGTGTCCTAACTAGCCTGTCTATTGCTATAAATCTATCAAGATAAATAATCTTAAATGCTCTCAAAATTCAAGAAAGATATTAAGCATTAACTTTACTATTCTTAAATATCCTTGCCAAGAACTGACATTGTTCGAGAAGACAGAGTTAAGTTAAAATATTAATGAGGACTTTATTGTAGAAAAAAACAGTAATTCACTCCATTGCTATATCGAAGATAGCAAGGGGTTCACCTAAAAATTGTTAAGAAAAATAAAAAAGATTACCTTACCTTTGATCATGGACGGAAAATGGCAAATTGGTTCTTTATTGGGTATTCCCCTTTATATTGACTCTTCTTGGTTCTTTATTTTGGGATTAGTTACCCTAGTTAATTCTCAAGAAATTGCTCAGCTTAACTTAGTCGGTTCTCAGTGGTGGTTAGCTTGGATCGCAGGCCTAATTCTCGCTTTATCCCTCTTTATATCTGTACTTCTCCACGAATTAGGTCATAGTTTAGTGGCATTAGCTCAAGGTATCAATGTTAACTCCATCACCCTATTTTTATTTGGCGGAGTGGCAGCTATGGAAAAAGAATCGGAAAACCCCACAGGGGCGTTTTGGGTGGCGATCGCAGGTCCTTTGGTCAGTTTAGGATTATCCATTATTTTATTTACCCTTTCCTATACTCTGGGTTCCCCTAACAACTCAAACACAATCACTCGTCTCATCCTTTACATGATGGAAGATACCGCTAGAATTAATCTCGTGCTAGGGATTTTTAATTTAATTCCTGGTCTTCCTTTAGACGGGGGACAAGTCCTTAAAGCCATTGTCTGGAAACTAAAAGGCGATCGTTTCACAGGAGTCCGTTGGGCCGCGGCCAGTGGTCAATTAATCGGTTGGTTAGGTATTAGTTTCGGTTTAGTGATCATCTTACTAACAGGAACTTTCAGTGGACTCTGGATAGTGTTTATCGGTTGGTTTATCCGACGTAATGCAGAAAATTATCAACATATTACTCAATTACAAGAAAGTCTCTTAACCATTACCGCTAGGGAGATTATGGGGCGAGGGTTCCGAGTGGTTAATGCTCATCTAACCTTATCTCAATTTGCTCAAGATTATCTTCTCAGTGAACTTCATGATCATATTGTTTATTTTGCCTCTTCAGAAGGAAGGTATCGAGGATTAATTATTATTGAAGACTTACAAAATATTGAGCGCAGTCAATGGGATACCCTAACTCTATGGGACATTGTTCACCCTTTGAATACCATCCCCTCCGTAGAAGAAAAAACCCCTATAGTGACCGTTATCGAGAAATTAGAAGCTGTTAATGAGCGTTCTCTTACCGTTTTATCTCCTGCCGGTGCTGTGGCAGGAATTATCGATCGCGGAGATATTGTTAAAGCGATCGCTAGTTATCATAAATTACCCATTGCTGACAGCGAAATTAAACGCATAAAAGACGAAGGAACTTATCCCAGTTATTTACAATTACCAGCGATCGCTAAAACTGTAGAGGATATAACTGGTAACAATTCGGTAAAACCTAATTAACTGAATAGGACAATCCTGAGACCCCAATAGAAAAATTAGCTAGAATACGGTTGGTTAGTGACCCTGACCTAATTTTATAGAAAATTGATTGTGAGGAGATGAAACAAGAATGTATAAATCGTTATTACCTGCTTTAATAGTGGGGTCAGCTTTAGTTAGTCATGTCAGTTACGCCGAACCTGTTCCCAACCCTTACCCTCCACAGACGGCTCAACAAACTCAGGAGTTGTCACCTAATAACAATGTAACTGCTCAAACTTACGATTATCAGACCACACTACAACAACTAAGTAGTATTCAACAATTAAGGGACGTTTCCCCTACAGATTGGTCTTATCAAGCTTTGAGAAGTTTGGTGGAAAATTATGGTTGTATTGTTGGTTATCCGGATCGCACCTATCGCGGTGATCAACCTTTAACTCGTAACGAATTTGCGGCCGGTTTAAATGCTTGTATGGAACAGTTAGAACGGCGTTTAATTGAAGCGCGGAATCTGGGTTCACCGGCTCATCGAAATACCGCACCTGAAATTCAAGCTATCCCCACAGAACCCGGAGAACATTTCAGCCATGTTATCGACCGAGCATTTTATAACGAAAGTTTACGCTTTTATGATAATACCGATATGTTCGGTCAAATGAATAAGATTTTTGGCTGGCGATATGCCCCCGGTTCTTTCTTTGATAACACCATTGCCAATGATGCTAAAACCATTGAAGCGGTTTTATGGGATGGTCTCAGACAACAAACTGCCGGGCCAAGAATTCGCACTCCAGACCTTGTTAACCCCTTCAACTCTTCTCTAACAGGAAATCCTGAGTATATTCGCACTCAGCCCCCAACCATACGCGACCGTCGGTTTGAGGAGCAACGAATCCCTATTATTCCTCAATAAATAGGAGTTAAAAACCGTAGGGTGGGTTAGACGGCTATCATTTTAGTTCTAACAAGAATCTAATAATCCGTCGTAACCCACCATTTTAGTTAAGTTGAGTGTTGGGAGTTTGGGAAGGGTGGGAAGTGTGAGGGGAAATCTTTATTTTGAACATTGATATATTGATGTGAAAAGTTCTGTAAAACGCCATGAAAGCATCTGAAATACTCCAAGAATATGCAAATGGAAGAAGAGATTTCCGCAATCTTAGTTTAAGAGGGCAATCTTTTCGAGGAAAAAATCTTTCAGGGGCAGATTTTAGTGGTTGTGATTTTAGTGGGACTGATTTTAAAAACGCTATTCTCAAAGGAACTAATTTTACCCAAAATATTGCGAGAATGCCCTCGCTATAGGTAAGGGGGACGCATCGCAGCCATAGGCAAGTACCCCCGAACCCTTAGCGATGGGATGAATGGCAATCAATAAATAAACTGCGTAGCAACGATTTATAGCAATAGACAGGCTAGTTAGGACACATAAATTATATTTTAAGGGAACAGGGAACAGGGAACAGGGAACAGAAAAATGTCCTAATAGCTTTGGCGACTGCTATAATTCTACCATAATTGGGTAAACCATGTTAAAATAAGTATATCCCAGGTGGAAAATTAATCAATGCTAGTCGTAGAAGCAAAATTAAAAAACGGAACGCGCCTAGCAATACCAGAAACTAGATGAAGCCATTAGAACAT
>NZ_JASJEB010000135.1 GCF_030064895.1 Crocosphaera sp. | reverse complement strand
TTATATCTGACGGATAAGAACGTCTCTTCATAAAACTGTCATAAAAACTTATTCCATAGTTTTATAACCACAAATCTGTGCCGCCTAATTTCTTTATCTTTTCTTTACAAACAGTCTCTAACCTTACTAAACATCTCATTGTGGGGTCTGAAGCTAATAAACTTCAATATATGGCTACCTTATCATGGAGTACAAATTGGGCAATATCTTGGCATCTGCAACATAGTCCTGATAACCCCCTGGCTGCTCGTCAAGCACTCACCACTCTCCTACGACGCAAAGGACGCATTCTCGACCTTCTCACCCAGAACCAACAACTCCTACGACAACAGTTAGAACCTGAAAATAGAGCTTTATTAGCTCAATTAGTCACTCTCAATACACAACTAACTAACTTAGAGTATCTCAAACCTGAACAAATTACCTCTCCTCAAGAACATCGACAACAAATTGAGCAACTAACCAGGGAAACTCAACAATTAGAAGCTAAACTCAGTCGCATCAGTAGCAGGTTTCGTGTGGAAGCCGAACCAGTCACCCTAGAAACCATTCAAGCCTTAATTCCTGACAATACCGTTTTAATCGAAATAGTCCGCTATCAAACTTATGACCCAAAAAATAACAGATGGGGTTCTTATCGCTACGGTGCTTATGTGTTACGTTCTACAGGAGAGCCTCTGGGTATTGATTTAGGGGAAGCAGCAACCATTGATGATAAAGTGGAAAATTTTCGTCTGCAATTAGCCCAAGATATTCCCATCAAACAAACGAAAGAGCGAGGTCAAATTTTAGAAAAATTAGTCTTTGCTAAAATACGTCCATTTCTCGACCAGGATGAACAAATACTGCTCTCCCCAGATGGAGAACTTAACCTCATTCCCTTTGAAGCATTGGTTGACGAAAATGATAACTATCTGGTTGAAAATTACCGTTTTACCTATCTAAGCTCCGGACGAGATTTAATCCGTTTAGCTGCTCATAGTCCTTCTATGGCTCCTCCTGTGTTGATGGGCAACCCCAATTTTGTTCTCTCTAGCTCCACTGTGGCACAACGAGGGGATTCTCGTTATTCTCCCCTTTCTAATATTGGTTGGCCTAAGTTACCAGGAACCGCCAAAGAGATTGCAGAAATTGCCAAACTATTTGATGATGCTCAGATTTTTACCCAAGAACAAGCCAACGAATTCAACTTGAAACAAGTTCAAAGTCCTAGTATTCTTCATCTGGCTACTCATGGTTTTTTTGTAGCTCCCCAACAATTTTCTAATCCCTTAGCAGCCACTGGTTTAGCTTTAGCAGGTGTGCAACAACGTGGGGATGGAGACATAGAAAATGGTCTTTTTACTGCTCTCGAAGCGGTGAACCTCGATTTAAAAGGAACCCAATTAATTGTCTTATCAGCTTGTGATACGGGGTTAGGTACGGTGGAAACTGGAGAGGGAATATATGGTTTAAGAAGGTCTTTTGTAATTGCTGGTTCTCAAACTCAAATAATTAGTTTATGGAGGGTAGATGACCAAGGAACAAAAGATTTGATGGTGGATTATTATAATAAGTTATTAAAGGAGAAAAAAGGACGTAGGCAAGGTTTAAGGGAGTTACAATTAGAAATGATAAATGGTGATAAAGGTGATAATTATCAACATCCTTATTATTGGTCGAGTTTTATTCTTTCTGGTGATAGTTCTTCTTTACAATTTTAGCAAATTTAATTCTCTTTGATAGGCGCACGTACTCGTTAATTTATCCATGATTGTAAGTATTTTAGATACGATATGTCTTTGAAATTGTATATTGTCTTTTTATGAAAAACAATTCATAATAAAAACAGTGAATCTCAACCGAAAGGAGTGATTAACATTATGATTACTGTTCGTCCCAGTCAAGCGAGGGGTCATGCTAACTTTGGTTGGCTCGATAGTAAGCATACTTTTTCTTTTGGGAGCTATTATGACCCAAATTACCTGGGATTTGGCAATTTACGGGTAATTAATGAAGATCGAGTTAAAGCTGGTAAAGGGTTTGGTCCCCACTCCCATCGGGACATGGAAATTCTCACTTATGTATTAGATGGCGAATTAGAGCATAAGGATAGTATTGGGAATGGCTCAATTATTCGTCCAGGAGATGTACAACGGATGTCTGCTGGAACAGGAATTACTCATAGTGAGTTTAATGCTTCTAAAACTAAGTTAGTTCATTTTCTACAAATTTGGATTATTCCTAATCAAAAAGGAGTTACTCCTAGTTACGATCAGAAACATTTTTCTAAACAACAAAAACAAGGAAAATTAATATTAGTTGCTTCTTCTGATGGCAGAGATAATTCTGTTAAAATCCATCAAGATATTGACATTTTTACATCAGTCTTAAAAAAAGGGGATATAATTAACCATAAGCTTAATAATCAGTCTGCATGGTTGCAAATGGCTAAAGGTTCAGCTAAAATTCACGATGCAACTATCTCAGAAGGAGATGGTGCTACAATCAATCAAGAATCGAAAATTGAGTTAACTGCAATAGCTGATGATACAGAAATTATTTTGTTTGATTTAAGATAATTAATTGATTTCTTGTTTAAAATATTGCCCATCATTTTTCGAGGTTACTTAGAAGAGCAAACTACTTATTCATCATGATTTCTGGGACTTAACCCAATGCGAATCAAAAATCGATTCATAGATACGGTTATGAATTTTAAGAAAACCATCTTGCTTAATCACCAGTCCTGATAAACGTAATTCTTGTTCTTCTGGACTATCAATAACAATAACTTGTCTTTGATCTAAGATTTGTTGATAAAGGGTGAGAAGTTGTTGACTCTTTGTACTGTTTAAAATTCGGTCTCTAATGGTTCTTAAATGTTCGGGTTGATCTTGAGTTTCCCAATTATTAATGATTTTATCTTGCACTAAGTTCTTTATCCATTCAGGTTCATCTTTAGTAGAAATAGGCATTTCTATATTACGAATCAGTCGACATAACTTTTGAGTTAAAAAAGGTTGTCCTCCTGTCCAGTTTAAGATTTCTTGAAGTAAGGTTTGAGGATTACTTACTTTTTCAGCTAATCCGTATAATAAAGGTTGTGCTTCATGGGTTTTAAAACTTTCTAATTCAATTGCTTGACCAATATTAAAAGGAGTTCTTCTACTATCCGTCATTAATTCTGAGGGAGTGGCAACCCCTAGAAAAGCAAAGGTGAGATCCTGATATCTAGATTCTCCATTAATCATTCGTTGATTATAACAGGAACGAATCAAAGCGAAAAAGTCATCGACTGGGAAGTTTAACCCTAAAAGACTATCAACTTCATCAATAAAAATAAATATCTTTTTAGGGGAGTTTTGAGTAGTTGAATTCAATTCCACTAATAACATATCTTCCAGAAATTGACCGAATCTTTGAACAGGAGAAATATCTAATCGCTCATTCCACCAAGTTTTGAAGTTAACTTTTCTTCGTAACCCAAAATTTCGTAATAAATCAACAGCTAATCCTTTATACCATTGTTCAACAGTAATATTAGAAGTCCCAATACGAGTTAAATCTATGGCTGAACATTGATAACCTTCATGGTTTAAATGGTTCATCATCCTAACCATAAGGCTAGATTTTCCCATTTGTCGGGAATTAAGAATATAACAAAACTGACCTTGTTTTAAAGCTTTGTAAAGGGTTCTATCGGCTTGTCGTACCACATAAGTTGGTGCATCCATCGGTAAACTTCCTCCTACTTGATAATCAAAAGTAGAGGGTTTATCATTACTTTTTAGTAGGTCATTTTCAAAAATTAATTCTGCTTGAGTTGCTTTGAGAACATCTAATGTTTGTGATAGTTCTTTGGTACGTTCTTCTACTCTTTGTTCTAAGGTTTGATACAGTCTAGAATTGTCAATAGAAATAGCAGCTTGAGCAGATAGGATATTTAAGAGTTCCACTCTTTCTGAGGTAAATGCTTCTGTGGTTAAGTTATTTTCTAAATAAACAATACCTTTTAATTGACCTTGATTAAGTAAAGGAGTACAGAGAATTGATTTAGTTTGTGTTGCTATGATATAAGGATCATTAATAAATTGACCTTCAGAAACTGCATCATTTAGAACTACATATTTTTGAGTATGACCGACATAATTGATAATAGTAGTTGGTAGAATAGGAAGTGAATTTTCAGGGTTTTTTGATTCTATGGAAATTGATCTTAAGATAGCAACTTCTTCCTTATCTACTGTTCCCTGAGCTTCGATGACTAAATTATCATTATTATTTAAAATTAGAAAACTCTTTTGCGCCCCTGCATTTTCAATCACAATTTTCATTAAGTTTTTTAGGAGATTTTCTAGTTTTATTTCCCCGGAAATTGCTTGAGAGGCTTTTATAACAGTAGTTAAGTCAAGAACTTCCCCATCATTTCCCGTTGTCGATATCGTGGTACTAAGACCTTTAGATTTATTCTGATTTGTTACTCCTAGTAAATACTGAGGATATTCTTTTTCTAACTGTTTAACCTTGGCTTTTGCACCCCAACGAATGTAACAATGATAAGCATTTTTGAGATATAATTTTCCAATTTCTTCTCTACCTAAAGCAAAATAAAATTCTGAGGCTCGTTCATAGGCTAAGGCTTCTTCATGGAGAAATTCATATTGTTTTGCTCCTTTAATGGCTTTTTCGTACAATTCTTGAGCTTCCAAATTTTTTCCGAATACTCTTGCTTTTTCTGCTTCAACTAAATCATATTTATGCTGAAAATTCATGGGAGCATGAGTAGCCCAATGATGTAATTTCCCCTGATTATCATTAACTTGTTTAATTAAGCTATTTTGGTTATTACTCTCAAGATCATGAAGGCTAGATAAAAGAGCCAAAGAATAGTAAAAATAGAATATACTGACTGTGTATAATCCTAGAGCTATACCTAAATACTCTTTAGCTAAAGTTGCATTATCTAAAGATTTTTTATAGTTTTTAAATAAGTAATATATAAATAATTGATTAATATAAAACCAACAGAGAGACTGTAGATCATTTACTTTTTTGTAGAAAGACACTTTCTTGTCTTCATCATAGGTTTCACTGCTCAATTGATTAAAATTGTCTGTATTATTAAGTAAAACCAAAATTAAATGTTGATATAATTCTAACCAACGTAAACTTAGTTCTTGCTTATATTTGAGAATATCAGTCTTATATTTAACAATTTCTTGGGCTAGAGACCTTAATTCTTTACCTACCCAGAATGCGTGCAGACAATACATAAAAGGAGCTAAACATCCCCAACTCATATCACCTGTTTCTAGTCCCTGTTGATACACTTCTAAAAAAGAAGTTAATGAACCTTGAAGATGTTCTTTCCAATGTCTGATAAATCCATTAAACATATATAAGGTTTTTACTTTATATTTTTGAGGCTCAAACTTTTCTAAAAGACTTAAAGCAAGCAGCCCAAATTTATAGCCAGACTCAATATCTTTGCTTACTTCACATAAAATAATTCCATAAGGTATATAAACATTGCTACAGCCATAAGTATTCCCATATTTTAGGAGCAAATTAATAGATTCAAGGATACAGAAAGGGAAAAGCTTCGGATAGCCAACAGAACTCACTCCCGCAATAAGAATTAGTATCTGTATAGCTTTTTGTTTTTTGGTATCACTCATTTTTTGTAAAGCAATTAAGTCTTCAATATTTTGATTACACCAAATTGCTTTTGTTTGTTCTAAACGAAGTTCTAAATATTTACTACTGTTGTCTTTAGGAAAAGTTACGTCTAAAAGTTCAAGAGCTTGTAATCCTAACTTCATCCCTTCCGAATTTTTCTGCTCACCAAAATAAGCTTGAAGTTTAATTTCATAAGCTTTTGCTTTGTCTAGTGGGTTTTGTGCTTGTTGCAAGACAACTTTTAGCTTTTCCTCCATTTCTTCAAACTCACCAGTTAAACTAGCTATTTCTGCTATTTTTAAATATAATTGTAGAGTAAAATTATAGTTTCGCTGCCAAGGATCATTCCAATTTAAGTGAACAGAGATTACATTTTTATTATCTACTATTTTAACTGGATTAAGTAGCTTGATTGCAATTTGTGAGTAATTAAATGCTGCTTGATAAGCTGCTGATGCTTGAGCTTTGATACTTGCAGAAAAATTGAGTTCAGCTACTTTGTCTCTTTGTGACTGATTAATAATTAATTCTGAGCCAATGTTTAGATGATTAACGATATCAAAAATATGATCATTGAGTTGATCCTGTTGAGTATTTTCTAACAGTAGCCAACCTACTTGTTGATGGACTTGTTTTTTTTTCTTTTCTGGAATCAAAGTATAGGCTGCCTCTTGAACCTTATCATGTAAGAATTTGTAAGGAATTGATTTAGGATATTCAGGAATAAAAGCAGAAGATTCTATTGAAGTGTCATTCGAGAATTCCTCTTCAGTCCAAAGTAAGGGAATTTTATAATCATTATCTAATGGGATAATTAAGCCATCTCTAATAGCTGTCTGAATTTTGTTAGAGATAATAGTTAGAGATTCCTTTTTGATAATGGCCAGGGTTTGTAACTCAAATGTATTGCCAATACAAGCAGCTAACTTAATAATTTCTTGGTTGTTTTTATCTAGTTTTTTTATTTTAGACTTCATCAAGTCAACCACATTGTCAGTAATCTCTAGTTGCTGAATTTTTCTGATATCCCAAGTCCATAAACTTGTTTGAGTACAAGAATCTTGAGAAGGATTTAATACAAGTAGTTTTTCTTGGTATAAAGACTTAAGTAATTGATTTATAAAGAAAGGATTGCCACCTGTTTTATAAGTTATTATTTTAGCAAGAGGTTTAGTGATTTCTGTTGAACAATGGAGTGTATTTGAAATTATTTGGTTGACATGATTTAACTTTAGAGGTTGAAGCAAAATTTGATTAATTTTTGCTTTTGTTTTATTAAGTTTCTCTAGTGTTAACATTAAAGGATGAGTATCAGTCACTTCATTGTCACGATATGCACCTATTATTAATAGATGGTGAAAATTGAAGTCAGCTATTAGTAATTCAATCAATTTTAAAGATTGCAAGTCTAACCATTGTAAATCATCAAGGAAGATGACTAATGGATGTTTTGAAGAGGCAAAAATTTGGATAAATTTTTTAAAGCAAAAATCAAATAAATTCTGATTGTCTGTATTTAGTAAGATTGGCTTTTCTGACGTTTGACCAATAATTTTGATGATTTCAGGAATAAAAATACTCATTATATGAATATTTTTCCCTAAAGCATTTAAGATTTTTTCTTTCCAAATCTCAAGATTTATTTCAGATTCAGTTAATAACTGATTGATCAAATTTTGGAGAGCTTGGATAATTGCTGAGTAAGGAATATCTCGTTTTAATTGTTCAAACTTTCCTCTAATAAAATAGCCTTTTTGATAGGTAATAGATTTATGAATTTCATTGACTAAAGCAGATTTACCAACCCCCGAATAACCAGAAATTAGGAAAAGTTCAGCCTGTCCTTGACTAATACGCTCAAAAGTATTTAATAATTTTTCAATTGCTGATTCTCTACCATAAAGTTCTTGACAAATAGTAAACTGTTCAGAGATATCTTGTTGTCCTAAAGAAAACGGAGTTATTCTACCTTTTGCTTGTAATTGAGTCAGACAATTTTTTAAGTCTAATTTAATCCCTAAAGCACTTTGATATCTTTGTTCTGGAGTTTTTGCTAACAATTTCATGATTATGTCAGAAACTGTCGAGGGAATAGAAGAAATAAGTTCATGGGGTTTTGGAGGATGTTGAGCAATATGACAATGAACTAACTCCATTGAATCGGTGGTTTGAAAAGGAAGTGTATTAGTTAAAAGTTCATACAAAGTTACACCCAAAGAATAAAAATCACTGCGATAATCAATACCTCGGTTCATTCTACCAGTTTGTTCAGGAGCAATATAAGCTAAAGTTCCTTCTAATTTATTTGGGTTAATAAAGGTTTGATTTCCTTGAGATATAGCAGTTGCAATGCCAAAATCAATAAGTTTTAGCTGTCCCGTTTCTCGGTTATAAACAATATTAGAAGGATTAATATCCTTGTGAATAATGTTAGCTTTGTGAATGGCCGCTAAACCTTCAGTAATTTTAAGAGCAATGGTTAAAAATTCTTCTAAATTAAACTGGTATTGGTGAATTAATAACTTTAAGGACTGACCTCCAAAGTCTTCTAAAAATATTACTAAACTATGTTCATATCGTCGCAAATCATAAGCTTTAATTACTTTTTCAAAATTTAAAGAACGGGTTATTTCATATTCAAGTTTGTATCTCGTAAGTTCTGAAGGAGTGGGATAATTTTCCTTAAGAATTTTAAGAATAATGGGTTGATTATTTTCTAATAACATCCCTCGATAGACTAATGAGTTAGCACTCTCATAAATTTTGCTAATAATTTTATAGTCGTTGATAATATTCATCGAAGTTACAAATTAATCGTAAGTTTGAGAAAATCGGATTTTAGCAATTTTCATAATATAAGGACGCAACCCAAAAATTAGCTAATTCAAGTTCACAATGTAACCCAAATTAGCTTTATACATAGCACATTTTATGGCAAACTACTGATTTTTCTAACAAGCAGTAGATCCAGGAAGATAAGGATAAGGAGGCATAACATATTCTATAGTTTCTGATTGATATTTTCCATCGGAGTAAGGTGGATAAAACCGAAAGTCTCCTGATGATTCTTCTGCATCTGCCCATGCTTGAAGTTTATTTTGTGTTAAAGTTGTTTGAGAACCGAGAGAAGGTCGAGGTGGATATCCGAGAGTGACATCTAAATAAGGACCCCTTTGATTAAGTCCAGGTTGCTGAATCTCTGCTATGGAACTTGAAAATGTGTCCCAAGAAACTTTAAAAATATATTCAAGAGCTATTTCATAGCTACTAAGCAAAGACTCATTAATCAAGACATAACCTTCAGGGTTATCCCCATATTCGTTTTCTTCGACATATTTATAAGCTTGTCCTGCTAACAAAAGACTCAAACGTATTCCATTATAGTTCCGCATCTCTGGTGTAATCACATAAGTCCTCTTATCTTCTGACTTAAGTTTGTCAAATAAAGTCTCAATCCTTTTCGGTTCATCTACTGCTAAATTATGGGAAAGAACCAGTTGTTTAATATAGCTTAATCTATCTCTTTCCCAACCTTGTTTGACTTCTTTTAAATCAAGCCATGTCTTGGTGAGAAGTTGTGAAATTTTTCGACCTTGTAACAAATATCTAACAGTAGAAAAATCAGCAAGTTCCGCTTCTATTTGATGCTTGTCTGCCAGATGTTCGATGAATTTGTGGTCAACTCGAACTCCTGTTGTTGGTAAGAAATCTCCAATTGTTTTATTATTCTTCCAGGAGTCTGTCTGGATATCATATTCAATAACTGGATACTTGTTATGATTTTTGAAGTGATACTTTGTTTCCAGTTTCAATTCAGTTTCAATTGTATAAGGTTGTAATCCGCACGACTGATCTTTTATCGTATCTTTAACAACAAGTATCTCGAAATACTCGTCATTTAGCTCATTATGATATCCTTTATATAGTATTTTGTCTAAATGCTGGGCGTAATTAACTGCTCTTGGGTAAGCTGGTATTCGTTGATTAAAGGAATAATGGGGTGAATTCATAATATCTCTTTTTTCAAATTTGTTGATAATGAATAATTGATTGTTAACCCTATCTTTTAACTTAAGCTATAAAAATATCTTGGATTTTCCCAAACAATTTTCCTCACTATTTCCTGAGATAATATATCTTCAAGCTTTATGAGATTTTTAACGCCATCTACTTGATGGTCCAGATGAGGATAATCAGACCCAAAGATTAAATTGTCAGAACCGACGTATTTAATTATTTGAGCAAGATAGGGTTCAGAAGGTTCTACCGAAATGAAACATTGACGGCGAAAATACTCTGATGGCATCAATTTTACCTGATTTTCAACTTCCCAATGTAAATTTTTGTATTCTTCGTCCAGTCGCCATAACCAATAGGGTAGCCAACCGCAACCTGATTCTAAAAATCCGACCCGAAGTTGAGGATGACGCTCTAAAACTCCCCCTTCAATTAATGCCAATAGTGCCATCATTTGTTCCATGGGGTGAGAACAAGCATGGAGGGCAAAACGGGTATTGAATCTATCGATTCCTGTAGTCGGTAAACGGCTATGGGTTCCCTCATGAATGCTCACTGCTATTTCTAATGCCTCGCAAGCTGCCCAAAAGGGTTCGTATGCTTCATCACTCAAAATTCTACCTTTAACGGGGTTAGGGCGCAAAAAAACAGCCTTCCAGCCCCAATTAGCAATGCGGTGTAGCTCTTTGACCATATCTTGGGGATCATGTTGATTCATTGCACCCACACCTTTTAACCTATCGGGGTCATAGCTACAAAATTCCTCATGCAGCCAAGTATTATAGGCACGAGTAAATGCACCTATGACTTCAGCAGGTAGGCTATCAATAGCAAATAACCACAGTCCGTAGGTAGGATAAAGAAAGGCAATATCAACCCCCATTTGTACCATTGTTTGTACATGGGATTCGGGATTGTAGCGATTGAGATAAGCATGAGGATAAGCTTGCATCATCTGCTTATTAGCTTCTTGTTGAACTTGTAGAGATATTTTTCGGGCAATGGGTTCCCCCTTAATTTTCATGTCAGGAGAAGGGGCAAATTCCTTAAATTTAGGTTCTATATACTTGCCCCACATTTCGGGAGGTTCAATGACATGGGAGTCTGCATCAATAATCTTGTAATCTTTGAGCATAAAAAAGCCAAAATCAACCTATTTTTAAGATAGAACCAATTGGTGATCGCTAAAGTTCTTTGTTTTCTTGATGGTTAACATAAGAACGAAGGACAGCATTAATTAAAGTTTGATAGCCTTTTCCTTGCTGTTTAAACCAGTCTAATACATCATTATCTAAACGAATAGAAATGGCTGTTTTAGTTAACGGTTTGACCACTTCTGCTTTTGACCAAAAACCGTCATCTAATTCAGGGATATCTGAGGTATCAATGGCATCATCACTAATATTTTCGATTTCTTTAAGTCGTTTGGGCGAGATACTCATAAAATTGTCTCCTTTCTTTGGGGGTGGCTTTTCGGGCAGAAATTAGGCGAATTTTGCCGTTTCTTTCAGTATGAGCGACAGTGACAATGACAACTCCTTGGATGGCCCCAATACTGATTTCTCGAATCTCATTATCAAAAAATCGTTCATCTATGGCGGTAAAAACGATTCCGTTGAATATTTCTTGCGCTTCTTCAAAGCTAATACCGTGTTTTTCTTGATTTTGTTTGTTTTTGTTTTCGTCCCATTCAAAGTCCATTCAGGTTGAATTACTTTTTGTATATACAATTAGCCTAGCATGAAACAGTAAGACCTTCAGGTTGAATCTCTTAATTTGCCTTATTAATTCATTGGTTCTAGTTAATTGATTGGGCAACCATATCATAAAGTGACGCTTTGAATCTAATATAAATCTAATATGAAAAATTAATATTGTGCCAAAAAAATATATTAGAAAAGTATTAATTTTATAGATTGTAATTAGCAGAAATAAATTTTATTCTGTTATCAAAGGTGATTAAAAAAATCACTTTAAAACCAAAAAACGAGATATTATTCTCAAGGAGTATTCTTATGGCATTCGGTGACAAAAGCCAATGGGACTATCTAGCCATGGCTTTGATAAAGGCATATCCTGCATTGCAAACTGCTTCGGAGTCCCAGGATCGCGGAAAGACATATTTCCAGTTTGCTGGGCAGCCGTTGCAGGCTAATTGGACATCAGGAACAGACTATCCGGCTTGGACAATCGCCAATACAGTTCCTGGTGATTTAGCCTGCATTATTCATGAGAGAATTGAGAACAAGCCTGAAAGCCTTATATAATAAGGAATATGGAGATTTGACCCCAATAACAGTCTGTAATTTTTATCTATTACTAACTATTGATTATTTAATGATTAAAAATAAGA
>NZ_JASJEB010000036.1 GCF_030064895.1 Crocosphaera sp. | reverse complement strand
AAATGTTAATTGAAGAACCCCAACTTACTTCGTTGAAGTTGGGGATTCTAACAGGGAATCGCTTCCCCATTCACCCACTCAAACAGACTTAACTGTTGAGGGTTCCCAGGCTCAGTCTCCAACAAGACTGATTTCTCCCTATTTCTAGAACCTGTCGATTCAGGTTTGGGCGTGACTTTCTGATTGACCATCAGTAGCTTGGATGGACTAATTCCAAGGGTTTTTAGTCCTTTCATTCCAATGTTAATTGACGCTTGAACGTCGGCATCAGCTAAAAAACCGCAATTAAGACACAAAAAACGTTCTTTATTGCGGTTTTCTTTTTGTATATGCCCACAATGAGAGCATTTTTGTGATGTGAACTTAGGGTTGACCTTTAAACAAATTGAGCCAAACTTCGCAGCTACCGACTCGATTTTTTCTGTAAGATTTCCCCAAGAACAATCTCTAATCAATCGATTTAATGCTCTTTTTGCTGATTGTCCATTTTTTAGAAATTTACCGTTCTCATCCTGTTTAGCACGACATTTTCTAATCATTCCTTGTATGTTTAGGTCTTCTAGGACAATGAAATCAGCTAAACGAACAAGGTGATGAGCGATTTTCCATTGGTAATCCTCTCTTTGATTAACTATTTTTTGGTCAAGACGAGCTAATTTAGCGTAGGCTTTCCTCTGGTTAGAAGACCCTCTTTTTTTTCGAGATGCTCTACGTTGCCTTATAGTTTTCCTTTTGGATAGTCGTTTCTCAAATTGAGGGTTTTCTATCAATTCACCATTGCTTAAGGCTAAGAGTTTCTTAATACCTAAGTCACAACCCATGACAGTTTTTATTTCTTTTACATCTTTCGATTTTGATTGAGGAATATCCTTATTTTCTATTCTTATTGAAACGTACCAACCATCAGCTAATGAGCGAATTGTTACAGTTTTCAGATTAAATCCATCAGGGATATTTCGAGACTTAAAAAATCTCATCCAACCAATAGAAGGAAGATAGATTTTGTTGTTCTCTAATTTAACTTGATTAGGAGGATAGCTAAAACTTTTGAATTTTTGACGAGTCTTGAATTTCGGATATCCCCTACCGTCAAAAAAGTTAGCAAAAGCTTTCTCAAGTCGTCTCAAATTCTGTTGTAGAACTGTCGAATGAATATTTTTGTACCAGGGTCTAGCTTTTTTCAAAAATGGCAATTCTGATGATTGCATTTCAAGAGCATTACGTTTTTTACCTGATTTTTTGAACGGGCTTCCTAATTGGGATTTATTAGAGATCGAACAGGTTAACGGACAAAACTCTGCTTTAGTTTTTAAATCAGAATAGTTACCTAGTTTGGGGGATTTAACCTGTTCATACGCCTCAATTCTGTCTCTCAAGCAGAAATTGTAGTGACTCCTCAGCATTGATAGCCAGTTAGACATCATTGCTTCTTGAAACGAGCTTACCCTTAATTTGTATTTGTAGGCTAAGATCATTTTAACGAATTCTTAATTCAAGAATTTGGTTGTTTTTTTTTAAAATTATAGTGGTTAATCTAAAGAATTGCCACTATATTTTTTTATATGGATTCCCTTCGGTCAATTTATTTTTTGGTCGCCATTCATCCCTAACTTTTAGAAGATTAGGGTATTCTGGCGACATCAGGATAAAGTAGGGGTTAACGGCGGTTAACCCCTACAAGATAAACTTATGTAATCTAAGTTGATAAAAATACGATTAGTTTCAGTGCTATCCTTATATTAATGATTATGATGGTATCGCAATAGTTAAATTTTAGGAGTAATATTTATGTTTATTGGGACAACTGAAGCTGCAAAACTGTTAGGAATTTCCACATCTAGACTGCGTGTACTGCTCAAAGAAGGAAGAGTGGAAGGAGCGTATAAAATTGGCAAAACCTGGGTGATTCCCATCTATAATGGTTCTCCTGTAATTGCTAGACGGAAACGGGGACCTAAACCGACATGGAAAACCAAGCAAGTGCCAGCTAAAAGCCATATTCATGTCAACCGTCATGTTATTAAAGATAACAAGGACTTTATTGAAGAAAATCCTGATTCTGTTAAAAAAAAAGAAGACATAGCTCATCTTGACCCCGTTTTTTCCGTTAAGTTTCGCGGACAAAATACTTATGGTCATGAGATTCAGATTAACGGTCCATGTCGTCTTGTTTATCGTCAGGATGCCCCGAAATGTTTTGGGGCATCAGTTTGGATTGAAACATTTTCTTCTGTTGATGTAATTAAACAAACGTTGTCTTAACCGAGCTAACCTGATGGCAAAAAATTAATTTCTGGGAGTGGGGACAAAACCCTGAAAATCTGGGATTTAGCTACAGGAAAATGTATTGCTACCTTTGAAGCTAGAATAGATTGCGTTGCTGTTGCACCGGATGGAGTATCTATTGTTGCGGGAGATAGTTCAGGAAAGGTGCATTTTTTGCGGTTAATGGGAGTTTAATGAAGTCAGAAGTCAGAAGTCAGAAGTTAATAAAATCAGTGGGTGTGATGATAGTTCGTAAAAATATAGTCAAATATGACATATCCTTAATTTATATGGGGTAACTGATTTTGAAAATCTATTTGAGTTTTATCCCATTGCAGGTACGGCAAAAAATTTCTAATGAAAATGTTAGTCTAGAAAAAGTCTAGAGTTAATTTTGCGATTTTCAAGAAAAGATGAACAAGGTTGTTGTGGGTTTATCTGGTGGTGTAGATAGTTCCGTTGCTGCTGCGAGTTTACAGCATCAGGGTTATGATGTGATTGGGTTGACCCTGTGGTTAATGAAAGGGAAAGGACAATGCTGTTCCGAGGGAATGGTAGATGCGGCCCTTATTTGTGAACAGTTGGGTATTGTCCATCATGTTGTCGATACCAGAGATTTATTTACAGAGAATATTATTAATTATTTAGTGTCCGGTTACGAGTCCGGTGTAACTCCCTTACCTTGTTCTCAGTGTAACCGTGCCGTGAAATTTGGCCCAATGTTAGCTTATGCTCAAGAAGAGTTAGAATGCGATCGCATCGCCACTGGTCATTATGCTCGTATTCGTTATGATGAGCAAACGGGAAGATATCAACTTTTACGAGCGGTCGATCGCAATAAAGATCAATCTTACTTTTTATACGATCTCTCTCAAGACATTTTAAAAGGGACTATTTTTCCCTTGGGAGAACAAACCAAAGAAGAAACCCGACGTATTGCCGCAGAATTTGCCTTAAAAACAGCCAGTAAACCAGAAAGTCAAGATTTATGTCTGATTGAAGCTCATGGTTCCATGGCCACCTTTCTCGATCAATATATTAAACCCAAAGAAGGGGAAATTGTCGATCTCCAGGGCAAAGTTTTGGGGACTCATCAAGGGGTTCATCACTATACCATTGGACAACGTAGAGGGTTAGGTATTGCTGCCCCAGAACCCTTATACGTGGTTAAATTAGATGCAGTGATGAATCGGGTTATTGTGGGCAACCGCGCCGATGGAGGGCGTTCTGATTGTACTGTGGGACGTTTAAACTGGGTTTCTCTGGCTGAACCGGTTTCACCTATTACCGCAGAAGTACAGGTGCGTTATCGTTCAAAAGCCGTTCCTGTGACTATTATTCCCCTGGAAAATAATCGGGTAAAATTACAATTTAATGAGCCTCAATTTGGTATTACTCCAGGACAAGCTGCTGTTTTCTATGATAGTGAAATTGTTCTCGGTGGGGGCATTATTGAAAGGGTTAACGGCCGTTAACCCCTACTTTAGGAAATTGATATAACAATTATTTTAATCTTCCAGACCGCAAAATACTAATAATTAACCAAACCCCTAATAAACTAGCAGCAGCAAACAAAACAGTGCTAATTAACGATAATTGTTGAGTAGATGATCCTGTAGAAATAATTGCTGCCCCCATAATTAATGAACCCAAAACAATACTAAAAGAAAGACGATTTGCAGAAGCATCAACACTGCGTCTTAAAGGTTCTAATTCTCGTAATCTAAGATTCCATTGTAAGGTTTCTGAAGACAATCTATCAAGTAATATATCGATTTGTCTGGGTGTTTTTAAATAGATAGATTTTAGGTCTAAAACCGTTCTTAAACTGGTTTGTAAAGGAGTATCTCCAATTAATTGACGGCGAAATAAATCAGTCATCAAAGGTTTAATTTCGTCAAATAAATTAATCTCAGGATTAAACTGCCTAGCTGCCCCTTCTAAGTTAGCTAAACATTTAGCATAAAGTCCTAAATTTCCAGGTACTTTTAACTTATTTTTACGAGCAATTTGCAAAATTTCATAAACAACCTCACTAAAATTAAATTGAGACAAACTGAGGTCATAATATTTCCGTAAAATCTGTTCATAATCATTACGTAATCTTTCTAAACTTTCTGCTTTTCCTCCCTGAGATAATTCAATCGTTAATTGTGTACAACCTTGTGCATCTAAATCAAAAATTGCTAATAATAATTCCGTTAAAATTTGTTGTGTTCTCGGGTCAAGTTTTCCCACCATACCACAATCAATAATAGCAATTTTGCCATTATCTAAATAGAAAATATTACCAGGATGGGGATCAGCATGAAAAAACCCATCTAAATATAATTGTTGAAAAAATGCCCTAAATAATAAAGTAGTAATTTCTTTTTTTCTTTTCTCAATAGATTTTCTACTTTCAGGAATACTTAAATCTGCTTCCAAAATAGGTTTGCCATGTAACCATTCTAAAACTAAAATTTTCTCCCTTGTTATCTCCCAATACACTTTAGGAATAACTAATTGTTCAGTATCAAACCATCTGCTTTCTGATAAATTTTGTCGAATTATGTCAGTATAATTAGCCTCTTTGGTAAAATCCAATTCTGCTTTAATTGCTTGAGAAAATTCCTCAGCAAGGTTGACAATATCGTAATTTTGTCCAAATTCTGTTAAAGAAACTAACTCAGCAATACCCTGAATTAAACTAATATCTTGCTCAACAATTTTATCAATACCTGGCCGTTGAACTTTAATAGCAACTTCTTCCCCAGTTGTTAAAGTTGCGCGGTGAATTTGTCCAATAGAACCAGCAGCGATCGGTTGCTGATTAATATTACTAAAAATCGATTCTATTGGTTGTTTTAATTCTTGACGTAGTAGTCTTTCGATTTCTTCCCAAGATACAGGGGGTACATTAGCCTGTAAAGCAGTTAATGCCTTAATATAATTAGGGGGTAAAATGTCGGGACGAGTGCTTAAAATTTGTCCTAATTTCACATAAAATGGACCCAATTCTACTAAAATATTGCGTAAAACTTCAGGGGTAGGAATATTTGGATCTTCGTCCTTTCTTCCTGTTAATAAACCCCTCATATAATCCCAACCATTACTGAGGACAACCTCAATAATTTCTCGTTGACGCGCACTGGTTTGAGTTAAGGAAAACATAGAATAATTCTCTTTATTTAGCTTAGATAAATTTTAATAAATATTATAATCATTATCTATAGTGAGGTACAGGAGTTTTGATTATTAGGCAAGAGGGAACAAGGGTAGGTAACATAAAATAAAATCAAAGTCTACTTCATGAGTCTGAGAAATTCTACAATAACACTCATTAATATATTTAAAGTTGAGAAGATTAATCGTTCCTCAGAATGACAATTAAGTAATTTAGAATATCGATTATTGATCTCTGACTTTTGATTACAATTAAAAATGCAAATCAAAGAAATCAGTAGGGGCTTAATAATATTAAGCCCCTATCAGTGATTATATGTAATTTAACTGACAATATTTACTTAAATTGTATTAATGATTACATCCTCTTAAAGGAATGTATCCAATTGAGAATCTTTTTGTAATTCTTTGAGCAGTTTTTTAATATCTTGAGTACGATTTTTATTAACCACAAGGGTTACATTTTTATCCCGAACAATCACTACATCTTTTAAGCCAATAGTAGCAATAACTTCTTGCTCATCACTATTATAAATAATTGCCCCTTTACTATCCAAAGTAACATGATTTCCCAATTCAACATTATCCCCATCACTATCAATTAAACGTTCCAAAGAATTCCAATCTCCTAAATCATCCCAACCAAAATTAGCCGGTAAAACATAAGTCAATTCGGTCTTTTCCATTAGAGCATAATCAATACTTGTTTTTTCCAAATCTTCATAAGCAGCTTCTCCTTTTTCTTGTAAAGGCTTCAACACTTGGGGTGTGTGTTTTTCCAACTCTTCTAATACTACTCCAGCGCGGAAAATAAACATTCCACTATTCCAACTAAACCGACCAGTTTCTAGGAAAGATTTCGCCGTTTCTAGATTAGGTTTTTCCGTAAAACGAGTCACTTTATAAACAGGTAAATCATTAAAATTATTAGTTAAATTTCCCTGTTCAATATAACCGTAACCTGTAGACGGATAAGTAGGTTTTATTCCTAAAGTAACGATCGCATTTTCTGCTGAAGCGAGTTCAGAAGCAGCATTAAGTGTTCTTTCAAATTCATCCGTATCTTTAATCCAATGATCAGCCGGAAAAAAGCCAATTACAGCATCTTTCCCGTAACGTTTAGCTATTTCTAAGGTCGTCCAAGCAACTGCTGGTGCTGTGTCTTTTCCTTGGGGTTCCACTAAGAGATTATTCTTAGGTAGATTTGGCAATTGTTCTCTAACACCATCTGCAATGGGACTGGCCGTAATCACCCAAAGATTATTCCAATTGTCTGCTAAAGGTAAAAGACGGTTTGCCGTTGCTTGTAGCAAACTTTCTCCACTACCATCCAAAGATAAAAATTGTTTTGGACGCTGACGACGGGACAAAGGCCAAAAGCGTTCCCCTTTACCACCAGCAAGGATCACAGGAATTAAAGGTTGAGTCATCTTTCTCTCAATTAATCAGGTTTTGAACTGATTGTATCTTGTTTAGAGAACCTCGTTTGAATTTGAGGAAATTTTTTGTCCATGAGATACATAAAAACGACTTTCTGTATCAGGAAAAGGTATTACAATCCATAAACCTGTTTTGGGGTCGCGATAGGTCCGAAAGGGATTGGGTTGTAAGGGTTGTTCAGACGCTTTAGCCATAATCTCGTCACCAGTAACCAGTCTTTAGTTCATTGTAAAACTAAGAAAGAATACGCAAAGTGACCGACATATCACTAAGATAGTGATTATAATCACACCCCTAAGGGATGGTTGATCCTACCAGTGTCACGACTTGAATTCTGAAGGTTTTTGTGAACCATAGCATACTTTCCCTCGAAGTCAGAAATAGGCTCTCCCGACATTGTGGTACAAAAAGTATAATAGACTACATACTCAAAATGGTGGGTTACGGCGCAGACCAAAACTTATGCCCTTTTCATTAAAATCAACCCTGCGCCTAACCCACCCTACGAAGTATAAGTTTTACTTATCACCATAACTACGGGAGAGCCGAAATATCTCATCGTGAGGTGGGAAGCCCCAACTATACTGCTTGCAGTTAGTTGGGGAGGATGTCACTTAACGCAACCGAGGATTGTGTTGAATTAAACTCATAAACTCCTGACGGGTTTTAGCATCATTGGCAAATTCCCCTCTCAGCGCACTGGTAGAAGTCCAAGAACCAGGTTTTTGCACTCCTCGCATTACCATGCACATATGAGTTGCTTCTACAACTACAGCCACCCCTTTGGGTTGCAATAATCCTTGTAGTGCATCTGCAATCTGTCCTGTTAATCTTTCCTGTACCTGCAAACGTCGTCCGTACATTTCACAAATACGAGCAATTTTTGAGAGTCCAATGACCTTACCATCGGGAATATAAGCTACATGAGCGCGGCCGAGAATGGGTAAGATATGGTGTTCACAGGAACTAAATAGCTCAATATCACGCACCAAGACCATTTCATTGGCATTTTCATGAAATACTGCTCCGTTAAGCAGTTCGTCTAAAGATTGATGATAGCCAGAAGTCAAAAATTTAAGGGCTTTGACCACTCGTTTTGGTGTATCTTTCAAACCTTCGCGGTCTGGGTCTTCTCCTAATCCTAACAGTAAAGTTCTTACCGCTTGGCGCATCTCCTCCTCAGATATAGGAGGCCGTTGTGCTGTAGTTAATGATGGTAATTTATTATCGATTTTGTCAACCTTATTGGGTTTGGAGTGAGCTAAAGTCATAATTTTGAGTTAAATTAAACAGTAAGAGAATTAGCTAAGCAGTTATTTAGCTGTTGGCGGAGTTTATTGGTATCTAAATGACGACCAATAAATACTAGTTGGTTGGCAGGGGAATTAGACCAGGGTTCGGACTTGATATCCTTGGGTTGTCCGTACAGTTGGAAAATGTGGCGCAATTGGCTTCCTACAAACCAAATAATTCTTTTGGCACGAAATACTTCTAGGGGAAGTCCTTCGTTCAAAAACTTATGAAATTTATAGATATCAAAGGGTTTGTCGCTTTGAGAAGAAATGGACACAAAACCATCTGTTGTGAGGTGATGGGAATGTTTGCTATGTTTTGGTTCCATAAAGCTATCTGTATCAATTAAGATAATAACCGCATCTAACTGTGTAAAATATCGAAAATCTGAACCAAAAAAAGTCAAAATTCTCGATAAAAGGTCAGCTAACACCGTCGCTTCTATAATCAAGCGATCTACTGTTTCTTTCCTAGCTAAGATTGTTTTTACAGCTTCTACTAAACCGTCATTGATAGTGCAGCAAATACAATCATTACTCAACTCTACCATGTCATGCTCATAGGGAACTAAAAGTTGAGCATCGATATTAATATCGCCAAACTCGTTCACCAGTATTGCCACTTTTTGATCAAGGTTATTGTCCAAAATTTGATTGAGTAAGGTACTTTTGCCGCTACCGAGAAAGCCAGTAATAATGCTCACTGGTAATCCTTGCTGATTAATCTCTGACATGGCGAAGAGAAGCAATTATGTTTACAAAAGTTAATTATACTACAATGAGAATCCTTCTCAAAATTTTTATAATTTTTGGTTTCCTCGCCTTGGGAACGCCCCTACTTCTGCCCGAAAGGGCGTGGTAGACTTAATGGACGCTGAATCTCTGGCTTAACTAAGCATTCATCAAGCAGTTGTTGAATGAGTGACTCATCTAAATTACGCCCGATAAATACAAGTTCGTTTTTTGGCTGCGTTATCCAATCATCATCTTGGAGATCGTAGCGAGGTCCACTAAGTTGAAAAATATGTCGGGCCGGACTTTCTTGAAACCAGAGTATTCCTTTGGCACGAAATATATTACTGGGGAGTTGTTGGGATAAAAAATGTTCAAATTTCTCAATTTCAAAAGGGCGATCGCTTTTAAAGGAAACAAAACTATAACCATCGCTTTCTAAATGATTAGTGAAAGCCGATTTATTGCGTTTAAATTCAGAAATATCAGCTTTATAATTATCTGCTTTATTTAAACCAATATCTAGAATTAAAGGTAAAGGTACTTGACCATATTCGCTTTCTAAAATTCTAAATTCTTGTTTAATATTTTCAATAAATGCTTTTGATTCGTTAATTTTATCTTGAGTTGCCAAATCAATTTTATTTAAAATAACCATATCAGCATATCTAATTTGTCTTAAAGCAGCCTCACTATCAAAATGTCGAGCATCAAAAACAGAAGAATCAACAACAGTAATGATAGCATCAAGACGAGTTAAAACCTTTAATTCTGTTCCCACAAAAGTCATAATAATCGGAAAAGGATCTGCTAATCCTGTTGTTTCAATAACTAAATAATCTACTTTGTCTTCTCTTTCTAAAACTTGATAAACAGTACTAACTAAACCATCATTAATGGTGCAACAAATACAACCATTGCCCAGTTCTATCATATCAGAATCTACCGAAATCAATAGTTGCTCATCAATATTAATATCACCAAATTCATTGACTAAAACCGCTATTTTTAAATTATCTTTATTATGTAAAATTTGATTGAGTAAAGTTGTTTTTCCACTACCTAAGAACCCAGTAATTATGGTCACCGGCATTCCACTCTTTGGTAAGGATGGTAGAGCATCGGATAGGTTGAAGTTTAGACGATTCATAGTCTTTAATTAATTCGTGTTCAGATATTTCAATATTGATCCTAATTTTATAGGATGAATTTACTCCTCGTCTCCCCATCTCCCCCTCTCCCCGTCAAACTCCAAGAATAAGTTTTTGGCAAAAATGGGATGCTCCCCCCGTCAAACTCAAAGGATGATTTTTCTAGAAAAACGGAATGGTCCGTTTCTTTTTGTATCTAATTCAAATTGAATTTACGCTACAATAATGATTATCATTATCATAACTTGCCAATGGTCACTCAGTTAACTCAGTCTCCCTTACAAATTGCCAACCCAGAACAGCTAGAACGCATTCGTCACACTTGCGCCCACGTTATGGCCATGGCAGTACAAATATTATTCCCAGAGACAAAAGTTACTATTGGGCCCACAACAGATGCAGGTTTTTATTACGATTTTGATCGCCCACAACCTTTTGCCCCGGAAGATTTGAAAAAAATTACCAAGCAAATGCGCTTTATTATTAAAGCTAATTTGCCCATTATTCGTGAAGAGATTACTAGAGAACAAATTAAAGCCGAAATCGAAAAGTTAGGGGAACCTTATAAACTAGAGATTTTGGATAGCATTCCTGAAGGAGAAACTATTACTCGTTACTACATCGGCAGTCCCGACGGTGGTAGATTGCCCAATGTGGGAGAAAATCTTAAAGGTGCTTTACCAGAACCTTCTTTGATTAAACCTGTCAAAATTCCTGCTACGGTATCTTGGTGGGATCTCTGTGCCGGACCCCACATTAATTATACAGGGGAGATTAACCCCAAAGCTTTCGCCTTAGAAAGTGTCGCTGGGGCCTACTGGAGAGGAGATGAAACCAAAGCCCAATTACAGCGCATTTATGGCACTGCTTGGGAAACCCCTGAACAATTAGACGCTTATTTACAACAACGGGAAGAAGCTAAACGCCGAGATCATCGCAAACTAGGAAAAGAGTTAAAGCTATTTAGTATCCAAGAAAATGCTGGTGGTGGTTTGGTATTTTGGCACCCTCGTGGTGCAAAGATGCGCTATATCATTGAAGATTATTGGCGTAAGGCTCATTTAGATGGAGGTTACGAACTTCTTTATACTCCCCACATTGCTAACTTAGATTTGTGGAAAACATCAGGACATTTTGACTTTTATCGGGAAAATATGTTCGATTCGATGCAGATTGAGGAACAAGCTTATCAAATCAAACCGATGAACTGTCCCTTTCACGTTTTAACCTATAAAAATGAACTCCATTCCTATCGAGAATTCCCTTTGCGCTGGGCAGAATTAGGGACAGTATATCGCTATGAACGTTCTGGGGTTTTACATGGTTTGATGCGGGTGCGGGGTTTTACTCAAGATGATGCTCATGTTTTTTGTTTACCCACACAAATTTCCCAAGAAATTCTCGGTGTACTAAATTTAACAGAGAAGATTCTTTCTGATTTTGGGTTTAAAGACTATGAAGTTAATCTTTCCACTCGCCCAGATAAGTCAGTGGGGACAGATGAAGGTTGGGAGTTGGCAACTCAAGCTTTAGTAGAAGCTTTAAATACTAAAGGTTGGGACTATGTTGAAGATAAAGGAGGCGGTGCTTTCTATGGTCCAAAAATAGATATCAAGATTAAAGATGCTATTGGACGGACTTGGCAATGTTCCACTATCCAGGTAGATTTTAACTTGCCAGAACGCTTTGATATGGAATATGTCGCTGCCGATGGTTCTCGTCAACGTCCTATTATGATTCATCGGGCAATTTTTGGCTCTTTGGAGCGTTTTTACGGAATTCTAATCGAAAACTATGCAGGAGATTTTCCTTTATGGTTAGCACCTATTCAATTACGTTTGTTACCAGTAAGTGAAGCACAAAGAGAATATGGGGAAACTATCGTTGCTACCCTAAAGGAGGCTGGTTATCGGGTAGAAATAGATTCCACGGAAGAACGTTTGGGCAAACAAATACGTAAGGCCGAACTAGAAAAAATTCCTGTGGTGGCCATAGTTGGAAACAAAGAAGTTGAAACTCAAACTTTAAGTATTCGTACTCGCCAACAAGGAGATATTGGGACAATGACTTTGACTGATTTAAAAGATAGTTTTGCAGAGGTTTTAGTTAATAAGACTAAGATTTAGAGGAGAGCCAAAGGAAAATATTTTATTTTCTTTATTTTCTTCATCAGAAATCTGTCTTAAAATTCAAAAAGAAGACTTTAATTGGCGGGGTTTCCTCGCCAATTTTGTTCGTCTCAATATGGCGGTCAGTAATAATATGTGAGAAATGATAATATCAGGACATAATATTATTCTGTCCCTACAAACAAGTCCTTGTAGGGGTTTAACACTTCGACTCCACTAAGTGTTAAACCCAGAAAGCTGATTTTCTCATAACTGAAAACTGATTGCTATATGTTGTTGTTTTTTGTTCAATTTAGGGAAAAAAGTATGTCCTTCTCAAAAGATTTGGTAATCTCAAGTTGGTTTAAATTTTTCGATTTAATTAGGAACAGAAAGAAATTAATCTCCTTGATTTCTATCACAGCTTTGTTAATTTTTATTAGTCCTCTATCTGGTTTTGCTCAAACGGAAAAAGCTGAAAAAGAGGTAGCAGAAACCACTGATATGTGGCTAAATACGGTAACTTCTGGTTCTGAGGAAGTAGTAGATGAGGTAGTAGCTTTATATGCGGATGATGGAATTTTGTGGGGTACTGTTTCCGAACAAGTAAGGGATACCCCGGCAGAAATTCGCGATTATTTTGAATATTTTGCCAAGCTTCCTCAATTGAGCGTTAGTTCATATAAAGGTTGCATAAGAATGTATGATGACAATCTTGCTATTAACACTGGTTATTATACTTTTACCTATAGTAAAAATGGTCAAACCAAAGAAGTACCAGCGCGCTATAGTTTTGTTTATCAGAAAAACGGCAATAATAAATGGGAAATTATCGAACATCATTCATCTGCTTTGCCTGAAGCTCCTGAAGCATTGCAGGAAGTTGGTCCAGAGCAAGATGCTTGTGAAAATGGCTTATTGGTACAAAGATAAATAAAAGCTAATTTTGCCAAGCTATAGCAATCACTTGTAAGAATTAAGTCTGAGTAGAAGGTAACAGGAAATAAGAATAAAGATACCTCATAAATCATGATTGTGATTGCTATAGTTATTTGGTATAAATATAATAGATTTTAAAGGGAGTTTAGATGATAAGATAGCTAATGAGACTAATATTTCTATTTTTTAGTCTGATACTGTCAATTAGTAAAGCATCAAAGTGACTATATCCCCTGAGTAAAAATGTTGACTATTGGAACACAGAAAAGCGACCACATTACCACAATTACTAATACAACTTGGGCTGAATATATTAGTTTAGATTTGCCCAGTAAACGAGTTTCATTTCGTAATGGAGTTATTACTATAGTGTCCCCAGGACGTAATCATGAATTAATTGGTGATTATATCAGATTGATTATTTTGGCGTATTGTCGTAATCTTAATATTCCTGCTTTCACCTTTAATCAAACTACTCTTAAAGAAGAAGGAAAAGAAGGGAAAGAACCTGATGTTGCTTACTGTTTTGAAATAGACAAAGAAAAGCCAGATTTAGCAGTAGAAATCAATCTAACATCAGGAAGTATCGACGATTTAACTAAATATCAATACTTAAAGATTCCTGAAGTTTGGCTATGGGAAAACAACAAAATTAGATTCTTTGTTTATCGTGATTCAGGATATTTAGAATTGACGATAAGCAATTTTCTACCTAAATTAAATAGCGATCGCGTTACAACAATTGTCAATAGTTGCTTTGGCAAAAGTGTTTTAGAAGTCGAAAAATATTTTTATTAAAAATCACCTTAAAAGTACCAAAAATGAACAACAAAGAATCTTTAATTTCCTTAAAAATTGCCGTACTAACAGTTTCTGATACAAGAACAGAAGCTGATGATAAATCAGGCAAAATATTAGTGGATAATTTAATCACAACCGGTCATTTGTTAGCAGAAAAAACTATCGTTCCCGATAACATTTATCAAATTCGTGCTGTAGTATCTAGATGGGTTGCAGATGAATCTGTTCAAGTAATTTTAACCACTGGTGGAACAGGAGTTACAGGACGGGATGGAACACCAGAAGCAATTAAACCACTCTTCGACAAAGAAATTGAGGGGTTTGGTGAGATATTTCGCATGATTTCTTATCAAGAAATTAAAACCTCTACCATTCAGTCTCGATGTTTGGCTGGCGTAGCTAACGGTACATATATCTTTTGTTTACCTGGTTCTAGCGGTGCTTGTCAAACGGGATGGAGTATTATCAAAGAACAACTTGATTCTCGTAATCGTCCTTGTAATTTAGCTCAATTGATTCCCAGATTGACCGAAACTTAAGAAATGATCACTGACGTGAGTTAGAAGTTCTGAGTTGAGTCTTTTTTTCCCAGATAATAGGGGTTTGGAACTCATTATTTTTGCAATTCGTCTATAGACTTACTTATATAAAACTCAGGTTTAATTAGGTTAGTTCACAGACAATTATTGTTTTACTGTCAGAATTTATTATTGATATTAAATTTTCAAATTCGACGTGAAATAGTATTATTACAAAATAAGTTGAGGTGAAATAATGGCTCAAGCTTCACAAATAACTAAATCTAAATCTAGAAAAAATTCTGCTTACAAAAATTTAATGTCGATACATTGGTGGATGTTTAATTGTTACATCATTGTATTTATAGTTGGATCTTTTATGTCGCGTTTGCCTAGAGAAGTTTTTGGAAGAAATCTTCTTTATGATTTCCATAAATCTCTAGGAGTTTTGACAATGGCTTTATTAACTTGGCGAATTTTAACTCTATTACAAGTTTGGTGGAAAAAATATACTAAGCGATTGCCTAAATATAGTTCTCAATGGATGCAAAAAGTAGCCCTTCATACTTCTCTTTATATCTTTATGTGTGCCGTTCCTATTAGTGGTTTCTTTTTTTCAAACTCATTTAAAAACAATAATGTCCGCTTTTTTGGTATTACCTTACCTGATTTATTTCCCCAGAATAGTGAATTAGTAGACTTAGGTAGAAACATTCATTTTTGGTTAGCTTATACTTTTTTAGCATTTATTATCTTACACGCGATCGATCAATTCAAAGTAGTCAAAGGATTTTTGCGACGTATTACTAAAAGAAAAATTAAACCTAGCTAAGACAGAAATCAGGCTCAATTGATACCGAGATTGACCGAAACTGAGAAAACTAACAAGTAGTGTATCATCATTTTTGACATTTCTTGATATTGCTCAGTGTCTGTGATGGCAGTTCCCCAAATAGTCGACGATACTCGCCAGCAAAACGACCGAACTCCCAAACCCCGTATTCAGCCATGACATCGCTGATTAAGACTTTTTTATCCCCTGTTACTCGCAGCGCACGATGAACCTGATAAGGCTCTAAAAGATCAATTATGTTGTCTAATAGCCTGTAATTTGCTACTGTACTTAAAGTCTCAACAGATGTTAACCCAATCAGCTAAATTAAGCGACATCTAAGGTCAAGTCCAATGGAGGGATTATTGACGACTCCCACCGTTAAGCTCCTCTTGTCGCTATAACGGGGGATTCTCGAAGGACGTTAATCCTTACTGGCTGCGTCAAGCAGACCCTAGACACTCGCTCAAAACTGAGTTTGTGCTTGCTTTTGAGACCGATTCCTAAACTTCCATTACAATCAGCGTTAATTAAATGACCATCTCTTGTCTTATACAATCCTCGTTTTACTCGTCTACCAGAGAACTTTGGTTTGACGGGATTATCAGCATTGTAAACAGGCATTGGGTCACGGTCAAGGCTAGAAGCTTTGGAAGTGTAAGATTCTTCTTGCTCAACGTAGTTTATCCCATATCGCTCACAGAGGCTTTTCAGCTTAAGACGAAGGGTAAAGATAGGAATTTGAACAAAGTTGAGGCAGTGCGGTCTTGGGGTCTCCCCAAGTGGAGCAACTGCCGTCTGATTGTTGCGTTTGCCCATATTGCTATTTTGTTTAAGCGTCAGGTTATAGCCCACAACAATCGTTCCAATCTTTCTACTAAGACAGAAATTAATGATGTATTTAGCTGCTTTATTCAAGTAATCATTTACTTGATTTTTGCGCCGATAAGACAACCAAGCTTCTTTTTTGGTGAGATGATTGATGCCTTGTTTATCTTTGTGAGAAACAAGTTTAGCTCGACGTTTGTTGAACCATTGATTTTTAGATTTAAGCCAACGTCCATCAATAATAAAAGATTCGTCTGTAGAGCTAACAACGGTAGCCAAATTGTTCAATCCCAAATCAATAGAGATTGCTCTATCAGTGTTAACATTTATCTGCTCATCTTTGGACTCATAAACAAATGCAGCATCCAAGAATCTACCTTTTTGTTTTGGCAGTATTCGGATTTCCTTGATCCGATATCCTCTCAAATTCGGAGGAATTGTCAAATAGACAGAACCATGTTCTCTTGTATATTTGCGAGATGTAGGAATCTTAAATTTCCAATCATCTTTAGCAAAATTATGTCTTGCTCTAATCGGAATAATCAAAGGGAAAAAGCCGTCTTTTGGCAAATACTTAGGGAGGTTAATTTTCTCCTGAAAGATTCCTTCTTTTTTCATCGAGAGCAACTTAAAAAATGCCTTGAAGCATCTATCGACATATTTGAGTGTTTGTTGTCCACAATCTGTCGCCAAGAGTTGATAGTTTTCATTCTCTTTACACAGGTGATAATTAGATTCGTAACTGAGATATTTGTTTTCTTGAAAGAAGTACTGACGAACTGTCCACAGTCCAACATTAAACAGGTTTTTGGACAAGTGACACAAGTTTTCCAGTATCTCTTTTTCGGAATTATTCAGTTTAAGCCTAACTGTTTGAGTCAACAACATAATTGGGTTCCGCTATATACCCGTAACCTTAGCGGATTCGCTTCGCTCAGTCAATTGTTGGTCGGTAATTCCCCTCCCGCTCTTGGGTGAGGGGGTGTACTTGCCTACGGCTGCGATGCGTCCCCCTTACCTATAACGGGAGTCCCCTTACCGACATTTTAAAGATGGTTACATTAGAAGATGCCAGAAGAGTAATTAGTGCTGCCGAAAAAAAAGCACTGGAAATTGGTCAACCCATGAATATAGCAGTAGTGGATGGGGGAGGAAATTTGGTAGCCCATGTAAGAATGGATGGAGCTTGGATTGGAAGTATCGATATCTCCATGAAAAAAGCCTATACTTCCCGGGCCTTTGATCTGGCCACTAAAGATTTAGCCGAAGAGAGTCAATCAGGAAGACAATTTTTTGGGATTCATGCCTCTAATAATGGCAAAATCATGATTTTTGCTGGAGGAATACCCCTTTACAGTGAGGGACAAGTAGTAGGGGCAATTGGAGTTAGTGGGGGGTCGGGAGAGCAAGACCATGCCGTAGCCGAAGCTGGAGCAGCAGCATTTTAACAAAATGTTGGCAGAAGTCCCCATCTATAAATTCTCAACAAAATATCTATCAAGTGGGAAGCCTTGAAGACGAATAACACCGTCCTGAGTGCTGTAGTTGGACTTCTCGGTTTCGACTTGGAAGCCCCAACTACAGGCTTTTGGGTTTTACGATCACAGATGTTGTGAGAAATGTAGGAACATAGTACAATCTTTTCAGGCTAATGACTTACGTTTACTTATTTTTTGTGAGGAGTTTCTTTGATGTCAAGTTTTCTAACTAAATTTATAGCAATAGACAGGCTAGTTAGGACACATAAATTATATTTTAAGGGAACAGGGAACAGGGAACAGGGAACAGAAAAATGTCCTAATAG
>NZ_JASJEB010000131.1 GCF_030064895.1 Crocosphaera sp. | reverse complement strand
TGTTATGATTTCCGTCTATATGATGTAGATGTACTCTCTCTTCACTTGTGAGTTGAAGCCCACAAGCTGCACATGAATGGTTTTGCCTTTTAAGGGCTTTAGAGGTTTCTCCGTCATAGAGTTTGCTGTTACGCTTGCTGTCGGGTAAGAGAGAATATGTCACCATATCTCACCGAGTAGGGTTTGAATGTTGCCATTCTCACCCCCTCTTAGAACCGTGCATGAGAGTTGTCCTGCTCACACGGCTCAGGCTTTACTTCAAGCCTTTGAACTTGGATGCGTGAGTGTACCTGCTTATGACACGCTTTGTGTAAATGGACTAGGTTTTTGGTGTCGTCCGTTCCCCCGTCCTTAAGCGGTACTATGTGATGGGTTTCGATTTCTTCTCCGTTGAACAAAGGGTCATTACAGACAGGGCATTTCCATTGTTGTTGATTGGCTACTTGCTCATATTTAGAACCTTTGGCCCAGTTATTTTTACCCTGTTTTTTCTGTCTTTTTTCCCAGTATTCATTGAGAGAGGGGTCATCAGGGCTTGCGTTCCCTTTGACTTTTATATGTCTTACTATGGGTGTGCTGCTGATGTCGTAGAGAAAATCAGATACTTTTTTCCCTTTTCTATCAGTCCCTTTACACATAAATGTCCAATGTCTCCCTTTTAATCGATGAAAGTATTTGTCTTTGACCCACCTTTTTCCTTTGTTGGGATGTCGTCTTGTAGCCCATCGCCAAAGGTATTGCCATACACGATAGTTTATGTATTGGAAGGTTTCTTTGCTAATTACACCTTTGTAGTAGTTAGCAAAACCTCTGAGAAGTGGATTTAATCTTTTGATGATTACTTCTTGTGTATTGGCTTTCATATTGGATAGGACTTGTCCTATCTTTTTACAAAATGCCAGCAATTTTTCTTTTTGGGGTTTAATTAGCAACTTACCGTTATATTGACGTAAATTGAATCCCAAGAAGTTGAATCCGTCCTCAATGTTTACTGTCCGTGTTTTCTCGGCACTGATTTTTAATCCTCTTTGTGATAACCATTGCTGTATCTGGATAAGTGCTACCTCAAGCGATTCCTTGTCCTTTGATGTGACAACGAAATCGTCGGCGTACCGAATGATGCCTAGCTTTGGGTTAATTTGTTTAATAAATGTTTCTAACCCGTGCAGCCCAATGTTGGCTAATAATGGGCTGATCACACCACCTTGGGGAGTGCCTGTCTTGGTTGGGTTGTACTGACCCTTATCAATAAATCCAGCTTTTAGCCATCCCTTAATGAGTTCACCACTTGGTACTAAACTTATCAGGTTGATGATGGTTTCATGGGCAATCTTGTCAAAGAAGCCTTGTATATCAGCGTCTAAAACCCATTTGTGTCCACCTGCATTGCTGTTTCTAAATTTATTGAAACATTGTTCTATAGCATCGTGACAACTTCTTCCGGGTCTGAATCCGTAGGAATTGGCTTCAAACACGGCTTCCCATTCAGGTTCTAGTATGTTCTTGACTATTGCTTGTGCGACTCTATCCTTTATGGTTGGGATTCCTAAAGGACGTTTCTTGCCATTTGGTTTAGGAATGTACACCCGTTTAGTGGGTGCTGCTTTTGGCATTTCCCACTCATTGACAAGTTTAACTCGCTGTGCAGGTGTATTAATTACCTCCTTATCTATACCTGCTGTTTGCTTGCCGTCATTGACTTGAGTAATTTGTCTTACACTAAGCAACAAGTTGGCACGACTTCTTATTAAAAGTTTCTGCAATCGTCTAAGCTGCTTCCACTTACCAAGTTTTCGGGCGAGAAAGATTCTTTGACGCAGGTTCTTAACAGTTTTTCGGACTCGCTTCCAGTTTACCTGTGACCAGTCTTCTAACTGTCTGTTATCTCCATTTATCAAGGTTTGTCTTGACATCTAACTTATGACTCCATTTAGTTCCTTTGTTTTGGTTTCTTTTCTCATAAAACCCAAGAGAAGTCTGCTATTCCTTTCGGTCAGGGGCAAATTTTGAACCCCTATCTGACTCATTACAACTCAGCATTCGCTTTTTCTCTCATCTTCTGTCCTCCAAGGATTTCCGTCTTTGTTACCTCAGACCTACTTAGGATTATCGACCTTTCCTAAGACCTTGTAAGGGTTTACCCTGTTGTGTCATTTGAATCATCGAAACGGTTAGGATGGTCGCCTGTTCTGCGGAAGGGGTTTTGTTTCCATACTTGATAAAGGGAAGAATTATCAAGTCCACCTTCTTACCTTTTTGGTTACAGTCTGTCAGGGATAATTTGACTATTTTTCTTATGACGCAGTTTAATCAACGACTTAGTCTGTGTTCGTCCTTCCATTTCTCCTTCTAGCTCCTTACCGCTTAATCCCTAGCAGCTTCGGCTACTTTTGTGGTCTGCATTCCATCCGTTTCGTTACCTACTTGGATGTGACCGAACTCGTTAGAGTCTTTTACATGAAGGTAGGAGTGGAAATCTCCTAGAACCGTCGGCGGTTCGTTTCAAATCACCATTTCAGGTCGCAACCTCCCCTAAGAACCGTACTTGACACTCATCGCATCATACGGCTCAAGCCTCTGCCTTCACAGCACGTTTACCACTGTGTACCGCTTTGTGGCAAGCTTTGTGTAGGTGCTGGAGATTGTCGATATCATCCAAGCCTCCTTCTGCCACTGGTACTATGTGATGTGTTTCGATAGCTTCACCGTTGTTAAGGTGTTCCCCACATATAGGACATTTCCATCTTTGGTTCTGGGCAATTTGATAATACTTTGACCCTTTATGCCAGATGGTTTTACCAGATTTGGTGGCTCTTTTTGTCCTGTAGTCTGTTAGTGTGGGGTCGTCTGGGGATGCTCTCCCTTTTACCTTGATGTGGCGTTCAATGGGTATTTTGGCTATGTTGAATAAGCCAATCTCTTTGGTTTGGCCTCTTCTGTCTTTGACATCGCAAGCAAATTCCCATCCTTGGCCTCTGATTTTAAAGTATCGGTTGGCAGTCCAGTGTTTGCCCTTGTTTGGGTGACGCCGTTTTGCCCATAGCCACAGAGTTATCCACATCTGATGTTCGATGTAACTAAATACTTCTTTGCTGACGGCATGACGATAGTAGTTTCCAAAGCCTCGAAGTTTGGGGTTAAGTTGCACTATGACGGTTTCCTGTTTTACCGTTTTATTTTGTTTGAGCCAATCTCTAATTTCCTGGAGGAAATTTTGGACTTTTTCTTTTTGCGGTTTAATCAGGAGTTTGCCATTGTATTGTCTGAGATTAAACCCAAGGAAATTTATACCTTCGCTGATATGTACGATACGGGTTTTTTCTTGATTTAGTTGTAATCCCCTTTGTGATAGCCATTGTTCAATTTTGGGTTGAATTTTCTCTATGTCTTCTTGACAGGTTGCAGTTACAATGAAGTCGTCTGCGTATCGGACAAATCCATATCTATCGGTTTGTTTTCCGCACTTGTGTTTTCTTCTAAATTGCTTTAAGAAGGTTTCTAGTCCGTGTAAACCGATGTTTGCCAGGAGGGGGCTTATAAGTCCACCTTGAGGCGTTCCGCTATTTGTTTCATGAAGTTTTCCTTTGTCCAGGTATCCTGCCTTTAACCATTGTTTGATTAGGTTTCGGGCAGGAAAATGGACGATGGATTTTAGGATAGCCTCATGAGTGATGTTGTCAAAGAATCCAGAGATATCAGCATCCAATACCCAGGTGTCTCTCCCCTTTTGTAATCGTAAGAAACATTGTTCAATGGCATCATGACAACTTCTTCCGACTCTGAATCCGTAGCTATTAGCCTCGAATTGAGCTTCCCATATAGGTTCAAGAGCGTTCTTAACAATAGATTGTGCTACTCTATCCTTGATGGTGGGTATGCCTAATGGTCTTTGTTTGCCATTGGCTTTTGGAATGTACACTCTTCTGGTCGGTTTAACTTTCCATAGGGTGAATTCTTCCATTTCTTGGACGAGTTTTACCCTTTGTTCAGGTGTTTTTATCACCTCCTTATCGACACCTGCTGTTCGTTTTCCCTGATTTAGTTGGGTAACTTTTCGCACGGACAATATTAGATTGTCGAAGCTTCTTAATATCAGTTTCGTAAGGCTTCTGACCTGATTCCACTGACCGTTCTGTGTGGCACGATATATCCGTTTCCTCAGATTCTTAACATTCTTAGTGACTGATTTCCAATCAATCTGTGACCAATCTTTAAGATGTCCAGAGTCTCCGATAACCAGAGTGGTTTCCATCTTTCAATCTCCGTTTAGTCTCAATGAAATCGTGTCTATCGTTTAAGACCTGTCAGAAGTGGGCTACCATTTTCAGGCGGTGTGATGTTGGGATATACCCTCAACCCTTATTCTCTATGTTACATAGAGACATTCGCTTTCTCTGACTTCCTCTACCCCCTAGACATTTCGGCTTTGATTACTCTCGGCTTACTCCCTTGTTTCGACCTCAAAAGAGAGTCTGTGGGGCTTACCGTGTTCCGCTTTTGATGACCTTCGATCAGGTTAGGGTTCGACTCATACTCCGATAGCTTTTGGACTTCTTTGTTAGACTACTGGACTTCTAACAACCAGCTATGCACCATTTTGGTCAAGGTGTTTCAGCCCTATTTCACCTTTTCTTAAATAACGGAGCTAGGTTAGTCGTTCACTTATCGTTAACCCTTCCTTTTCTTCCTCTTGCGTGTACCACCGATTTTAGGCTTTCAGTTTAAACGCTTTTGTGGTCTGCATTCCAACAGGTTCGTTACCTACTTTTGTTGTGACCGGACTCCGAAGAGTCTTTTACTTGAGGACTGGGGAGAAGTGCCCCAGGGAGAGACGACTCTCCATTCATCAAATGCGACTTTGCACGTCGCGCCCAGTATATTAGGTCACCATCATAGGGTGATTTCTCCCCTTTCACATTGACGAATTTGTTTTCAGAGTAGGAGACTGTAGGAAAGGCTTGTAAGATTAATTTCTTACTTGAATAGCGATTCTGTTTTTTCTCCCTGTTGAATACCTTAAAGGCTCTTTTCTCCATGAAGTATAGGCTATTTTTAGCCCCATCCATTTTGCAGTAGCGATGGTAATTCCTCCAACCTCTAACGATAGGGGCTAATTTCTTAGCTTTGACTATCGCGCCATAATTCGAGCTATTGATAATGGCTTTTGCTTTCATTCGGAAGGCTTTGAAGTTATCCGCTGAGGGACGGCTTCTGAACTTTCCGTTTTTCTGGACTTGGAAATTCCAACCCAGGAAATTAAATCCATTTGTCGTAGCTGTTAGTCTAGTTTTTCTTTCACTGATTTCCATGCCTCTTGCAGCTAGGAATTCTTTAACTCTTTCAAGTATGTTGTTAGCATCATCTTGGGGTTTGAGGATAAATACCATATCGTCGGCGTACCGAATTGAATTATGGATTCCCTCTATCCCATTGAGAGCTATATTAGCTAAAAGTGGCGAACAAACCCCGCCCTGTGGCGTTCCTTGGTCAGGAAATCCTACATTAGTACCAGCTTTGAGACATCTGAAGATGCCAAGCTTTAACCCTGAAGGGGCAATTAGGTTTTCCATAATTGAAGAATGGTTTATTCTGTCAAAGCATTTTGAAATATCCAGTTCGATTACTCTTTTCTGGATGCCATTGCTTTTTGACCTTAGATTGTTGAACAGTTGTTTCTGAGCATCGTGCGTTGAACGTCCTGTTCTAAATCCGTAGCTTCGAGCATGGAATGTTGCTTCGTGGGCTGGTTCTAGGGCGTATTTTGCTAGGCATTGCCAAGCTCTGTCGCTAATGGTTGGCACTTTGAGAGTACGTTTTGTTCCATCCTTTTTTGGAATGGGAATTTCGCCTAGTCCTTTATGTTTCCAATCATTAACTTTTAGCCTCAATTCTTCTTCGAGTTCAAACCTTTCCCTAAAGGTCAGGGCTAGTTTTTTGTCGATTCCAGCCGTTTTCTTTCCAGCATTTAGTTGTGTTACTTGACGTATAGCCAGAAATCTCCCTGCTTGAGAGCGTAGAATCAGTTTTTGCAAAGACCTCGCTTTTGGCCGCTCTCCTGCTCGAACCGCTTTATACACTCGCTTTTGTAGGCGGAGTAAGTCTATCCAGAATTTCTTCCAGGGTAAGAACTCCCAAGATTCACTATTAAATTTATTAATGTGTCCAATCATACTCTACAGCCGTTTATGTATTCTAAGTTCCTCAAGGCAGTTACGCCTTGTCCTACCCGAATCTAAGGGATTAATCCTCTCGTCTGGTCTACCGTAAATTCGACTTATCTACAGACCTTAAATTCGTTTTTATTCGTTCCGTTATGACGATTATTGTGTTCCTTTAGAAGTGGCCACTTCAACCGCCTGAACCCCATACTCATGCCGTTTGGTTGCCAAGACATCGGCGGGATACTTATACTCAGGCAACGTCGGGCTTTTATTTAATTGCTCCCGCGTCCGACTAGGTTGCTTTTTTAGGCCCTGTTTCTTCATAGGAACTCCCCGTTAGCACCAGTGTCACTTGCAAATTAGTGTCTGATTGCGCCCTGTTTCCAGCTTCGACCTCCAGAATTCCGAGTCTGGTCATCGTGGACAGATCGGGAGTCACTCTTGAGTTTAGAGGGAAGGGTTTTCACCTTCATCATCAAAACAGTTATCATCTAACCTCTCGGTTAGAAGCCTTAGTTTATATGGATGTTACCCATTTTCGCTAAGAACGAACCGCACTGGCAATGTCTATGTAGAAGTTGTAGATTACTGTATGTATCCTTTCCACCCTTGCTTTTAGGTATGATGTGGTCAACTTCTAGTAAGTCTTCACTTGTAAAGTTTAGACTGCAGTGTGGGCATTTACCTTTTTGCTTTTTAATTAGCTTGGCTACTTTTGAAGGAGTCCCTGGGTATTCGCCTCGTCGCTTGCTCCAATAATTCCAGTCACCGTTATATGGACTCGCAGTTCCCTTAACCTTTATATGTCGGACTATGGGTTTACTGGCGTGAGTTTCTAACTCAATTCCGTCTTCAGTGCAGAAGCACCAATTTCGATTTCCTACTGTTGTCCAGTATTTGTCTTTATTGATGCGACCTTGCCCTCTGTATGAAGCCCATGCTCTGAGTTTTTCGTAAACAAGATTATCCAACTTATTGAAGGTTTCCTTGCTGACTACGGTTGAGTAATAGTTTGACCATCCGCGAATAATCGGATTCAGCTTACTTATTAATGCAGCTTGTGGAGCGGTCTTATGGGCATCTATTACGTCGCCGATGTGTTTCAGATGTGCTTGGACTTTCTTCTTAGAAGGTTTGATTAGTGTTATAAAGCCTAGGTTTCCATTTGTTGTTTTTGCAGCTCTGTAGTTTCCCACTTTGTGCTGTTGAATATGGAATCCTAGAAACTCAAACCCTGCTTCTGTTTCTTCTGTTTTGAATGTGTGGGTTAATCTTGTTTTACTAGGCTTTAATTCCAATCCCATGTCTTTAAGCCACTCTTCAATAATTGTTTGGCAGTTTTTAATCATCTCCAGACTTTCGTGAATTATTACGAAGTCGTCAGCGTATCGGATTAAACTTAGGGCTTGACGGTTTATTGTCTTTTTCCCTTTAAGAGTTTCTGCGTATTGTTTAATCCGTTCTTCCATTCCGTGTAAGGCAATGTTTGCTCTTTTGGGGTGATATTGTTCCTCCTTGTGGTGTACCCTGATTGGTAGGGAGGAAAACTTCCTGGCCAATTACTCCTGCTTTGAGCCATGTTTTAATTTGACGGCTTAAGGTAGGGTATGTATTGACCTTTTTGAGCAGAGCTTTGTGGTTGATACGGTCGAAACATTTTGAGATATCCGCATCAAGCACATATTTGGCCTTTTGTTTGATGCTTAGGTATATTGCTCCTATAGCATCGTGACATGAGCGTCCTGGTCTAAAACCATAGCTGTTTGGCTCAAATTTGGCCTCCCCTTCTGGTTCTAACGCTTGTTTGACAAGTGTTTGCAAGGCACGGTCTTTCATTGTTGGAATGCCTAGCGGTCTTAATTCGTCGCTGTTAGATTTTGGAATCATTACCCGCCGTGTGGGTTTAGATTTCCCAGTGACTTTCAGTCCATTGGTCAAGGTGAGACGTTGCTTTGGGGTCAGCTTTTTGATGCCGTCCACTCCTGCCGTCTTCTTACCCTGATTATCTTGGGTAACTCTTTTTACCGCTAAGGCCCTTGCAGACCAAGACCTAATCAAGGTCTTTTGAAGCTTGCGTACTGCTTTGACATCGCCACGTTCACTCGCTTGAAATATTCTCTTTTGCAACTTAAACGTTTTGACTTCAGCTTTGCGCCAGTCAATTTCGTTCCATTCCATCATCAACTTAGGTTGTGCTTTAGACTTATTCATTGCTACTTGTTCCCATTTCTTTGGAGTTACCGTGAATCCGTCAGCATATCCAATTCATTACAAATTGGCGTTGGCTTCTGATTCAATCCTGCCCCTATATATCATGCGGTTAGCACCTACTAGGCATCGACCATTCCTAGAGATATATAAGGGTTACTTCGTTCCGATTACACATTTTCTTGAGTCTTTAATGTGATGCTATCCACCGGGTTTTGTTGGTAATGCAATAGGTCGTCTCCTAATACGCCTATACCTTTATCCTTGCCTTTTGGCTTGGCCTTGAACAGTCGTTATGGCCATTAAGCGTTACGATGGTTCGGGTACATCTTCACTTTCGTTACATATGGACTCTTGCTTGACAGTCACCAGATTCGACTACCAGTGGTCTGCCTTTTTATCCCGCTTTACCCTGACAGTTGCTAGTTGTCAAAATAGGGATAATGCTTTCACTCCTGCATCTGGAGGGAGGACTTGCACCTCAAATGTAATCAGTTCTTACAGCTAATAAGGCTGTAGTGACCGTCCCGCAAGCCGAAAGGCTTGCTTTAGGTCAAACGAATCGCACTAAGATTAAGCCAATACGCTGTCTTAATCTTTACTTGTGCATTTACTCTCTAAGATTCAGCAATATTTTGAATGATTATAGATATGAAATGAACATATCTTATTCCTAATTTCCTTGCTCTCTGCTGCCAACAAAATGTAGCAAAACTTTTGATATTTGGTATTACCGAATAATTAATAATTAATCATTAATAATTATTAATTAAATACCTTGGTTAAAAGCCTCCCCCCATAGGGGAAAAAGCGGTCGGAAAGCGGAGCATTCCGTTAGGATGGGATGGCGAGGTTTCCCGAAGAGTGCAGAGCCGCTCCGAAGTGCGCCATATCCAATCGACCAAGAGAGCGGTCGATCTTCGGAGCTTTCCGTAGGATGGGATGCACTACCAACCTAGCCAGATCCAATCTCCCTAAAGAGAAAAGTGCTCTTGAATTTCCTTATATTCAATTCCCGTACGGTTTTAACCAAAGGTAATTATCCATTATCCATTATCAATTAATGAAAAATAGCTATAGCAATCCTAAATGATTTGTGAGAATTTTTATAATAGTTAAGATTGACGAAAAACCTTGAAAATTCTGAGGACTGTACGGGCGAAGAGCTCTTCGCCCTTACGACTCGGTCCGACTAACAACCACAAAAATATTACAATTGTGCAGAGGATTGCTATACTAAATAGCTAATAATTATCAAAAAAGTTCCATCCGCCTGTGTTAATTACTTAATAATTGAAGTTTCATCCAAGAAAAGCATTCTTTTTTCATGCTTGGTATAACTCTATGGTTTAGTTTGCCAATAGAAGTAGTATAAAAAATGTTTTCAATTTTTATACTTGAATTTTTTGACATAGAAAAGTAAAATCGTATAACTATTCAGTAAAATCACATAGAACATTGCTTAAACTTGATTAAGTTTATCACTTTTTAAATCGTGTCTATCTTTACTTGTTGTCTGAAAATTTTCCGATTCTGCCACAGATAGAAACTTTTTTTAGTATAGACAAGTCTTATTTGATCAGAATAGCAGTTTCTTAAGTTTAAAAGATTTCACAAATGCCTAAAAAACTTAAGCAGTTATCAACATAATTCAAAAAAATATTAACAATAATGGGAACTATAAATGCACTTCAAGTGATTTTTACTGATAACAGTAACGATAGTATCAACGCAGCAACTCCTATAGGTACTCTATTTCCTGAAATACCTATAACTGCTTTGGGTACAATCAATGATTTTGACCCTGTAGACTTCTATCGCCTCACAGTTAATACACCCTTAACTTCAGGAATTGCACTACAAAATCTGACTGGCGATGTGGATGTAGCAGTATTAGATAACAATGGTAATTTAATTGCTAGTGGTAATAATTTAGGGGCATCAGATGAAGCATTTCAGGCAACTTTCTCTATCCCTGGAGAATATTTGATCAATGTTTTTCAAACTGCTCCTGGTATTGCTAGTGACTATGAGTTAGCTCTATTTCCTGCAAGTGCTAATATTAATGTTGATGTTAATCCTAATGACAACAGTAATAATAACATAAACACACCAACTTTTTTGGGTCCTCTACTTCCAGAAGTACCTATAAGTCAGTCGGCAACAATTAATGATTTCGATCCTGTAGACTTCTATCGTATCACAGTCGAACAACCATTAACTGCGGGAATTGCCTTACAAAATATCACTGGTAATCTTGATGTAGCAGTATTAGATAGCAATGGTAACTTAATTGCTCGTGGCGACAACCTGGGTACATCAAATGAGGCGTTTCAGGCATCTTTCTTTACCCCCGGTGAATATTTAATCAATGTTTTTCAGACTGCTCCTGGTATTTCTAGTGACTATGAGTTAGCTCTGTTTCCAGCTAGTGCTAATATTATTCCTCCAGCACCTCCTGTACCTCCTATACCTCCTATACCTCCACTACCTCCTATACCTCCTGTACCTCCACTACCTCCAACACCCCCTAATCCCCAAGGAGTAAGTGTTAGTATTGAAGGTACACTAGACAATAATGCTGATGAATCTGTGAGAAATCTTCAAAACACAGCTTTCGTCAAGAAAGACGATTATTTGTTAAATGCGGCACCAAATACTCCTATAAGAATTGAATTGGATGCTATAACTGGTTTTGATCCTCTATTAGAAGTATATCAATTACCTCCAGATTCTCTATTAGAATCTGGACAGGGCCAGATAATTGCAGCTAATGACAATGGTGGTGGTGGTGTTGATGCTATAATTAGACCAGGGGTAGTATCAGATATTCCCGGGATTTCTTCTGAGTTAATTCTATCACCAGGATTTCAGTATTTGCTGCGCGTAACTACTAACGATCCAATCTTTTTAGAAGGTTATAACTTAAATGCAAGTGTTGATAATGGCTTTATTAGTTTGACTCCGGTACGATTCGGAAATACTATAGGAGACTCAATTATCGGAGGAGACCCGTCAATAAATGGTTTGTCTAATGAAGGAAACTTTTTCTAATTACTCACAATAGTCTAGTAAATTCTTAGGGACAAATGAATCTTGTGTCCCTATTAAAATTATCAACCACTTAATATCATCTCATTACAAGATTTGACATCCTCTCTTGGTTAAATACAAGGGATATAATAGACATCTCCGATAATAAAAAATCAAATCAATTATCGCACATAAATAATCAATTCTTTCCCCCTACTCCCTACTCCCTACTCCCT
>NZ_JASJEB010000130.1 GCF_030064895.1 Crocosphaera sp. | reverse complement strand
CCCCACTCAAATTTAATTTATCCATTAGTTATTACCCGTAATATTTTTCCATAACCACGTTACTAAAGCTAATGTTAAAAGGGTAAATCCCAAGACAATTAAAATTAAAACTATACTTAATCCAATCAAAAAAAGTTTATTAACTTTTCTGTTCTCGGGAGTGTAATTCATACAATGTTCTAATAATTCTATATTTCTAATATTAGCTTTCCAAGTAACATCAAAAACATCCCCCACGACGGGAACTGAACCTGCCAATGAATCTAATAATACGTTAGCTACCATTTGCCCAATGACCTGACGGTTTACTCCCATTCGTGCTGATTCCCAAACAATATAAGCTGATAATATACCGGCTATGGTATCCCCACCCCCTGGTATTAATCCTAAGATGGGGTCTAGTCCTATTCGACCTTTTGTGCCTGGAATGGGAATAGCTTTGTCCAACATAAAACTAATGCGATGAAGACGGGTTACTTTTCTTTGACGAGGGGATAATTTAGACATTTTATAATAGCTGCACACTCCACCATATTAACCGATTACCATTACTTCTAAATATTTACACACGCTGACCCAATAAAGATAGTATTCAATATTAATTTATGAAGTTATTAGTTTATAAAAGAGCTTGCCTTGATTAAGTAATGAATAATTGGGGCAGAGTCCTCATATCAATATAATCTATGAATTGTTTTTATCGATCATAATTAGCACGACTCGGTGTAATTTCTTGAATTTGAATTTGCAAAACATCAGTCAATATTTTTAAGGTATTAATAATGTGTTCAAGCTGTATCTTAGAAGATATTAAAACATTAATTATGCAGCTCGCAGTTTTTTGCTGTGTAGGCTCTTTACTTGATAACGTTTTAAATGAACGTAGATCGTATATTATTTCTTCTGTAATTAAGCAATTTAGAACATTGTATAGCATATCTTCGCGATCTTTCAGGAGCATTTTTAAAGATACTGTACAGGATGAGCAGTTCCATTGAATGACGAATTGTTTATCTTGACTGATTTTAGTTAAATTAGAACAGTTATGATCATGAATTGTTAAATAATCTATTCCTTTTTTTGTATTTAAAACCCCAATAATATCATTGGTATCTTCAGGAAAAGGATAACAGCAGTCAGCTACCTTAAAAGTTTGACAATCTATTCCTAAAATTTCAGGTTGACCTTCTTCTATAATTATTTCTTCAAGACATACTTTAGCATCTAAATAATCAATTTGATGTTGATAAATGGTTTTTACTTGTTCAATATAAATTTCTCCTTTTCCTAATTTTTCTAAAAGTTGCTGAATATTTTTACATCTTAATTGCTCGGCAATAGATTGATAAAATTGACCAGTCATAATATAGCGATTTCCAAATTCTCTTTTAATTATTTTTTCTCCTCTTTTTATATTTTTATCACGATGATATTGCTGAATTTTTGTTTTCGCAGTTAGTGTTTTCACAAAATAGGTCCACTCAAGTTTAGGAGAGTTTGATTTATTATTTTTGATTATGTTTATTCTATCCCAATTTTGAAGCTGATAATCGAGGGGAACCTCGTTTCCATTGACTATCGCTTTTTTACAACTATGACCGACTTCTGTATGAATTTTATAAGCAAAATCAACGGGGGTTGAACCTTCTGGAAGTATTTTTATCGCACCCTGTGGAGTAATAACTTTAACAGTTGGAGTTGCTGCATTTATGAAGTCTTCCTCAGATAACCAATGAGCTAAAGAAATAAGGTCATGAATTTCTAAAGAAATATTTTGAAACCCATGATAGTTACAAGAATTAATGAACTTTATCAAATTATCTTTTTTTTTCGTTACGAGAAAATCTGCATTAATATGAATAGCTAAAATAAGATTAAAAACATCATCAAATTGAAGTGAATCAGGATAAGGTCGAAGACTATTGGTTTCCCTCATTAATCTATCAATTTCAACATCTTGATGAATATGGAGCTTGTCTTTTAATGTTTCAAAATAATCTTTCTTAGGGATTTTTTTTTGTTTCATCCATACATCAAAGGTTCTCAAACAATAGCGAATTGAAGTTTCTGTTTGCTCTAATCTTAAAACTTCAACATCAATTCCATCAAGTATTATATGCAAACATTCATCAATTTCAGACCTTTGGTTTTTAGGGTTATCCATACAGTTATGATAGTAATTGATAAGCTCACATAGTGTATGATGGTCAGGAACCAGATGTCGGTGCTGTTTAAGATTGCTATAAGGATTCATAAGTCTATATCAAAATAGATAATCTATTCCACTACCAAGATCGTCAACTACCTCTTTAGACTCAATGATGTCAGATAAGGACATATCAAAGGTTTCATCGGGATCGCTTGGAAGGAAAGATTCCTGTTCATGAGAAGTCAGAGAATTGGAAAGTATAGGTGGAGTTGCAACGATCATTAAAATGTTTTGTGCAACTTGTGAAAGCAAGGCAGTAATTGAGCCTTTGTCTCCATGTTTCAAATTAAAAGATTCGGCAATGTGTTCTAATACAATCTTCTCATCGGGATGAAGCTGAATTGTTACTGCTTTTTTCCCTAATTTTGGTTTATTTCGCCCTTTTTCAAGATTTTTTAGAGAATAATTTCGTTTATCTTGTCTAGTAATTGCTACTTGAGTGTCATCTGATGATGATTGTGGTAGCGGAACGTGACTAATTGATAAAGGCGAAGAATAAGAACTTCCGAGATAATATAGGAATTCTAGGGATTGACGGACTAAAAAAGTTTTTAATAAACGATTTAAAGTATTTATTTGTAACAATATAGGACAAAAATGAATAAAATTTTGAGCAGTTAAAATCGCTAAATTATCAGTTTTAGCACAAGCAATTTCTAAGGCTAATTCAATGTTAGCTAACTCTAAATTCAGTGCTTCTGCTTCTTTATATAAAATATGATTAATCGGAAAAACTTGAATTATTTGAGTTATATTGCAACAAAAATCTCCAACTATCTCAAGACTATTATTTTCACTAATCTCATCCAAAATTTTACCTAAACAGGATGGGGTCATATATGCTTCAATCTGACTGGATACTATCAGATCCCAAAAAACATCAATCTCTTCTTCATATTGCCGATGTTCAAGGAAACCTAACCTAATTAAATCTGCACTCATTAAAACTTTCATTTTCCATAGTATCCTTTCCTAGAGATTAACATCATAAATGTCAGCTATTTAGCTGTTCATTCTAGTTGTTAGATATGCTAGGTTTTTTTTGCTCTTTTCCTAGTGTTGGACGCATTTTCTTAAGTTTTTCAAGTGCTTCAGCTTTCGTCTGAGCCGTTTCGGTTTCAGTTACTGGAACTTGAATATAGTCGATTAACTCTTCTGCTTGACAATTAAGGGCTTTACAAAGCTTAATTACTCGCTCAATCGGCTCTATTCCTGCCCTCCCTCTTTCCCAATTCTGAATTGAAGGAACCGTTACACCGACAAGCTGTGATAACTGTAGTTGAGTTAATCCTTCTCTTTCTCGCAGTTGAGCAATTTTGGGAACTGCTTTTGTAACCTCTTGTCTGTCACTCATAGTTAAATTGTCAGTTTAGTATAGATGAACTCTTTACAATTATACCAAAGATTCTTAATTAAACCAACTAGGTCAAAAAATCATAACCAAAGTTGCTGAACTAAATATATTTAATGTAAGATGTTTAGTGTTGATGCACATAATAGATAAAGCAAGATGAGCAGCCCCAAAAACCTACCAAAACAGGCTTCTGACAGCACTTTTAAATTAGAGCAACAAATCTTCAAACAAGAGGATAAGGGTGATGGAAAAAAATCTTCCGTGTCTTCCCCTACTAGAAGTATAGCAGTCGCCAAAGCTATTAGGACATTTTTCTGTTCCCTGTTCCCTGTTCCCTGTTCCCTTAAAATATAATTTATGTGTCCTAACTAGCCTGTCTATTGCTATAATTGCCACTCAACTGAAAAACGCTATAAGCCAATCACCAATGTCACCATTGAGGACAAAATAGCACAAGAATTATTACGTCAATCCAGTTGGAGTTTTAACATTGCCGTAATAATTGACATAATTTATTATTTGGGATTCTTTTTTGTCTTAATCCTGTTTGTCGTGGGAAAAACGTCGGAAGCAGCTATATTAACTGTTTTTACCCTTTGTTCCCGAATGATGACTAAACGAAGCAAGGAGAAAAACGATATTCTCTCGCTAATAACGAAATTCTTTCAGGATAAAGATAAGGAGTAGTTAACCATCAGAGACATTTTTCCAAAATTCCGTCCCTAGATGAAAACAACCTCAATTTTTATCAAAACCCCAAATTCTGCACCGCCCGCCGTTTAACAGCTTCCCCTCTTCTATCATATTTCGCAGTAGTAACAGGAGACGCATGGCCGGCCAACTTCTGTACTGTAACAATATCAACCCCTTAAAATTAGATGCACAGGTGGATGCGATCGCAATTAGTTATGCTGCATGGTCTGGGTTGGGATAACATTGATGATAGCGGTTTTGAACACACCCCATCGCTCATCAAAGATTATAGATGGGGACTGCGCGAAACGATTTTGTTCAATTGGATAGATTATTCTCGATATCTTTTATAACATTAATGGATTTTAAATTAAATATTGTTTTCATGATTTAAACTTTAAATTCTTAATGGCCTCACGTTTGAGGTCTTCTTTTCGTCTATCATATTTAGCTGTAGTCTGCAAAGAAGCATGGCCTACTAATTGCTGCACCATAACTGGGTCAACTCCAGCATCAAATAAATCACTGCAAAAGGTACGACGAAAATCTTGAGGGGTTAACTTTTCTAAACCGGCCTCTTGAACTCGTTTCTCGACAATTAAATAGACATTTTGCCCGGACATACAACGGTATTGAATACGCCCACCTTTACGAATGGGACACAATAACGCCCCTGGTTGTAACCCCCTGACCGCAAGCCAACGGTTAACATAAACCATGGCCTCCTCCGATAAATACACCAGTCGATTTTTCCCCCCCTTCGCATTCAATACCCGTAACATCCCCGTCTCAACCTCCAAATCTTCTAACAGCAGCTTCGCTACCTTATCTCTTCGTAATCCGGCACCACGTAAAATCGAAATCAACGCCAAATCCCTTACCCCTTGCTTCGTAGTATCTTCTTCACACACCGCCATCAATGCCTCAATTTCTGATACTTCCAACGCACGTCCTGGTAACGTTTCCGGCACTCGAATCGCAGGTAAATCCACCGCCGCTTCATACTGATCACCACTAATCAACGCCAACCGTTTGCATTCCTTTAACGTCCGCTTTAACGCGCACATTCGAGTGGCGGCCGTCGCCGGCGCACAGGTTTCTAATAAAGCAGCTTGCACCGCCGCAGTATGTTGATAAGTCAACTTCGCCCAGTTCAAACTGAGATAATCACATTCCCCATTGGTCAATAACCTGGCAATCATATTGAGCGAACCACGCATAGTAATTTGAGACTTAGGAGAAAGCGATCGCAAATAAACCACCGCCGGATGCCTCGTCAACGGTAAAGGTTCGACTAATTTTAAACCCTCAAACAAGACCTGCTCCTGGCGAACTGAGTTCGCCGAGCTTCCTTGTTCGATCTCATGCTTCAGTAACATTACTTATTCAAAAAGGAATTTTCATAAGCAATTTTTTTATAGGGGGAATATAACAGGTTTAGTAGAAAGCGTCGGCTAAACGATCAGTCAAACCTCTATTTATCTTTTGATGCTAATTCCTCTAAGTCACAGTTCAACACATTGCACAACTTTAAAGTTTGAGCCGGGGTAAGCTGAGGTTTTCTTTGGCCTGTCTCCCAATTGCTGACCGTTTGATCTGTTATCCCTATTGCTAAAGCGACTTGTCTTTGGGTAAGTCCAGCTTTTTTTCTGAGTTGTGACATCACTTGTCCTAATTGTTTACTCATGTACTATAACAAAGTTTGTACAAATTGGTTGATATTTTATAAAGTCCGTTATACAATCAGTATATGATAAAAGCGGTCAAAAAATAAGTGAGGAGTTAATGAATCAGATTGATACAAGAGGGAGAATTATAGAGGTTTGCAAAGATTTAATTGAAACTAAAGGCTATCATTCTTTTAGTCTTAGCGAGGTAATTAAATTATCAGGAACTAGCCACGGTAATTTGTATCACCATTTCAAATCAAAGGAGAATTTAGTGAAACAAACCATTATTAAATATCAAGAGGATTTTTCAGAAGTTCTGACTAAAATTAACCAGGAAGAATCCTCATTAATCGGATGCTTAGAAGGGTTGATTAATGTTTATACCCAGGTTTTAGAACCTGATAACACAAAAATTTATTTATGTATGGCTTTGATAGTAGAAATTAATATTTTACCGCCATCAATTATACAGGAATTAAAAAAATTCTTTGATCTTCAAGTTAATTGGATAACGAATCTATTTTCTCAGTATGAACCAGAAACAAAGGTACTAGATCATGAAATAGAAATGCTAGTTTCTAGTCTTGAGGGAATTATCGCAGTAGCACGTATGAAGGGAGGATCTGAGTATTTCCACAATTTAGCTCATCAACTTCTTGATAATTTTATGATTGCTCAAAAAGACAAACAGACTGGCCTGCCAGCATAATTAGAATTCTGCTCAGAAAAAAGTTAAGCCCTAAACCTAGCATTTTAGGGCATCGAGTCCGAAAAGGTTTTTTAAAAAAAAAGGTTATAGCACTTCTCATACTTGTGAGGCTTCGCCATGAGTGTCAGCCGAAGGGTACACAGGTTATCCCTTTGAGGCAGGAGTTAGGTTTACCTCACTCGTTGTGAGAAACGCTATATAAAAAAAGCCGATTTTTGCTTTTTCTAGCAGAATAGTTGCAATTTCTCAGAAATCTCTTATATTAATGTCAAACCTACTCAATATCAATTATGTCAAAAAAACACTATCAAAAATCAATTATAGTAAGGTTTTTGACAATTATTCATAGTTGGTTAAGAGAGGGTTAGGTAACTGACTGAGTAGTCAGTCAGTCTGATGATTTCAACGAATAGGTGAGGAGTGTATGAACCAGATTGATACAAGACAGAAAATTCTAGAGACTTGCAAAGATTTAATTCAAACAAAAGGCTATCATGGGTTTACTATCAATGAGATTGCTGAATTACTAGATATTAGTTCTTCAACTGTTTACCATCACTTTAAAAATAAGGAAAATTTAGTCATGGCAACGGTAATCCAATACAGAAACAATTTTGAATTAATTTTGAATGAGATTGAACAAGAATCTACCTCATTAAGAAGTTGTTTAGAAGGCTTAATCAATATTTATTCAAAGGTTCTTGAGCCTGATAATAAAAAGATTTGTCTTTGTATGACTTTGATAGTAGAAATTAATACTTTACCTGAATCAATTATTGAAGAATTAAAACAGTTTTTTTATTTACAGGTTAAGTGGATTATTAAAAATATTCAACAACATAAATCAGAAATAACTATTTTAAATCATGAGATTGAAATGTTGGTTTCTAGTCTTGAAGGAATTATTGCAGTTGCCAGAATGAATGGAGGCTCAGTGTACTTTAAAAGTTTAGCTTACAGTTTACTAGATAATTTTTTAGTAGCACACCAAGCCAAGGGCAAATAAACTCAGAAGCTTTGATTTAACTGACTTTTAAGATTTCTAACTCTGAAGAAGTTAACCAAAGATTCCAAGTATCTCGCCAAATTTCCTTAGCTTTATTATAGCCTATCAATAATAAATCAGGATTAATTACTTTTTCGTTAATGAGTTGTTCTACTGCTTCCCTAATCATTTGTTTATGATGTATATCTTCTCCTCTAACATGAATATCAAAAAACTCCCAATCAATCTTCTGCTTATTCTCAATTATGTAAGGATGCTGCTTTAGAAACTGCTCAAATACCGCTAAATAAACGGCACAAATACATTCAACTCCAACGCCTTCTAAACCAATGACAAAATCAATGGAACTTTTGTTAATTAACGTCAACATTGGATCTATTTCAATTAAGTTATTAGAGATATCAGAAACTTCAATTGAGCGAAGAAAATTATCCCACAAATATAGATGCGATTTCTCGTATTTACCATTACCTTGCTCATCGTTCAAAATCTCAGAGATCAAGCTTTTGAACTGGCTTTCTGGTAGTTGTGAAATCATTAAAGCTAGGTGATTAGAATGACTTTTAACTAACCATCGATAATTAATAGAAACCCTTTGCAGTTTTTCTAAACTCCATTCGGGAATTGTAGAAAATTGAGAATTGATTAGGATTTCTTCCGTTAATTTAGCTTCATCAAAATATGTCCAAAAACTTGATAAATTCATGATGATAGGTTTATTATTAAAAAAACTAAGGACTACGAGGAACGCCGGCAAGCATTTTCCTCGTAGACACATCAATAATCAGCCCAATTAGACTAACTTCTCAAAGGTTAGCGAATTGGGACAATATCACGCAACAAAAATGTTTTGTCCTTTACTTATTCAAACCAGGCCAACTCGGCCACCATAGCTAAAATTCCGTTCTAAGAAAAAATTAAGCCCTAAACTTGCAGGTTTAGGGCATCGGGTAAGAACCCGAAAATTCAAAAGATTCAATTTAATCATGACACAAACAACTCAAAAGATACAAGGGACGTTTTATGCGTTAACGCCTCAAATGGGGCAAAGACTCAGAGAAGCTAATCTCACCGCAGCCGAATGGAGACTATGGAGCTACTTAGTAGAAATTGATCCCTTTGGCGATCGCTATTTTGAATGCCCTGACACGATTAGCATCATGCAGGTGTGCAATATCAAAAAGACCACGCTTTATAAGGCGATGGCTAAGTTTCAAAGTCTCGAACTCTTTGATTTCCAAGATAAAGGCTTTTTCGTCCGAAATCTGGGTTTTCCGCAAAAACGGAAAACTGTCCGCAAAAACGGAAACCTTTCCGAAAACACGGAAAACTGTCCGCAAAAACGGAAACTTTTCCGAGAAAACGGAAACTTTTCCGAAAATTCGGAAAAGCAACCGCCGAAAGACGCATCAGATAAGGGTTCTGGACTCTCTCAGAATATTCAGACTAATCAGACCTCCCAGACCGGGAGGGGGGTGAAAAATTTTCAATTTGGATCGGATCTGGATTTGGTCAACGAAGAAAATACTTCTAATGAGCAAAGTTACTTATTACAAGAAGAGGTTAAGGAAGAAAAATTAGTTGATAAAAAAGATTCTGGTGAAGATCAATCTTCCGCCGACGTAGTACAAGTAACTACAAAGCAATATATAAATGAGGAAATTTCCCCTAAGAAAAAAAATGAGCAACCACCTGATATTCCAGAAGATTTAATCAGCAAGTTGAAAGACTTAGGAATCTCATTAGACGGGGAAGTGAGAAGAGCGATCGCAGATCATCATATTTCACAAGCTTATGGGGCAGTGAGACACGTTCAGAATACCTGGGAAACCATCAATAATCCCCGTGGAGTCTTCTTACACCAGATTCCTAACCAACGAGTCCAAAAGGGACCCAAACCCATCTCAGAGAACTTTTTAGAGTGGTATCAGTGGGCGATCGCTGATGGATTAGTGATTGATTATCCGGTCAAATATTTATCAACTAATTTAAGAGGAGAACCCAAAGTTAAGTTAACCATTGATCCCGGTTGGGCCGAAGATTGGCAAAAAGTACGGGATAACCCTGATGATTACAGGCAAAAACTAGATCCCATTGCCAAAAAGGAACTATGGGCAAAAATGGGCAGTGTGTTTAAACGGACACCCGAACCCGAACCCGAAACTACTCTCAATGACCAACTTAGTGACCCGATTTTAGCTGAAGAACTTTACCCCAAAATTAAACATTCCCATCAGATAGATTTCACCGAAGAAGGCCGACCCTACAAAGCAACACCCATCGTTGACATCAAATATGACGAAAATGGTGTTCCAGTTGAGGAGGGGATATGAAGTCAGAAGTTAGAAGTTTGAAGTCAGAAGTTAAGACAGCGATAACTGATCCTTGGCATCATTCTCAATCTTGGTCTGCTCATGGCCATCGATGGCAGTTTACTTACAATTCTTTCAATGCCAATTACACCATTGAAAATAGCGATCGCTCTATCATTTTGTCAGTTCCTATCAGAGAAACAGATCATTATCCTAGTCCCCAAGCTTGGCTTGACCATTGGGCAAAAACTAAGGGTAAACATCAGTTAAGGTCAAATACAAAGGAATCTCAGACAAGTCTCTTCAATGAGAATTTTCTTAGGGGAAATGAGACAAACCATGATCATGTTTCTATTTCCCCTAAGAAAAATTTGCAGTCATCCGATGATTTTTTCTTAGGGGAAAAGGATAATACTAATGTTCCTAAAATTTCCCCTAAGAAAAACGAGGCAACATACGAGGAAGAGAATTACAAACCAGGGGATAGAGTTTACTGGAAAAAATCACCCCAGATAACCGTCAACGCAGTTGTTAAACGAGTATGGAAACAAAAGATCAGAATCATTACCACTGATTTTGAAGAAATTAACATTAATATTGCTGATATTGTTGGTAAACAATTAGAAATTGATTTATCACAGTCGCAATGGTCTGATTGGACTTGGAAGGATAATCAGTTAGTGAGAGTCAATGTTAATGATTGGTCAGAAATTCAGATATGTAGCGATCGCAAGGTGTTAGAGGATGAAATAGCCTCGTTAAAAGCCTTACGGGACGATTATCTCAATAAAGCTAATAATAAGACCAAGGCCAGACGTAAAGAATTATTAGCAACCGTTAAAGATAAAGATCAACAAATTCAATGGTGTGAACATCGGCTAAAAATTTTCTTAGGGGAAAATAGTGCAAAAAGTTCAGCACTTGAAATTTTCTTAGGGGAAAATAGTGCAAAAAGTTCAACACTTGAAATTTCCCCTAAGAAAAAATGCGTTGACTGTGCCAGTTGCGATCCTTGCAGAAATACTGAGCATTACTTCTGCTTGACTCTTGGAAAATATTTTAGGAAGGACGCGGAAGGTTGTAAACAGTTCATCCCTATAAGTGCTGGAACAATTAAGGAAATTTCCCCTAAGAAAAATTCATCAGGTAGTTTATACCCATTCATTCAAAACAAAACCAATAAAAATGGTGAGGTTAAAACTTACCCAAAAGTTAAAGATGGTTCCACAAGAGATCCTAATAATCCTGATCATTGGTTTTGGGCTTATTGTTGGGATGAAAAAGTTAACGACAAGTGGAAGACTAAAAAACGGTCAGTTAAACGGGAACGGTTAGCAGATGTTAAAAAGGCGATCTCTAATAATCTACCTGTTGAGGAAATTCTGAAATTAATTTGATAATTTTGTCTAGGGCTAATTTTAGCCCCTGAAAAGTTTTTTGAACAAAGGTCATCATTAATATATTGAGTTAAATCTAAAAAATAATGAAAGATTCAATAAATATTCTAATGATTTGTGTGACCGTTATGTTCGTAATTGCAAACTTAAACATCAAAGGTATTACTGATAATTCTAGTGTAAATTTTAGAATAAAAGATGGAGGTTCAGACATCGAGTTAAATAGTATCAAAAATAAACAAAATTAGCTATAATATTAATAACTAATTGTTACTGCACAAATGAGAAACCGAGATAGATATCCTGATAATTGGGAGGAAATAGCCTTACAGGTTAAAGAAAAAGCTGAGTGGACTTG